>MHBL01000419.1 GCA_001803235.1 Lentisphaerae bacterium RIFOXYA12_64_32
GATCCGACGCGCCTTCTCGCGCGCCTGGCTCAACGCCGGCAACAGCATCCCCGCCAGGATGGCGATGATCGCGATCACGACCAGCAGCTCAATCAGTGTGAACCCTTTGTTCCTTTTCATCGTCGTTCTCCTTTTCTGCTTTGGTTTCTGCCCGTTCCCTGGTGCCCTTGGTTTACATCTGCCTTCATTATACGACCATGCCCGCACGAAACACAAGGAAAAAGAACGATACAGGCCGAGCTATCGCACGCGCAACAGTTCCATGGCATTGGCCGCCCCGATCCGCTGAATGTCGGCTGTCGTTGCGCCGGCAGCACGAAGAAACCTCACGAACGAGGCCACTTTCGCGGGAAATGGGTTTTCCGCAGCCTTCACGTCGAACATCGTTCCGTAGGGCTGGAACGGCGGCCCCACGCGCGTCACCCAGTCCGTCCCCGCCAACAACCGGTTCGAAGGCACTTCGCGAATAGTCCGGCGCAGGGCCTTGCACTGGAAGTCCCGGATCTCGATCCAAAAGTTGTCGGGGTACGTATCGTAGGAACCCTGAATGACATCGAGGAACATGTCGGCCCAAGGGATGTAGTCTGGGGTCGGCCCGCAACCGATGGCATGGGCCAGTATGTACTTGGCCTCGGGGACGCGCTGCGCTATCCCCAGCAGATCGGAGATGTGGAATATTCCGTCCCCTGATGTCTCGTCCCGGTAACGTCCCCCTTGCCGTTTGGGCCAGCAGTAGGTCCCGAGGTGGACCTGCACCGGCACGCCGTACTTCACGGCGTGCCGTACAACCTTCTCCCCCGCGTCACTGTCCATGCGGTAGTTCATCATGTACTGCAGCATCTCACCGAGCTGCACAAATCCCCACTCCCCGAAACAGCGATCCATCACCCGGAGCGACTCGTCGAGGAAATTCGGGTTGATCGTGCAACTCCCATAGAGCCGTCCCGGGGCACGACGAACGAGATCGTAGACAAACCGGTTGGCCGTCATCATCCCCTCCGCCCCCCGGATGATCTGCGACGTGTAAGGTCCGTCACAACTGATGACAAATCGCAAGTCCGCGTCACAGCGGTCCAAGACACTAAGCAGGTCGTCCAGCATGTTCTCACGCCGTGCGCCGTCGCGCCCAATGTCGGAGACGTGGATGTGCGTGTCAATCCATGTTCTCTTCACGTTCGTCCTCCTGCGTCAACACTCCTGACTCGCTTGCGGGAAATCGCCTACCAGCTCACACTCCGACCCGATGCCCCCCCCGACCGGCGGCGGCTCACTCGCACACTTGGGTCGCCAACTTCAGACGGCTCGCCGGCCCCATCTGCCAGGCCGACCCTCGCAGAACCGCCGGTTGCAGTCGTCACTCTGCGGCACCGTGCAATCCCCGACGTCGAACCCGTGGAGAATGTGCACCTTCTTCACGTACGCGCCATCTGCTCCGGTTGGCGACTCGCCCGACCCGACCTCATCACGCCGTCATGAACCACGTGCGCAGCAAGACTTCGCCGAACTAGACCAATAACGTCATGCCGCGCCGGTTGCACCGGTCCCGGCCAGGAAGCAGGCGGCCCGCCGGTTCGACGGAAACGAACGCAGTCCCGGTTTCTCCCGTCGACAAGTATCCATGACGAACGGGCACCGGTCGGCGAACGCGCAACCTTTCGGCAGCCGCAGCATCGAGGGAACTTGCCCGGGGATGGACACCAGACGGCTGCCTGGCTGGGCCAGGGCCGGCATAGACTTCAGCAGGCCCTGCGTGTACGGGTGCAGCGGCGTGGCGAACACGTCCCTGACCTTGCCCTCCTCCACGATGCGTGAGGCGTACATGACCACGACCCGCTCACAAACGTCCCACACGATGCCCATGTCGTGCGTGATGAGCAGCAGCGAACTGTGCCCTTGGGTCATCTCCAGCATCAGTTCCAGGACTTGCGCTTGGATCGTCACGTCCAGCGCCGTGGTCGGCTCATCCGCAATCACCAGTTGCGGCCCCAGCATCAACGCCATGGCGATCATGACGCGCTGCCGCATGCCGCCCGAGAGCTCGAACGGGTAAGAGTACATCCTCTGCTTCGGATCGGGAATCCCGACCTTCCGCAGCCATTCCTCGCTGGTCGCCCACGCCTCCTGCGGTGACACATCTCGGTGCAGTTGCAGGACCTCAATGAGTTGGCTGCCGACTCGGTGCAGGGGCGACAGTGCGGTCATCGGTTCCTGGAAGATCATGCTGATCGACTGGCCGCGGATGGCCCGCAACTCGCCCACGGGCAGTCGCAGCAGGTCCTTGCCGTCGAACATGACCCGTCCGGACACGATTCGCCCAGGGGGGCAGGGCAGAAGCCGCAGCAGACTCAGGGCCGTGACAGACTTGCCGCAACCCGACTCGCCCACCAGGCCCACGACGTCGTTGCGCCCGATCGTTAACGACACGCCGTCGACAGCGGTCAGCACCCCCTCGTCGGTGTCGAACACCACCGACAGGTCATCCACATCCAGCAGGTTGTCCGTGGGCGTTGACAGAATCGCGGCGCTCCCGTGCAAGGCTTGGAACACCACACGGCAGAAGCCCGCCGTGCCAGCCAAAAGGTAGCACCTCGCGGCCCACATCCAAGGGGGAACGCGGCACGGATAGCAGGACAAAGAGGCGGGACTTTTCATGAAACCTGACCCTGTCGAAGGGTTCAGTCCCACGGGTTGCATCTCCCGCGCCGTCAACCTATCTTCCTCCCTGCCAAGCGCGAAGGCGATTACCAGGGCACGCCGGAACCTTCACCCTCGGCATCAACACCACCGGCGGCACGGTCCGGGTCGGCGCGGCTCAATTTCCGGGCATTGCATCCCCAGACACTTGGTTCTCCACGACTCCAAACTCACGTTTTCTGGTCGCCTTTGTGACGGTAGCAACCACGCCGGTCTGGTGTCCCGGCTTCGCTCAGAAGCTACACCGTGGTAAGCGGGTGTCGGGGGAGGAGTGCCTCCGACTTCGGCGTTCGACGTTCGAAGTTCAGCGTTCGCCGTTCGCCTTGCTTCCGGCTACGCCGGGTTAGGAGCGTCGTGGAGCCTTCCACTCGACCTTCACACCTTCTCGATGACCGGTTGCGACCAGTCACCTCTCTCCATCTTCACCAAGAGCCGCTGCATAAGCCGGCGGCCAAGGTTGCGCAAACCCGGCGCGGCGGCGCGCACCGGATCGAGGCCCGGGAAACGGAAGTGTTCGTCCTCGGCGTCGTAGACCAGGAAGTGCGGCGTGGCCGAGACGCCGTGCGCAACGAAGTACGGCGCAAGGACGTGGTTGGCCGCGTAGTCGACGGAGAACACCGCCTTGCCCGGGGTGAATTCGCGGAAGAACAGGTGCAGGTAGCCGGTCGACTCCGGCGCGGCCAGATGAATGTAGCGGACCAGGGCGCGCGGTTTGAGCGTCTCCAGCTCGTCACGAAACGCCCGGTACCGCTTGTTGTCGTTCGGCCAGAACCCGGCGGCGACAATGTCACGCTTGCCATGATTGTGCAGCAGGTGCGCGGCTTCGCGGGCATGCCGGTCGTTGTCCGATTGCACCGCGGGCAGGGTCGGCAGATCATGCAGTGCGATGTCCGCAATCAGGTTGACCCCCTGGCTCTGCAGGTAGTAGAAGGGCAGCTCAGCCTTGCGGAAATACAGCACAACCATGGCGTCGCACTTCTCGTCGACGTAGCGGCGGTACAGGCTCTCGCCGAACGACAGCGCACCGGTGTGCTCCTCGCTGTTCACATGCAGGGACGCCGACACACCATGGCCGACGGCCACATCCTCAATGCCGCGCAGGAACGCCTGGTTGAAACGCGGGTCCGGGTTGTGCGACACGACCAGCACGCGCTTGCCGGACACCGGCCCCGGATGCGCGTGACGCAGGATGCTGATCCCGCTCTTCGGCACGGTCCGTACCACACCCAACTCCGCCAGGCGCGTGACCGCACGGTGCGCCGTCTGCAGGCTGATCCCGAAGTGCGACGCTATCCCGCGCACACTGCGGTAGCGCCGCCCAACCGGGTAGCGCCGGCAAATGTCTTCCTCAATCCGCTGCAGGACGTACGAGAACACACGTTTCGGCATGGCGCGAGTCTCCGTGAGGACGTACGGATCTCCACGGGCACGACGCGGAGTCGGCGGGCGGGGGCCTGCCCCGTCCGTTTGGTCCGTTTGGTCCGTACCGCCGCCTGTTCCCATAATCTGTTATGAAAACCGCATTTTCGCCAGCTCGCAGGGCTGCAGATGATTGCCACCGGGCGGGATGTGGCGTAGCTTCTCATAACAGGCACGGCATTGGGCTTGGAACCGAAGGCCGTCGGTAGAAAGGATCTCACGATGAGCTTCAACGGACTGGGCATGGGCATGGGGACGCTGGCCCTGGTTTCAAAGGCCAAGACGCGCTCGATCAGCGCAGAAAACTTCAACGGCGAGAAGGGCAAGGCGGCGATGGCGACGGAGGGCACGGGCAAGAACTGCGCCCGTGAACTGGGCCGGGGCTGGAAGGTGTCGCCGAGCGTACACATCAAGGCAGGCGAGACGTTCACGGTCGCCGACATCAAGGGGCCGGGCGCCATTCAGCAGATCTGGATGACGCCGGCCGGCAATTGGCGTTACGCGATCCTCCGCATCTACTGGGACGGCCAGGAACAGCCGTCGGTCGAGACGCCGCTGGGTGATTTCTTCTGCTGCGGCTGGGGCACGGACGACGGGCGCAACCACAAGGGCGCGAACTTCCGGCAACTCACATCGCTGCCGGTGTGCGTCAACCCGGGCAGCGCGTTCAACTGCTACTGGGAGATGCCGTTCCGCAAGCGCTGCCGGATCACGGTCACGAACATCCAGACCAAGGACCCGGTCGACGCGAACCGTGGCGGTATGACGTTGTATTACCAGGTCAACTACACGCTCACCAAGGTGCCGGCGGACGCCGCGTACTTCCACGCGCAGTGGCGGCGTTCTAACCCGCTCGGGTACAAGCAGGTACACACGCTTCTGGACGGCGTGAAGGGCCACGGGCACTACGTCGGCACGTTCATCGCCTGGGGCGTGAACAACAACGGCTGGTGGGGCGAGGGCGAAATCAAGTTCTTCATGGACGGCGACGACGAGTTCCCGACCATTTGCGGCACGGGCACGGAGGACTACTTCTGCGGGTCGTACAATTTCGACGTGGGCAAGGAGTTCGGCGGTTACCGCGAATTCTGCACGCCCTACGCCGGACTGTTCCAAGTGCTGCGACCGGACGGGCTGTACCAGTCGCAGCAGAGGTTTAGTCTCTACCGCTGGCACATCGTGGACCCGGTGCGGTTCGAGCAGGACCTGCGCGTGACCATCCAAGCCCTGGGCTGGCGCACGGGTGGCCGCTACCTGCCGCTGCAGGACGACATCGCGTCGGTCGCGTTCTGGTACCAGACGCTGCCGACCGCGCCGTTCCCGGCCCTGCCGGACCGGGACTACTTGGAAGTGGTCTGACGTAGGCAGCAGGCAGTGGCGCGGGACCTCCGGGACCGCAGTGGGGTGCTCGGGGCCGTCTCGGCCCGAGGTTCTGGGCCGGGGACCGGCCCGAGCCGAGCACTCCACTTCGGCGCGGGACGCGCCGAGCCACTGCGCGTCCGCCTGCGAGGCCGGGCTTGTTCGTTCAGATCGGCAAGATAAGTGGAGGTCTGATCATGCTGCACAATCTGACACGTATCAGCAATGCCCGGACGGAGCGGTGTTCCTCGTGGGACACGACCGGGCGCAACGCCGACCGGTGGATCATTCCGGCAGGCGAGTCGCGGGTTTTGGCGGACATTCGCGGCCCAGGCTGCATCACGCACCTGTGGCTGACGCAAGGCGGTCACTACCGCGAGTGCCTGCTCAAGGTGACCTGGGACAACGCGAAGCGCCCCAGCATCCTGGCGCCACTGGGGGATTTCTTCTGTCTCGGGCACGGCATCGTGAACTCGTTCCAGAATATGTTGTTCACCGCGTCGACGCGGAACAACAATCGTTTCGGCGGCGGCTGCGCACTGAATGCTTACGCGCCCATGCCGTTCCGGGAGCGTGCGGTCGTGGAACTGATCAACGAGAGCCGCGAGGCGCACGGGCAGTACTTCTACATTGACTACGAAACGTACGAGACGCCGCCGGCCGAGACGGGTTACTTCCACGCCGAGTTCCGGCGCACGAACCCGTTCGGCGGCTGGGGTCACGAGGTGCGCGTCAACTCGGCACAGGCCAACATCCAGAACACGCGGCGATCGGCCTGGGACGCGAACTACGTCATTCTGAAGACGAAGGGTCGGGGCCACTACGTCGGCTGCAACCTGAGCGTCACCAACTTCCAGGGGACCTGGTGGGGCGAAGGCGACGACATGATCTGGGTCGACGGCTACAAGTGGCCGCCCGACCTGCACGGCACCGGCAGCGAGGATTACCTCAACCAGGCCTGGGGCATGCAGGACAACGCGTTCCTGCGCAACGGCTCATCGATCTTCGAGGGCAACACGATCCAGCACACCGATGCGAAGACGAATCCGTGGGGCGTCGGCGGCTACCAGACCAGTTACGTGCTGCACCTCGAGAACCCGGTCCGGTTCCGCAAGGAGATCAAGGTCACCATCGAGCACGGGCACGGCAACCACCTTGCCAACGAGATGAGCAGCGTCGCGTACTGGTACGCGGACGAACCGGCGCCGGCGGTCGCGCCGCCGCCCGTCGCGCAGCGCCTGCCGGTATTGCGTGACAACCAGGGCAAGTGGCTGTACGACAAGGCGAACCAGTGCCCGGGCAAGCCGGTGAAGCTGAACCGCGAAATGCGCCAGATGAAGGCCGACTGGAAGAAGCTGCAGCAGAAGAAGTAGCCAGCCTTGCAGCCCTCGCAGATGATGGCGCGGCTGAGTCCGTTCTTCGGGCGGAGGGTGCAGAGACTGGGCGCCCCCACTGCTGGCCGCCGGCGGCGGTGGAAATCGCGCGGCTCACTGGTTCGGGTAGTGGTTCCAGATCTCTTCGCCGGCCTGCTGCGTGTAGAGAATGGCCATGGCGGTCATCCATGAGGCGTGGCCGTCGACGAAGGCGACGTTTGCACCGTTCGAGTGGCGGTTGGACACGGCGTTCTGGGGGCGGTCGTTGTTCAGCGTGCCGGGCGCCCAGGTCATCGGGCAGTAGACGAGCGGGTAGCCGATGTGGTCTTCACTGCCACCCCATCGCCACTGCGCATCCATGAACACCGCGTTGTGCTCGGGGAACTTGAGCTGCTTCCTGCGGTTATACGGAAAACCGCAATTGGAGACGTGGGCATAGACGATTCCGTATGCCGTCTTGTACGTGACATCGGTGACAATCGGGCAACCTTCCGCGACCTCCCGCGCCACATACTCGGACCGCGGCAGTACGTCGTACCAGCGGCCGCACGCACCAATGCCGCCAACACACGTACCCGTATGCGTGCCGTAGCTGGGTATCTGATCGTCGAAATCGTCCGCATACATGTGCATCCCCATGACGAGCTGCTTGATCGAGCCCATGCAGACCGCCTGCTTCCCCTTGGCGCGCGCCTGACTCAGGGCAGGGAGAAGGAGCGACGCCAGGATCGCAATGATCGCAATGACGACGAGAAGCTCGATCAGGGTGAACGGGCGCTGCTTGGCGGACCTGTGCATGCCATTTACCCCCTTGCTGCAGAAAACTTCCGCTTGCGGGAATTGGTTTTCGGAACATCTCCGAGAATTCAATTCCAGCTACCTGATTATAGCCCGCCCTGGCCCACCACGCAAGAAGAAGCGGCCTGTGCAAGTAATGCGTCAGCGCCCCCGGCCGGTGGACCGGCCGATCATAGGTTGGTGTTACTCGTGCCGGTTCGCGCCGCCGCGGGTCTTGCGCCCGCGGGGCGACGATTGGGGGGGGAAAGAGGGCGGACAGCCCGCCCCTTTTCCCCCCATCGTCGCCCCGCCCGGACGAGCCGGGCGGCGGCGCAGAGTGACACGCGAGTAACATGGGAGTCGCGGGTGGAGATAAGGTCGAAGTCTGACATGGGCTGACGCCTAAAGTGGTCGGAGCGGCCCGCTCCGACACCCGCGGGAGCGAGCCGCTCCCGCCACTTTGGCCATTTACCGCCCAACCGTGCACCCGCGACTGACGCATTACCTGTGCAACAAGCAGACCAGGCCCCATCACCTTCCGACAGTACCACGGGCGGCCCTCCGCCCGCTTCACGGCACGCACGTGGCACAACGCTCGGATGGCGGGCGTAGGGCCGCTCAAAGTACTGCCTGCCAGGCGGGGCCGGTCTGGACGCTCCCGCTACCGCCCAAGAAACCCTTACGGGGAGACAATCTGCCGCTCCAAGCGCACGGAGAACTGGCGTCCCGCGCGGTCCAGGCGCAGGTCGACACTGGTGCCCGCCTCGCCGACCGTGCCGTTCTGGAGTTGCTCCATCGACCAACCGGTCGCGTCGACGCCATCGACGGCCAGCAGGCGATCACCTGCCTGCAACTGTGCTGCCGCCGCGCTGCTGCCAGCCGCCGCGCTGCCGACGCTCCAAGACTCGCCGTCGTTGCTCCACACAATCCCGATTGAGATCTTCCGCACGACTTGGCTCGGGGCGTCGGTCCGCACCTGGTCCAGCACGATGTTTCCCACGCCCACCTGGCCTCCCGCTGTCACAGCGGCGGCCGACGAGAGCCCGTAGCGGTCCGCCGTCTCGGCGCGCACGACGACCGCCCCGGCGGGAACGCCGGTGAGCCTGAACGTCCCGTCCGCCGCAGTGGTCCCGCGCAATTGGCCGAGTCCAACCACGCTGACGGCTGCATCGCCCATCGCAGTCCCCTCTTCGGTAATCACCTTGCCCAGCACCGCCGCGCCCAGCTTCAGCACGATCGAGTACGGCAGGAACTGGTCCACTCCCGGCAGGTTCTGAATGTTCACCGCAAAGCTCTGCAACGCCATGCCGGGCGCGCTGATCTCACACAAGTACCTGCCCGGGCAGAGCGAATCCATGCAGAACGCCGTGGTCGCCTGCAGGACTGCTTTCTGCGTCACGACGAACGGCGACGCGGGAATGGCGATCAGCGTCAGGCGCACCGTCACCTCCGTGCCGGGCGGGATCAGGTCCGCCGACAGATCCGTGGTCACATCCATGATGAAATTGGCGCCGACGAAGAGAGTCAGCAGCACCGGATTGGCCAGGCTTTGTTTGTCGACGTTCGCGTACCAGGGCGCGAGACCGGCAGTGGCTGCACTGATCGTCCACGGCCCGACGCCCTGGAGCGGCAGCGTGAACCGGCCCAACGCGTCCGTCGCGCCCGCGGCGGCGATGCCCCCGCCCACACCGTGGACCCGCACCGTGGCGCCGGCAACGCCATTGCCCTGGCTGTTGGTGACGCTCCCAAAGACGCTGAGTTCATCCGGGGCGGTCACATTCAGGCGCAACGGCTTGCCCGAGGTAACGTCCGCCGCCGTCAGTTCCCGCGCGGCCGAGCCGGTCGGCGGGCGCGTCGCCTCCACCACGCACGGCAGTGGCGGCACACCGTAGAAGACGAACCCGCCATCGTCACCCAGCGGCGGTGCCGTCCAGGCCTGCAGGTGGGCGTAGGCGGGATCACTCAGCCGCCACGTGACCACCGCGTCGGGCAGCGGAACGCCGCGTGAGTTCACCACGGTGCCGGACAATGTGTAGGCCGGCCAGAACTGGATGAACGCCTCGCGCAGCCCGTCATCACCCGGGTCCGCCACCGCCGTCCACGGCGACACGCCACGCCCCACGGCCAGGGCACAGAGTTCGGCCCGCCCGTCCGGCAATTGGGTGAGCGTAAATCGTCCCCCCGCGTCGGTCCGGGCTACCGGACTGCCGTAGGCCGTGCTCTTGAGCCCGCTGGCCGAAAGGACCTTGAGATAGACATCGGCGCCCGCGACCGCCTGCCCGCGGCTGTCCACCACCAGCCCGGCCAAATCCACGGTCGGCACCAGCGTCAGCGTGAGGTCCACGGACTCGCCGGTGCGCAGGGAGAGGGCCCGCCGGCTGACGGCATCCGCCCCGTAGCCAGGCGGGTTGTAGCCGATCTTCTGCGCCAGCACCACGACATCGCCGGCGGGAATATTCTCGAATAGAACCAGTCCGTCGGCATCTGACACGCCCGTGGCGTGCACCTGCTGCTCCGACGCGTTCTTGACGAAGACTCTGGCGTCAGATATCGGGTGCGCCGCGGAATCGAGCACCCCCACCGTGATCGTTCCCGCGCCTTGGAGAACCAGCCGCACCCACGGCTCGGTCGGTGCGGGGTCAGGCCTGGCCTGACACGACATCGGCTGGGACGCCAGCGCGTCCTGCCGCGCCATCAGACGGATCACGACCGGCGGCAGCGGCAACCCGGACAGGAGAAACTCGCCGCACGCATCCGTCACGGCCTCGGGCTGCTCAGCGCCAGTCACCGCGGGCCCCAGGTACTGCACGCGTACGTTCGCGGCCGGTTCCCCCGCACCCGTCACCACAATGCCGCGAACGGAACCGGTCGGGACTTCTTCTTCCGTTTGCGCCTCTTCCGATTCTGGGTCCGCTTCGGGCGCGTCGCCCGACTTCTCCTCCAGGGCCAGGCGCGGATCTCGGGCGTCCCCACCCGCCTCACGGTTCTGACGCACCCCGGCGCCACTCTTGCCGCCGCCGGAACGCGAGACCCAGCCGCGCGCGTCCCCCCGGCGCCCTCCGGCACCGGACGTCGAACGCGACTCGGAACTCGAACCTGAGCCCGTCGCGTCCGAGCCGCGCGCCTCCAGTGTCGTCTCACCATCAATAGATGCGGAACGCCTGATTCTGCTCGGGACTGGCTGTTGACGAGTACGACGACGCCCTGCCCCGCCGACCGCGCCCTCCCCCACATCGGACGTGTTCCCGGCCATGGGATCCAGAGCGCCCGGGCCGTGCGTCAGGTCCGGCGCCGATGTGCGTGACCTGTCCGGCAACAGGCTGTCGACGGCCACGCCGAGCGCGATGGCCCCCGCACAAGCCAGCAGAACCAGCAGAGGTCTGTTGCGAAACGGCGTCACAGTGTACCTTGCATGCAAGAGACTTCAGTACTTGGGGCCTTCTGGTCACACCCCGAAACCACACGCCGTAAGATACCACAAGAACGCCTCCGGGGGACATGGGAACCAGAGTGCGTGGGGGCGAAGCGTCTGTGGCGGGTGGAACAACGGCGCGCTGGCCCACGCGTCAGACCCCCGTGGCCTTGTGCCACGGGTGGATCGGGTCCGCCCGCCAAACGTAGGCGCTCCCCCTCTCTTCCCTTATAGTCCCCCCAAACTTATTAATCAGGGCGCGGTGGAGGCCAACG
>MHBL01000420.1 GCA_001803235.1 Lentisphaerae bacterium RIFOXYA12_64_32
GCCAGACCCTGGAGCGCCCGCGTCCTCGCGGGCTCCGGGCTCCTTCAGTTTCATGGGAGTCACGGGTGGAAAGTGAGACGCCGGCCAAGGGACTGGCCGGGCCACTGGCGCCACGTGGTGCGGGCAGTCTCTTGCCCGCAGGCGCAGAACACGCCGAACCGGCCTGATTCCCACCCGCGACTGACGCATTACCCACGGCGCCCGCATCCATTTGGACTATTGGATTATGACCGGTATATTCCACGCCTGTCTTGACTGGGCTGGTAGTGTTGAAATCGTGGTGGAACAGGCTGCGCGGCGGGGATCTGGCAGGGTCTTCTCGTCATGCGGTGCTGTCCGCACGGGCGTAGGGTCGCACCGTGGATGCAGGAGGACTGGGCATGTCTTACACGTCTGAGGTCTTGGACATCGTGTCGCGCCGGAACGCAGGGGAAATCGAGTTTCTGCAGGCTGTGCGTGAAGTGCTGGAGACCATTGAGCCGGTCATCGAAGCCACCAAGGAGTACCGGGACGCCAACATTCTGGAACGCCTCACTGAACCCGAGCGCCAGATCATCTTCCGTGTTCCCTGGCAGGACGACCAGGGCCGGGTCCGTGTGAACCGCGGGTATCGGTTCCAGTTCAGCAGCGCCATTGGCCCGTACAAGGGCGGCCTGCGGTTCCACGCCAGCGTCAACGCCAGCATCCTGAAGTTCCTCGGCTTCGAACAGATCTTCAAGAACTCCCTGACCACGTTGCCCATGGGCGGCAGCAAGGGCGGTTCGGACTTTGACCCCAAGGGCAAGACGGACAATGAAGTGATGCGCTTCTGCCAGTCGTTCATGACCGAGTTGTTCCGTCACATCGGCGCTGACACAGACGTGCCGGCTGGCGACATCGGCGTGGGCGGCCGCGAGATTGGCTTCCTGTTCGGCCAGTACAAGCGGTTGCGCAACGAGTTCACCGGCGTGCTGACCGGCAAGAAACTGAACTGGGGCGGCTCGCTCGTCCGGCCCGAGGCCACCGGCTACGGCTGCGTCTACTTCGCCGAGGAAATGCTGAAAACGCGCGGCGACAGCTTCGAGGGCAAGGTCTGCACCGTGTCCGGGTCCGGCAACGTCGCCCAGTACACGGTCGAAAAGCTCAACCATCTGAAGGCCAAGGTCGTGACCCTGTCCGACTCGAACGGCACCATCTACGACCGAGACGGCATTGACGCGGAGAAACTGGACCATGTGATGACGCTGAAGAACGTGCAGCGCACCCGCATCAAGGAGTATCTGAAGAAGTATCCGCGCGCCGAGTACCTGGACGGCAAGCGGCCGTGGCAGGTGCCGTGCGAGTGCGCCTTCCCCAGCGCCACGCAGAACGAAATTTCCGGGGCGGATGCCAAGACACTGCTCGCGAACGGCTGCTACGTGGTGGCCGAAGGCGCCAACATGCCGTCGTCCCCCGAGGCTGTGGATCAGTTCCTGGCCAAGAAGATCCTCTACGGTCCCGGCAAGGCAGCCAACGCCGGCGGCGTGGCCACCTCGGGCCTGGAGATGTCGCAGAACGCGGTCCGCATGAACTGGCCGCGCGAGGAAGTGGACATGCGCCTGCACCAGATCATGGTTGAAATCCATCGTCAGTGCTTCGAGACGGCGGAGCGCTGGGGCCAGCCGGGAAACCTGGTCATGGGCGCCAACATTGCCGGCTTCGTCAAGGTTGCCGACTCGATGCTGGATCAGGGCCTGGTCTGATCCCAGCGTCTGAACCGAGTTGTTCATGACATGATAGGCGTCCTGCCAGGTTGGTCGGCATCCCGGCCGATCTGCGCCGGACGCCTTCTCGTTTTACGGGAGGTCTCGCCATGGCGAAGATGCGGGTGCAACTGAGTACCGGCCTGCCGGGCCTGGACCGGGTGTTCCGCGGCCTGATGCCCGGTGACAACATCGTGTGGCGGGTCAACGCCATCACCGACTACTTGCCCTTCGTCAAGCCCTTTGCCGGTTACGCGCGCGAGAACCGGCAGAAACTGTTCTACTTCCGGTTCGCCGAGCACCCGCCGCTGCTGAACGAAGAGGATGGCGCCGAGATCGTGCCGCTGCACCCCGCAAACGGGTTCGATCCGTTCCTGTCCGAGGTGCATCACACCATCGACAACGCGGGCCGGGGCTGCCTGTACCTGTTCGACTGCCTGTCCGAACTGGCGGGCGACTGGTGCAGCGACCGGATGCTGGGCAACTTCTTCATGCTTACCTGCCCGTACCTTTACGACCGGGCGGCGATCGCCTACTTTTCCATCCTGCGCAACTACCATTCGTTTCACGCCGTGACACCAATCACGAACACGACGCAGATCCTGCTCGACGCCTACCGGCACAAGGACAAACTCTACATCCACCCGATCAAGGTGCAGTACCGGCACTCGCCGACCATGTACATGCTGCACGCCTGGGAAGGCGACACCTTTGTGCCGGTCAACCAGAGCTGCATCATTACAGAGATCCTCGACGGCGTGCCCTGGTCTCGACTCGATGCGGCCAGCTACCAATTGGGGTACTGGAGCAAAGCGTTCTTCGAGGCGGAAGACATTCAGCAGGACCTGGACAACGGAGTGGACCGCGAAGAAGAGTCGGTCTACTTCTTCCGCAGGCTGCTGCGCATGCTGATCTCGCACGACGAACCGGTCCTGCAACTGGCGCAGAAATATTTCACGCTGAAAGATTTACTGAACATCCGCAAGCGCATGATCGGGACCGGGCTGATCGGCGGCAAGTCGGTCGGCATGCTGTTGGCCCGGGCCATCCTGCGCAAGACAGACGCGCGCTGGGACGATATCATGGAGGTGCACGACTCGTTCTATGTCGGCGCGGATGTCTTCTACACGTACCTGGTCCAGAACGGCTGCTGGTGGATGATCCAGAAACACAAGAACTCGCAGCAACTCGACGATGAAACCGAAACGGCGCGCCGCCGCATCCTGGCCGGCGAATTCCCCGACTACATCGTCAAGCAGTTCGCCGACATGCTGGACTACTTCGGCCAGTCGCCGATCATCGTGCGCTCCAGCAGCCTGCTGGAAGACAACTTCGGCAACGCGTTTGCCGGCAAGTACGAGAGTGTGTTCTGCGCCAACCAGGGCGGGCCGCACAAACGGCTCGAGGACTTCCTGTTCGCGGTGCGCACCGTCTACGCCAGCACCATGGGCGAGGAAGCCCTGGCGTACCGGGCACAACGCGGTCTGCTTGGACGCGATGAGCAGATGGGGGTGCTGATCCAGCGCGTCTCGGGGGCGACTTACGGCAACCTGTTCTTCCCCCAGGCTGCCGGGGTCGCGTTCTCCGTGAACTCGTATGTGTGGCACGACACCATCGACCCCACGGCCGGCATGCTGCGGCTGGTGTTCGGCGTCGGAACGCGCGCCGTCGACCGGGCCGATGACGACTACACCCGCATTGTGGCCCTCAACGCGCCGGGGCGTCGACCAGAAGGCAATTTCGACGAAGTCCGTCAGTACGCGCAGCGCCGGGTCGACGTCATCGACCTGGAAGGGAATCAGCTCACCTCCATGGCGTTCGAGGATATTCTCAAGAAGACCGACGACTGCCCGATCGAGATGTTCGCCTCCCGCGACATGGCGCTGGAGAACCGCATGGCGCGCGAACGCATGCGCCCCGTCCAGTCCTGGGTGCTGACGTTCGACAAGCTGCTGTCAGAGACGGATTTCGTCAAGGACATGCGCTCCATGCTCAGCACGCTGCACGCGGCCTACGATTACCCGGTGGATGTCGAGTTCACCCTCAACTTCTTCGATCGCGAAAAGTACCGGATCAACCTGGTGCAGTGCCGGCCGCTGCAGGTGCGCGGGACGGGCATTTCGATGGACCCGCCCGAGGACCTGGCCAAGGAGAACGTCCTTGTCGAGTCGCACGGTGCGGTCATCGGCATGAGCACGCAGCGACGGGTCGACTGGATGATCTACGTCGTGCCCTCGGTGTACGGCGAACTGCCGGTCGGCGAACGCTACGCCGTGGCACGCGTCATCGCCGAACTTATGCATCTGGACGAAATCCAGGACAAGGTCATCATGCTGCTCGGCCCCGGCCGCTGGGGCACGACGACACCGTCGCTGGGCGTCCCGGTCACGTTCGCCGATATCAACAGCGTCTCCGTCCTGTGCGAAATCGTCGCCATGCGCGACAATCTGGTCCCCGATGTGTCGCTGGGCACACATTTCTTCAACGAATTGGTGGAGAACGACATCCTCTACATGGCGCTGTTCCCGAACAAGGAAGGGAACCGCATCAATACCAAGACGCTGGAGACCGACCTGCCGAACCGGCTCGTGGACCTGTTGCCGGACGCCGCGGAGTGGACCAAGGCGGTCCGCTTCCTGAACATGGCCGACCTGCCCGAAGGGGCGATGTGCGTGCTCTCGGCCAACGTCATCAAACAGCGGGTCTGCTGTTACACGGCGCCGTACCGCGAGGGTTTCGACGTACGGCCTGACGGTGACGACAAGTGACCGACCGCCAGGCCCGCCATTGACCGGAGCGGAGTGCGCATGGAATTCTCGCTGCTCGCCCAAGACCGGGATACCGCCGCCCGCCGCGGCCAATTGTCCTGTGCGCACGGTGTCGTGCAGACGCCGGTGTTCATGCCCGTCGGAACTCAGGCCACCGTCAAGACGCTCTCCCCGCGCGATCTGGAGGAACTCGGCGCCGAGATCATCCTCGGCAATACCTACCACCTGAACATCCGCCCCGGCATGGAAGTCATCCGTGAACTCGGCGGCCTGCACCGGTTCATGGCCTGGCCGCACCCGATCCTGACCGACAGCGGCGGTTACCAGATCTTCAGCCTCAGCAAGTTGCGCAAGGTCCGCCCGGAAGGCGTGACCTTCCAGTCGCACGTCGATGGCGCCCGGCTCTTCCTCGGGCCGAAGGAGGCCATGGCCATCCAGCGCGACCTGGGTTCGGACATCGCCATGGTCCTGGACGAGTGCACGCCGTTCCCGGCCACGCACGAGCAGGCGCGCAAGTCACTGCGGCTCACGCTCGAGTGGGCCCGGCAGTGCCGCGAGCAACCGCGTACGCCCGGCCAAATGGTCTTCGGCATCGTCCAGGGCGGACTGCATCGCGACTTGCGGGTGCAGTCTGCCGTTGAGTTGAGGGGCATGGACTTCGACGGACTGGCCCTCGGCGGACTGAGCGTCGGCGAACCGGAAGCGGACATGTACACGGTGCTCGACTGGACCGTTCCGGAACTGCCGGCGGACAAACCCCGCTACCTGATGGGCGTCGGCACGCCGGCGCAGGTCGTGCGCGCCGTGGCGCGCGGCATCGACATGTTCGACTGTGTCCTGCCGACGCGCGTCGGCCGCAACGGCAGCGCTTACACGGCGACCGGCGCGGTCCCCATCAAGGCCGGCCGATTCAAGGCCGACAGCGGCCCGATCGAAGAGGGTTGCGCCTGCTACGCCTGCCGCACCTTCAGCCGCGCCTACATCCGGCACCTGCTGAATGTCGACGAAATCCTCGGCCTGCGCCTGATGACCGTCCACAACCTCACCTTCTACCTCACGCTCATGGCTCGCATCCGCGACCACATCGAGAACGGCACGTTCCGCGCCTTCCACGACGAGTTCCTGGCGCGGTACGAGGGCGAGTGAGCGGCGCCGGGCTCGATTCGGAGTCCCGGCAGGGACGGCCGACAATAGGCAGGCGTTTCAACGCCTGCACCTGCCCCCCCCCCATCGAATCACTGGGTCCCGTAGGGACCACCGACCGCTTCCCGGTTCCCCCCCCCCACCCGCCGCGAGCGGTCACCCCACGCACTTCAGGATGCGCGCCGCGTTGCCTGCCCAGACCTTCTGCTGCGTCTCAGGGCTGAGGCCCACCGCGTCCATGGTGCGGCGGTAGTCGTTGATCACGTCGCTGATGACCTCGATACCGACATCGGAGCCGAACAGGATCTTGTCCCACGGCTGGCTCTTGTCCGGCGCCTGGTAATGCGGGTTGTCGCCGCCCCACCACAGCAACTGCTTGAAGAATTCGGGGGGACGGTACTTCAGGATCGACCCGGACAGATCGAAAAAGAGGTTCGGGTTCCAGCGTGCAATCATCGCCGCTTCGTCGGACCAGGGATTGCCGAAGTGCGCCCCGATGATCGTCAGTTCCGGGAAGGCGCGCGCGATCGTGTCCAGGTGCACCGGCCGCATCCGGTCGTTGTTCACATCGAGATACTTGTCGCGGGACGAGCGCGACACGATGCCGAGGTGGAACAGGATCGGCATGCCGAGTTTCTCGGCGCGTTCGTAAAGCGGGTAGTACGCCTTGTCGTCGTACCGCGACGCAGGCCGGATGCACTTCAGCCCGGTGAATCCGGCGTCCTTGAACGCCGTCACGGCGTCTGCGTGGTCCTTGCCGAGCTGGAGCATGCCGAAGCCCAGGTAGAGTGAAGAATACTGCTTCATGGCCGCAAGAATGCCGCCGGTGATGCCGCGGCCGTCCCAGGTGCCGCCGAGCAGGCAGACCTTGCTGATGCCGAGTCGAGCGCACTCCTGCGCGTGGCGCTCCGCGTACCCCGCACTCTCCGAGAAGTGTACGTGCGTGTCGATGATCATCGCTCTTCCTCCTGTCTGGCTCAGACGGACCCAACAGACCCAACGGACCCAACGGACGCTCGCTGGAGCCCGACACCCGGCAGACCAACAGCAGAGCTCACGCCTCACGCCCCCGGCGCCGGGCCGAGCGAGCCGCGAAACACCGGCGCGGCTTCGAGCCGCACGACGGTTCGCTCCAGGGGGGCGTCCAAGGTGCGGTCCAGCAGCGCCACGGCTTCGCGCCCGACCTGGCGCCGGGGCACGGCGACCGTGGTCAGATCCCAGTCCTCAATGCCGGGCATGCCATCGAAACCGATCACGGAGATCTCCTTGCCGGGCGTGATACCGCGGTCACGCAAAGCCTGGAGCACACCCTTGGCGCGGTTGTCGGTAACGGCGAAAATCGCCGTTATGTCGGGCGCGTCGGTCAGGAGCCGCAGCGTGGCCCGATACCCGTCCATGGCCTCGCCGCCAATCGCCAGCATTGCGGCAGGCGGCGGCGCCAGGCTGCGCGCCTGGCAGAACTCCACGAAACAACGGTAGCGCTGCAGGTGGCTGAAGACCTGCGCGATGTTGGCGCCGTACAGCAGCGCAAAACGGCGGTGCCCCAGCGCGTACGCCCGCTCCAGAACCGCGCCGATGGCGGCGGCGACGTCGACACGCACACCGTGAAACCGGCACACCGGGTCGGAGTAGGCCGCAGACACGACGCGGGTGTAGCCGATCTCCCACGTCGACGCGTCGGCAATCTCGTCGCCGCGCGCGTCCAGCGACAGCAGCGCGTCGCAGGACTCGGCACGGTAGCGGCCCAAGAGTGCGCGCGGATCGCGCTCGTAGTCCGACACCAGTGCCAGACACGAGTCGCCGTTCCAGCCAGCCAGCGCCTCGGCCACCCCGCGATACACCTCCCAGCCGGCGAACCCCGTGTCTTCTTCGTGCGGGGTCGGCGTGCCGCCCACGGGCGACAAGACCAGGACCTTGTGCGCCTTCCGCGCCGGGTCGCGGACAAAAACCCCGACGCCGTTGCGCGCCACCACCAACCGCTCGTCAGAGAGCTGCGCCAGCGCCTTGCGCACCGGCTGGTCGGTCATGCCGAACATCTCGGCCAGTTTCAGGATCGACGGCAACTTGGCGCCCGGCGCATAGGTTCCGTTCTTGATCCACTCGCGGATCGTAGCAGCAGCATGGTCACGCTTGGTCATCGGGATTGATGTACCGTCCCTGGGCTCGACACTCAGCATCACATTATTACATACAATATACCATGGTATCGCGAACATACACCGTGCTTGACTCCCTGTCAAGCACAGACTTCACGTGCCAAGTAATGCGTCAGTCGCGGGTGGAGATAAGGTCGAAGTCTGACTTGGGCTGAACCCGCGGGAGCGAGCCGCTCCCGCCACTTTGCTCATCTTCCGCCCAACCGTGCACCCGCGACTGACGCATTACCGTGCCAAACAGAGGATATCCTGCGCCGTTCATGGTCCCGTTTCGCAATGCGTCAGCACCCCCCGGGCGGGGACCGCCCGATCATACCCTGCGGGTTACTGACCGGCGCGCGCCGCCACGGTCCTTGCGGCCGTGGGGCGTCGATTGGCAAGGGGGGCGAGGACGCCCCTCCCTTTTTCCCAATCGTCGCCCCGCCGAGACGAGCTCGGTGGCGGCGCGGAGCGGGCCGCGAGTAACATGGGAGAAAAGGATGGAGCATAGACCCCTCCCACCTTGTGTGGCAGGTGAACGGGTTCATCTTGGTTACTACGCCGCACCGTGTCCCCTCTCTTCCCTTTCCCCTGTCCGCCGCCGGCGAACAGGGGAAAGGGAAGAGAGGGGGGCGCCTACGTTTGGCGGGCGAACCCGATTCACCCGTGGCACAAGGCCACGGGGGTCTCACACATGGGCCAGCACACCGTCGTTCCACCCGCGACGCATTACCCCGTTTCTCCCGGCACCACTTGACATCTCCAGCCACACGGTGCAACATACATGGCATGCACCATGGTGGTCGTGGCGCATGGATAAGAAACGAGGAAAATGACAATGGACAAACAGAAACCGAGAGTGGCCGTTCTGGGGTTGGGGCAGCGGGCATGCTTTCATGGGGGACTGCTCTTCGACAGCGTTCGCGATCAGGTGCTCATGGCCGCGGTGTGCGACAACCGTCCCGACCGGCTCGAGTACGGGCAGAAGGCTTACGCGGCGGCGTTCGAAGGCCCCGTCAAGCCGTACGACGACTACCCCAGGATGTTCGCGGAGGAGAAACTCGACGGCGTATTCATCGCCGGGCCCAACTACCTGCACCGCGACATGACCGTGGCGGCGCTCGAGCAAGGCATCAACGTGCTGTGCGAGAAACCCATGGAGGTGACTCTGGCCAAGTGCGACGAGATGATGGCGGCCGCGGCCAAAGCCGGCAAGGTGCTGGCATTCGGCATGCAGATGCACTACCGTCGGCGCTACCACAAGGTCAAGGAGATCATCGACAGCGGCGCCCTGGGTGCGGTCGCCCAAGTCTGGTGCACCGAGTACCGCGGCCCGTACGCCGGGATGAAGGAGTGGGTCTGGCGCAAGGAGCTATCCGGCGGCGCGATCGTCGAGAAGAACTGTCACCACTACGACTTGCTGAACGGGTGGGTCGGCAGTCCGCCCACGACCGTGTGCGCGACAGGCGGGACCGCCAAGCACCACAAGCCCTACGGCTACACCAGTGACATTGTCGACCACGCATGGATCGTCAACAACTACGAGAACGGCGCGACCGGCATGCTCGGCATCTGTTTCCTGGCTGACCCGAAGATGCCGCATCACCGCGAGTTCGGCGTGCACGGCACGGAAGGCCGGATTTTCTTCTCCCACGCGGACGGTGAAATCATTCACGTCCACTATAACAACCAGCATGCGGAGCATTACGATATGCGAGAGAATCCATGGCTGCGCGGCGGCGTGGAGGCGGACTTCCTGAACAGCATCCGCACCGGCGAGCCACCACTGGTCACCGGCGCAACAGCCAAAGCCAGTCTCCTGGTGCCGATGGCCGCCGAGCTCTCGATCCAGGAAAAGCGCCTGGTGCACGTGAACGAACTGGTATAGTACCCCGTCCCCCCGCGCACGCCCCGAAGCGACTCACGAGCCCCCCCCGGCATCGGAGCCCCCGGAAGCGAGCGGCTACGTCGTGTGCGCCCCCGACACCGACGAATACCTCCGCGAGGTCATCGAGGAAACCAGCGCCTTCTACAGCGTCTAACCGGTTGGGGGCAACGGGGTGATGCGTCGGGGAGGGTAGCGGGAGGACGGAGTTGACCGCAACGCCGCGCGAACGCCCTGAGGCTCTGGACGGTGTTCGTGACTCCGCCGGTCCGAATGCCCCGTCACCCACCCACACCCGAGTGCCGCATCACCCCACAACCCCATTCCGTCCCTTACCGGTACTTGGCCTTCAGCGCCTTCCCGAGTTTGGCACTGCGGCAGGCCAGGTCGAGAATGTGGATCGGCCGGCGCGCCCACTCGCCGGGGATGATCAGTTTCTCGCCCTTGACCAGGTGATCGGCGATATTCTGATACAGCTTCCACCCCTCGGCGTCAGGGTTCTTGTACTTGGTCGAGATGACCGTGGTGCCATCGTGTGTGATGACCTCGTTGAAGGCCCAGTCCATGATGAGGCTGCCCTTGGTGCCCGTGACCTCGACGAAACTGCGCTTCGGGTTGGACTCGAGACTGGAAATGCACAACGTCAGCCACTTGCCGTTCTTGAACCGGACCGTGGCAAAGCCTTCGTCCTCGTTGGTATCGTTCTTCCACTTCGTCTGCGGCGCCCAGAACCCGTTCTTGGCGAAACCACTGACCTCGTCGATTTCCGAGTCGAGGATCTGCAGGCTGTACTCGAGCAGGTGCACGCCCCAGTCGTACATGATGCCGCCGGAGATACTCTTGCTCGAGCGCCACCACTCGCGGGGCAGGTTGTAGCCGCCCATGTGCGCCTCGACACGGAAAACCTCGCCGATCAGCCCCGCCTGGACCTGCTTCATCGCCCCCAGGATGGTGCCGTCCCAGTGGCGGTTGTGGTACGTCGAGACGACCACACCCTTCTTCTTGGCCGCGGCGATCATCGCGTCGCACTCGGCCGTCGTGATGGCGAACGGTTTCTCGCACACGATGTGCCGCCCGGCGTTGATGGCCTGCAGTGCCAACTTCGCGTGCGTGTTGTGCGGCGTGATGATGGCCATCAGGTTCACATCCGACTTCTTGAGCATCTCGGGCAGGGACGCGAACGTCTGAATGCCCGGGAAATCCGTTGTGGCGACCTTGAGCCGCTCCGGATCGATTTCCGCCACCGCCGCCGGCGTCATGCCGGCGCGCTTCATCTCATTGAGGTGATGGCGCCCCATGTTGAACGCGCCGCCGTACCCGACCACACCGACCTTGACCTCAGCCGGACTCTTGAACCGCTTCATGCATGCCTCCTGACAGGACCTGTCCATCGTGCTTCTGTGCCGCGCTCATGCGAACTCCGCAACCTGTCGCAGTCCGCTTGCGCTATCGAACCATCCGATCAATGTACATTCGCCTCCGCGGCAGTCCAACGGCCCTCCCCCGCTGACCAGGGCTGTTTCAAGATCCGTGACTGTCGCGTGCGGTGAGTACCCCCGGCGTGTCCCCACGCCGGGGGGGGCGGCCTGAGGACAGGCCGCCCCTACTTGGTGTGCGCAGAGGCGTGGCCTTCCGAGGCGCGGCACCGGATCTTGAAACAGCCCTGCCCGCTGACACGTAATGCGTCAGTCGCGGGTGGAGATAAGGTCGAAGTCTGACCTGGGCTGACGCCTAGAGTGGTCGGAGCGGCTCGCTCCGACACCCGCGGGAGCGAGCCGCTCCCGCCACTTTGGCCATTTACCGCCCAACCGTGCACCCGCGACTGACACATTACGCTGACACCTGAAACCCGACACCTGAAACCTCTGCGTCCGCCGTCGCGCCTCACTCTTCGCGCAGTGCGGCGAGCGCCGTACCACGCAGCGCGGCGACCGTGGCCAGCCACGCGCACAGACAACCGCCCGCGAAAATCGCACCGAGAAGCGTGCCGACCGCAACCAGGGGTACGGCGCCGGCGGGCGAGGCCAGTGCCGGCAGGACCGCGATCCAGGCCGCCACGCTGCCCAAGACCAGGCCGGCACTGAGCAGCAGCAGGTGTTCGGTCAGGACCAGGGCGACCAGTCGGCCACGACGGAAACCGACCGCGCGCATCAGCGCCAGTTCGCCGCGCCGTTCCAGGACGTTGCGCAGCACCACGATCCCAAGCGCCAGGGTCCCGAGCACAAGCCCCAACCCGCCCAGCGCCAGGAACATGGATAGATACGTGTTCTCGACCCGGCTGAACTCAGCCAGGCGCGCCGCGGCCGGCTGGATGTCCAGCCCCGCATCCTGCAATGCTTCGGTCAATGCGGCACAGAGCGGGGTTGCGTCCTCGACCGGCCCGTCCACCAGCAGCAACCGCACCGCGGACGAGTCGGCGAAGTGCTGCAGCATCGCCGATTCGGGGATCAGAATGCTGCCCTGGAAGATCGAGTTGGCCAAGGCCGCAACCAGGCGGACGCGCACGGTCTCGCCGTGGTCGCCGGTGTAGGTGAGGGTGTCGCCCAGCTTCAGGCCCAGCCCCCAGGTGATGACCGTGTCGTCCGCCACCGCGGGAATCGCATCGCCCGCCGCCGCCGGCATCAGCCGTTCCCAGGGGTCAACCGGATCCGCATCGCGGGGCAGGCGTGCGAACGCAAACGCAGCCCGTGCGGCGAACTCCTCCGGGCGCACTCCGATCAGTCGCGGCCGTGCCACATGGTTCAGGTTCAGGCAACTGGCGTCGTCCCCGTCGCGGACGCGCAGTGCGGTCAGGCTGGCCGGCTTGAACCGTTCCGCGTCCAGCCCGGACGCACGGCGACCCTCGGGCGTGTCGACATCCGGCCGCAGGGGCAGCGCCGTCTCGCCGTAGAGCAGGTACCCGCCAGTCCCGCAATGTGGGGTCTGCGCCTCGCGGGTAGGGTCATGGCGGTTGGCGGCAACCGCCACCAAGAGGAAGACACCACAGGCCAGGATGCCGGCCGTGGCCAGACTGCGGCCCTGGCGTCGCGCGCCGTTGCGCAGGGCCAGGTCCGCAAGGCTAAGCACATTCCGGCTCCCCCCGGTGGCAAGCCAGTGCAGCAGAAGCCGAAACACCGCCAGGCCGCCGAGCAGCAGGAGCGCGCCGGCGCCGAAGAACGTACCGGCGACTTCCGTGCCTCTGCCGGCATGGCCGTGGACCGCGATGGCGAAAGCCGCCAGGGGCGCGCACACCGCGACGGCCGCCCAGGCGATAGTCCAGGCACCCGTCCTGGTGCGGCTGTCGGCAACGTCGCCCAGGCGCTGCAGTTCACCGACCGGCTTGCGAACGGTGTGGCGGATGGCCAAACTCAGCGCGGCAACCGCCGCCACGAGCCCCGCCAGGACCCCTGTTGCGACCGGGACGCCCCCCAGGTGTGCCGCGACCGCAACGCCGCCGACCGCGCCGCTCCAAGCGCCGGACAGCACGCCCAGCATCAGCCACGCATAGGCAACCCCGAGCACGACACCGGCCAGACTGCCCAGCGCCGCCAGCCCCAGCCCCTCGCCCAAGAAGAGATTCCGGACCTGACGCTGACGGAACCCCAGTGCGAGCAGCGTGCCGATCTGGGCGGCACGGCTTTCCACGCTGAACACGAACAGCAGCGCCGCCAACGTCAACGCTGCCGCGACAAGGAAGAAACTCAGCCCCAGCAGCAACTGCCCGATGTCCACCGCACCGGCGACCGCCTTCCGGCCCTCCTCGCGCACGGGCCGGAACACGAACCCCAGCGTCGTCGGCTTCAGCCGCGCGCGCAGTTCGCGGGTCAAACGTTCCTCCTGGTCTGGCGCAACCTGGTATCGAATGGATGTCAGGCGCCCGTAGCGGTTGGCCCAGAGCCGCTGCGCCGTGGCCAGGGTGACGAACGCCTTGGGCGTCCCGTGGTGCTGCTGCCAGTACTCCTCGTCCTTCGGGCGGATCCGCTTCAAGTCGATCGGAAGGCCCGGCTTCCAGTCCTGGCAGGAGTCGGCATCGGTCAGGCCTGGCAGGGCTGGTGTCAGATCGGGGTCTGCGGCAGCACCGGTCAGAGGGACCACGGCGCGAACGCGCAGGATGGCGCTCGCTTCGCGCAGGCCGGTCGCGGCGTCCCAGACGAAATAGGAAAGGTTCAGATTGTCCTGCGGGCGGGCGCTCAAGTCGTCGGCAAGCCATTGAGTGAGAATGATCTCGTCGTCGCCCATGTCGTCCGGCACCAGCGGCGCGCCGGGCGCCGACACGAACGAGTACGGCGTGGCACGGTCGTCCCAGGTGCGGATGTCGTTGACCAGGCTGGTCAGGGTCGGCTGCGCGGGCACGCCCGGCAGCATGGCGGACTCCGCAACGGCCGGGTCGAGGAAGAAGCGCTCCGACTCCAGCGCCAGTCCGCCCGTGGCGGGGATCGGCCGCAGGCGCAGCCCGGCATCCGCGAGTTGCAGCACGTCGGCCAGTGCGGCGTCAAGTTCGGCAGGTGCCGGTGCGGCGGCGGGCCGCTGCGCCAGGACGACCAGGTTGGCGCGGTCGGGCAAGGCGAGCTCCGCCGCAAGCCAGTCACGGGACACGAACAGGTTGCAGGGCATCGCCTGGCTCGGCTTGAGACTGAACACGCCCAGTTGCCGGTCGGGAACAATGCCCTTGACCGTCAGACGGAACCCCAACGCGGGACGGCCCATTGCCGCCTGCGGGCCCGCGCGCGGCAGGAGCCCGGGCTTCTCAATGCGAAGAATGACCTCGTCGCCGACCTTAGCCCCGAGTCGCGCGGCCAATGGCTCGTTGAGGAACGCCTCATCCGGGCCGAGCGCCGGGCCGCCGGGGCCGTGGGGCAACGCGTCTCCAGCCGGACCGCCTGAAGGCGGGACTGCGAGCCCGGCGGCCTCGCGGCCCCCCGTTCGTAGTCCCGCGTTCACGCGGTCCGGATTGGCCGGTTCGCGGGACGCTGAGGTCACCTGAACCTGGCCCTGCCGCGACGCATCATCTGAGGCCATGGCCCAGAACCGCGCATCCACGCCGAGGACCTGGGCCGTGTTCACCCGGGCGTGACCATCGCCGGCAACCGCGATGCAGGGGAGAGCCAGGACAGGCGCGGCGGCGGTCTGCAGCCGGCGCGCCAGGTCGGCGGCCAGGTCACTCCGGAAGAACCGGTCGCCCGCCATGAGGGCAAACGCGGTACGGCCCAGACGCGCCTCGAACTGCGCCGCGAGCGTGTGCCGGACCGAGTCCCCAACCAGGAGCGCACCGACCAGGATGCCCGTGCTCACGGCCGTGCCGGCGACGACGCCGAGGTGCGTGCGCCAGTAATACCGCAGACTTCTGAGGATCAGGGTTCGGGTGTTCATTGGACGGAACTTCGGGCTACGCACAACGGGGTGACCATGGACCATGGACCTGCCCAAACCAACCCAGGATGCACGAACGGCAACAGATGAAAAGGATAGGGCGTTCTCAATTCCCGGAACGGCACACCCTTCCGGATTCTTTGGGGTCCATAGTCCATTGTCCATAGTCCATCAGTGGCACGTCAAATCAGCGGTTCCAGCTTGCCGTTGCGGAGTTGCAGCGTGCGGCCCATCCGCGCCGCCAGGGCCGGGGCGTGCGAGACCAGGATCACGGCGACCTTCTCGTCCCGGTTCAGGGTCACGAGCAGGTCGACCAGGCTTGCAGCGGTGTCCTGATCCAGCGAGCCGGTCGGCTCGTCCGCCAGCAGGAGTTTCGGGCGGTTGATGAGAGCCCGGACCACCGCGACGCGCTGTCGCTCCCCGCCCGAGAGCCGGCCGGGCAAGTCGTCGAGCCGATTCGTCAGCCCGACGCGGCCCAGAAGCTGCCGCGCCCGGGCCGCACGCTCGCCGCCGGCGTCGGGCGTCGAGATGGCAAGGGTGGGGACCAGCACGTTTTCCTGGACCGTGCACTGCGGCAGGAGATGGTGCAGTTGGAACACGAACCCGAGGTCGCAGTTTCGGATCCGAGCCAGCTCGGCTTCCGGCAGCCCAGCCAGGTCGCGGCCGGCAAGAATGACGCTGCCGGCGCTCGGTGTGTCGAGCGCCCCGATCAGGTTCAGCAGCGTGCTCTTGCCCGAGCCGGACGGGCCCACGATCGCGACCGTCTCGCCCGCCTGTACGGCGAACGACACGCCGCGCAGTACGGGCATCGGGTCAGCACCCGCCGTGCTCGTATAGGCCTTGACCACATCCCGGAGTTCCAGCAGGGGTTCAGGTGCGCTCATTGCAGTTCTCGTTTCCCGGGTCGGCACCCATTTCGGTTGCATGGATCCCATGGGTCCCATGAGACTCATGCCTTCTCATACACCGCGGCGACGTTGCTTGCCATTCGTTCAATGCTGAAATCACGCTCGACAGCGGCGCGACCATGGCGGCCGAGTGCCCGAGCCCGCTCCGGATCGAGCAGCAGCGACTGCAGCGCCTCGGTCAGCGTGCGGACGTCGTTCGGCGCGTAGAGAATGCCGCCGCCCGTGGCCTCGATGATCTCCGGAAAGGCCCCGGCGCGCGGCTGCACGACCGGCACTCCGGCCGCCATGGCTTCGAGCAGGTACATGCCGAACGCGTCACCCCCGAGCACGGGCACGGACAGGACGGACAGCGATGACAGGAACGCCAGGCGCCCTTCGCGCGTGAAGTCGGATGCAAACTCCACATCCTGCAGGGTCCCGTGCTCCTCCAGACGCCGCCGCATCCCGTCGACGAAGAGCCGGTCGTCGGCCGTCATGCCGCCGACCACCTTGAGCTGCAGGCTGCCGAAGCGGTCGTCCTTCTTCAACCGGATGAAGGCTTCTGCCAGCAACCCGAGGCCGAGCGATTCGCTCATTCGCGACAGGTACCCAATCACGGGCGGCGCGAAGGACAGCGGTGCCGGGGCGAAGCCGGTCAGGTCGATGCCGATCGGGACAACACGCAGGCGATCCGGAGCCAGCCGCAACCTTCTGGCCATCATTTCCGCGTAGTGCTGGCTCACCGGCAGGAACCGGTCTACGTCGGCAGCTCGTTCGGCCATGATACCCCAGATACGTTCAGCGGCTTCAGGCTCCATGGCGTCGACCCAGACGTCCTCGTCCTGGAGCGAGCAGACGACACGCACCCCGAGCCGCTGCCGAAGCTGGCGCGCCAAGCCCAGCAGCAATGCGTTCGAGAGGTGAATGACATCGGGCTTGTGGTGCTGCTGCAGCCAGGCGCAGAGGTCGTCGAGCTGGCTGACCTGGTGGCCGTGCTCGCCGCGCAGCATGGACAGAGTCAGTTCCTCCAGGCCGTGGGCGCGAGTCGACCCCGCCTTGCGCGCCGCCCAGCCGAGCAGAGGGGGCGAGTCGAGACAGCGCTCAAGCCAGCGCGGCGCTCGCCGCAAGAACGGCAGGCGCTGCTCCAGGTACAGACTGACCGCGCCGTAGAAGACCGGCGCATCGCCGAGCGGTTCGCCGCGGTCGCCGGTCAGCGGCAGGTACATCGGGACCAGGGTCACGTCGTGGCCCAGCCCGCGTAAGGCCCGGACCAGCGCGGCATCGCGAAGGCAGTTCTGGCAGTAGAACGAACGGCCCGAACTCGGTGTTATGTGGACAATGTTCATGCGTGACAGATCAAGTCGCCGACGTCGAAAGCGGTTCCTGATTGCCCTTGATCTTAGCGCTGTCCGCATAGGGAGTCAAGGATTGGCGCCGCGGATGCAGGGCTGTTTCAAGATTCGTGACCGTCGCGTGCAGCGAGTACCCCCGGCGTGTCCCCACGCCGGGGGGGGCGGCCTGAGGACAGGCCGCCCCTACCAGGTGTGCGCGGAGGCGTGGCCTTCCGAAACGTGGTGCCAGATCTTGAAACAGCCCTGCCGCGGATGCGCAACCGTTGCCCCTGCGGTTGCGCGGAGCAGGTGCGCGGGAACGAATCGCGACACACCGGGTTCGTCGTTCCGCTTC
>MHBL01000421.1 GCA_001803235.1 Lentisphaerae bacterium RIFOXYA12_64_32
CACGCCGCAAGGGCGTGGCAGCGTGAGTTGGGTCGCAGGACTGACCGGTGAGAGAATGGGGGACGGCAATCGGTTGTAGCGGGGGGCAGTGGGGCGCTCCACGCCGCAAGGGCGTGGCAGCGTGAGTCGGGTCGCAGGACTGACCGGTGAGAGAATAGGGGCTGGCATCGGTTGAGAGGATAGGGGACGGGCGTCGGTTGTAGCTGGGGGGCAGTGGGTCGCTCCACGCCGCAAGGGCGTGGCAGCGCGAGTTGGGTCGCAGGACCGACCGGGGGCTTGGGGGACGGTTTATTGCTCAGCGTCTTCTTGCGAGTTGGTCCCGTGCGGCGTTGGCGGCATTCCGGTGCGTGCCGTCGCCGGTGGCTGTCTGGCGCCTGGGCTTGGCACCGTGCGGGTTCACTCGCGCTCCGCGGTCGTACTGGCCGCAAGGCGGCAGTCGGCCGCGAGCCCGGCCGCCGCCGCCTTGAGCGCGTCCAGTATGCGTTGACGGTTCTTGCCTTTGAACCGGAGCGTCGGGACGTGGATCCCGATCGCGGCGATGACTGCGTCACCTGGCTCGGACACCGGGACCGCGGCACTCCGGACTTCCCCGTCCGCCGAAACGCCGAACGCGAGTTGGGCGGCGCGGACCTTCGCGAGTTGTGCTTCCAGTTTCGCCTGCGAACCGGCCGCTTCCGGCCAGGCAGCCCCGGGCAGTCCGTGCCGCGCGACGACCCTTGATAGTCCTTCTGTGTTCAAGCTTGCCAGCAGGATCCGCCCCGATGACCACTCGTAGAGCGAGCCGCGCCGGCAGGCGCCGGGACTCACCACCAGGCTGCGCTCGCAGGACGATTCCGCGATCACTACCGGTTCGCCGTCTTCCAGAACCGTGACCACCGCGCCCTCCTGCGTCGCCCGCGACAACTCGTCCAGCCGCCGCGCCGCCGCGGCGCGCAGCACGTCCCGGTCCGCACTGGCCGCCGCCAGCCGGTACAGCTCGGGGCCCAGCGTGTAGACACCGCCGCCCAGTTTCCGCACCCACCCGACCTGCGCCAGGCTGTCGAGGATGTTCCACGCCGTGTTGCTTTCGATCCCGACCCGGTCCGCGATCGGCTTCAGCGACAGCGCCTGTCCGCCCCGCAGCGCCTCCAGAATCCCCGCCACTCGCTTGACAACTTGGATCATGTGCATTATCCTTGTATATGATGGCTCTAGTTACAATAGTATTGTAACCCGCAAAGGGTGCGGTGTCAAGCGCGAGAACGGGATCAAAGGCGCGAAAAGCATTGGGGCGGGCCGTACGGCCTGCCCGCAAACACGGAGGAACATGTCATGCTCACATCAGCGGACGTCAAGAAAGCGGCACGGGAGTTCGGCGCGGACCTGTGCGGGATTGCATCCATGGACCGGTTCGAGGGCGCGCCCAAACAGCAGGACCCGCGCTACATTTTCCCCGACGCGAAAGCCTGCATCGTTCTGGCCTTCCGCATTCCGCGCGGCTACTTCCGCGGCATCGAGGAGGGGACCTACTTCGGAGCGTACGCGTCGATGGGCTACGGCAGTCTGAACCAGGTCTACATGCCCATCGTGCTCCGTGATCTGTGCTGCTTCATCGAGGACTACGGTTTCGAGGGCGCGCCCGTGCCCAACATCTACAGCGGTTCCAGCGTTTCGTTCGTGACCCAGAAGCACACGCCCGAGCGGAGTCGCGCGGTGCGGCCGGACCTGCCGAACCCCGACATCCTCGTCGACATGCGCATCGCCGCGTTTGCCGCCGGCCTGGGTGAGATCGGCTACAGCAAGATGCTCCTGACGCCCGAGTTCGGGCCGGCCCAGCGCATTGTCGCGCTGCTGACCGATGCGCCGCTTGAGCCGGACCCGCTCTTCAGCGGCAAGATCTGCGACCGCTGCCTGCGCTGCGCGACCGAGTGCTCGGGCAAAGCGATCTGCGCCACGCAAACGGAGAGCATCACGGTTGCCGGCCGCAAGATTGAGTGGGGCAAGCTCGACGTGATCAAGTGCTCGGTCGCCTACCGTGGCGGCGATCCGCAGTACAATCCCTTCCTGCAGCCCACGGTCAAGGAAGAGGACTACAAGGACCAGTACTCCGGCGGCCAGGCCCTCGACAAGGCCATCACCTACGGGCACGACTACGGCCACAAGCCGGCGCTGGAGGGTGCACGCGGCTGCATTCGGGCCTGCCTTGCGCACCTCGAGGAGACCGGCAAGTTGACGAAGAAATTCGAGAACCGGTTCCGCCGCGGCAAGCCGTGGCGCCTCGCATCGTACGACGCGGGGCCCGAGCGCCAGGCACCTGCACCAGGCGTGGCTGCCCTGACCAACGTGGAATGAATGCGCATTGCCTCGGCAAGATGATAATCGGACGACCAAGGCCGACGGCCGGCGCGGTGTCTTGGTGCCAACTTCGTGCCGCCAACCTTGCATGTGCGAGCGGTACATGACCGGTCGCTGTCCAGACTCGTAGTCCCGCCTTCAGGCGGTCCGGATTCCTCGAGGCCACGCGTTACCCGGACCGCCTGAAGGCGGGACTACGAGCCTGGTTCCGTTGGGGGCGCGGAGCCAGTCGCCAGGAGCGGGGTTGCCCGGATCGGCGACGGTTATTTCGCGGCCAGGGCTTTGATCTCGTCTTCGGTCAGGGCGCGGGCCCAGAGCTTCACTTCGTCCATGAGTCCCTGGTAGAAGACCGGCGGGTCCTGCTGGTTCGGGAGGCCGCCCCAGGACTCGCGGCCGATGATGAGCGGTTCCATGTTGCCGAGGTGTTCCTGCGCGTTCTCCTTCTGTCCGGCGACCGCGCCGTTGCAGTAGATGGTGACGCCTTTGCCCTGCGTGACGACCACCGAGATGTGATTCCACTCGCCCTCTTTCACCGCCGCGGCGGAGCGGAAATTGAAGCTCCACTTGCCGTCCGCATCCGTGCCTTCGAACTCCAGGCCGCCGTCCCAGAGCGAGAGAATGTACGGCGCCGCGGTGCCGGCGTAGCGTTTGCCGATGAGGCCGTGTCGGCCCTTGACCGTGTCCGGTTTGATCCAGAGGCTGAGCGTGACGTTCTGCAGGTTGAACATGACCTGGTCCTCGACGCGCAGGTAACTTTGGCCGGCGAATTTCGCGGCCTGGCCCTTGAGTCCGTCCGGCGCCAGGCACACGCCCGAGCCAGTCGCGTCAAAGCCGTTGCCGGTCGCATCCGTGACCTTGCGGATGACGCCTGCGGAGTCCGCAATGACCTTCTCGAAGTCCCATACGGCCATCGGGTTGGGGCTGTTCAGGAACTTCTCGCGCCGTTCCGCCTCGGCCTTCAGCACCGCGACTTCGTCGCGGACTTGCAGCTTCACGTTCCGGAACTGGTTGCCGGTCATCCACACGTTGTGCGCGGTCTGGAACAGGTGCATGCCGACATCGCTGTTCTCGATCGTGTTGCCTTCCACCACGACGCCGGACACGAGCGGGTCGGTGCGGCCGCCGGCGGTGCGCCCCAGTTCGCTGCCGAGCACGATGCTGGCGTTGTTGTGGAGGTGGTTGCGGCGCATGACGGTGCCCAGGGTGATCGGGTACTTCCAGTCACCGCCGACCAGTCCGTAGGCGCCGATGTGCGCATCGCCCGAGAGCCGCCAGTTGTCGTGGTCGGCACGGTAGATGTTGCCTTCCAGGATTTCGTTGTCGAACCACTGTATGAACCAGCTTGGCTGCATGCCGTGGTAGTTCATGCCGAAGTTGTGGTAGCCGGCGGTGCGCGAGGAGCGGTTTCCCGCGGCAATGTGCTCCAGCGCGGCGCCGTAGAACTGCACCGCCATGCCGGTGTCCGTGAACTCGTTATCGATGACGAGCCACCGGTGCAGCAGGTAGACGATGCTGACCGTGGAGGTGGCATCGGGCACGACGTCCCACGGCGGATTCACGAAAACCTTGGTCGGGCCGTCGAAGCCGGCCACTTTGCGCCACTGCCCGACGCCTTTGCCGTCGACCACGTACACCGCGGCGCCGATCCAGCGCGGGCCGGTGTCCTTGGCCGGTTGCGGCAGCGTCAGTGTCGTTGCGTCGGCCGCGGCGAGCAGGCCATGGTAGACTTCACCGGACGCGTCGGACGTGATCGGTTCGCGGTCGCCGCCATTTTCCATGAAGAAGGTGTTGTGTCCCAGGTACACGTGCGACAGGTTCCCGAACCCGAGCCCGCCGGCTGCGCCCCAGGACATCAGGTCGCAACCCACGTAGTGGTTGTTCTCCATGATGACGCCGTCGCCGCCGAACACGCCGCCGCCGCCCCAGCGACCGGACCCGAGGATGTTGTTCTCGATGCGCGCGCCCTTCGGTTGTGTCAGGCTCAGCACGCAGCCGGACGAGTACAGATCGCAGTCGCTGACCGCGACGTTTCGCCCGCCCAGGACGAGGAGCCAGTACCCGCCGCCGAACCCGACCTTGAGCCCGACACGGTAGCGCCGGTCGACTTCTTCGGGTTTCATGTGGCCGCGGTAGATGTCGGCCCGGACGCGGACGCGGCGCAGGGACACGTCACCGGCGTCGTCACCCTTGGTGTCTGCCGAGAGGAACGTGATGTAGTTGCTGCAGTAGAAGGAAATGTCCTCGATCCCGAACGAGTTGGTTCCGGTCAGCAGCAACTTGGGCGGGTCATCGAAGTCGGGCCAGAATACGCACGTTAGTTCCTGCGATTCCCCGCGCACCACGGTGCAGCGCGGAAGGGTCAGGGTTTCGCTCACTTGGTAGCGGCCGCGCGGAAAGAGGACGATGCCGCCGCCGTTCTCCTGCGCCTTGGCCAGCGCGGCGTGCACGGCAATGGTGCTGTCGGCCAAGCCGGTCGCGTCCGCGCCGAAGTCCTTGACATTAAGCACGGCTTGCGGCCAGGCCGGCGGGTTTTCGATCACGATCTTCACCGGGGCGGACCATGCCGCGTTGCCGCCGTCGCCGTTGTGGAGGAAGGCCTGGTATTCGCCGGTCGGCAGATCGGGAGGCAGGGTGACCTTGGCGGCATACGCGTCGGCCGACTCGGGCGTCAGGTTCACCGTTTTCGGCCCTTTCAGGAGCACCTTCGTCTTCGGGCGTTCCTCGCGCACCAGGTTCTTGCCGAAGAGCCGGACCCAGCCGCCCGCGCGGGCCGTGACCCCGACATCGCCCTGCGCCCACCAGACCGTCGGACGGTTCAGGATTCCGACCACGGCCCCGTCCGGGCCGGTGATGCGGTAGGCAAAGATGCCTGGTTTCAGCGCGGCCGGGACCGTGAACTTGACGGCGGTGTCACCGGGCTGGATGGCGGCCGAGTCGCGTCCGCCGCGTGGCCACTCGAGAGCCGTGTCGCCGGGCTCGCCGATGGACGAGTCGGACAACCGCGCGACTTCGATGGTCGGCGCGGCGCCGAACCCGGCGCCAAAGGCCATGACCGTGTCGCCGGGCCGAACGGGATCGCTGGCCCAGAACACGTTGGGGGCCGCCACTGCGCCGAGGCAGTACGCGCTCAGCATGGCGGTCAGGACCGTTGTCCAGGCAGGGATGGGGCTGGGCGATCCGCTTTGGACGAGACGCATTTGTCGTCCTCCCTAGATGTTGTGTTGGACCGGGTGCAAACCGCGCGAATATAGCATGGCTATGGCGGAATGGCCCCCGTAACGGGGCGCAACCCGGATCACGCGATCCCGGGCCGATGCGCATGGCGGAGAGGGAGGCGTGTGCTGCCCAGCGGTGGCTCGGCGCGTCCCGCGCCGAAGCGGGGTGTGCCGGCCGGGCCTGTCCGCCAGAGCCGGCGGTGCGAAGGCGGATCCCCGGCCGAGAAACTCGGGCCGGGACGGCCCCGAGCACCCTGCTGCGGTCCCGAAGGTCCCGCGCCACTGTTGTGCTGTGCACTGTATGACGCGCCGATCCTCGCCGAAAAAGTCGAATCGTGCAAATCATTGTTATCCTGTCCAACGCGGGATGGCCCGGATGCACGTATGGTGAGTGGGTAGAGAATCGTGTGTGGGTGTGTGGGTGTCAGAGTGTGTGGGCGGAGGTGGGGGCGAGGGTCGGGTGTCGAGTGTTGAGGGAGTTGTGATCTGGGTGCGAGTGGCGGCTGGGTTGATCGTCTTTCCCTCGACTCACGACACTCGACACCCGACCGTAGTCCCAGGGCATCAAACACAACCCTGGCCCCGCCCGTTGTGACCGTGAAAGGAGTGCATACCATGTCGAAGCCAACCATGACTGGACGCGAGCGGATACTGGCCACCGTGAAGCACGAGGAACCGGATCGCGTGCCGATCTCGCCGCGCATCGGGTTCTACCTGATGTGGAAGTACGGCAGTGCGGAGTTGGACCGGCAACTGGAACTCCTCCCGGACATGAGTTTCATGCACATCGCCTCCGACCCGACCCCCAACATTTTGGAAAGCTACCCGGACGAGTATTGCATCCCCGACGTGAAGGTCGAGCAGTCGAAGCACCAGGACGGCGACTTCCTGGTGGTCGAGCGCACGTTCCACACGCCCGCGGGCAAGCTTTCGGACCGCACCCAGATTCCGCCGAACAACCGCGAGTTCGGGATTGGCCCGAACCCGATCAAGACCGAATGGGTCGTGAAAAGTCGTGATGATCTGCCGGCACTGCGCTACATCCTGGCCAAGCCGGTGCGCAGGTACGACCACCTCAAGCCGTTGTGCGAGAAGGTCGGGGACCGCGGCGTGGTCATGGTCTGCATCCGCTCGCCGCTGGACCACAATGCGGGTGCGGCGCGCGACATGCAGGATCTGATGGTGGACTACTACAACGATCGGCCGCTGTTCGACGAACTCATGGGGCTGTTCCATGAGCGGATGATGGAGCAGACGCGGAACGCGCTGGAGGGCGGCGCGGAATGGATCTTCGGCAGTTGGTACTTTGCCTCGCTCTCGTCCGGTTGGTCGCCGCGGCATTTCCAGGACATCTTCGTGCCGCGGCTCAAGGAGCACGTTGCGTTGGTCCACAAGTATGGCGCCTACTACGACTACTACGACGACGGGAAACTGATGGACAGCATGCGAATGATCGCCGATGCGGGCGTGGACGTGCTGGAGACGTGCACCCCGCCGCCGGTCGGCGACCTGGACCTGGCGGTCGCGAAGAAGAGCATCGGCGGCAAAGTGACGCTGAAGGGGTACGTGGACCTGCTCTACGTCATGCAGCGCGGCACGCCGGAACAGATCGACCGCACGGTCCGCGAGGCCATGGAGATTGCCAAGCCCGGTGGCGGCTGGATCATCGGCAGTTCCGACAGCTTCCGCGAAAATACCTCCGACGCCAACATGGCCGCCTACTGGAACGCCTGCCGCACGTACGGCGCGTACTGAGGCGGTTGAGCGGCAGTGGCGCGGGACCTCCGGGACCGCAGCAGGGTGCTCGGGGCCGTCCCGGCCCGAGGTTCTCGGCCGGGGATCCGTCTTCGCGCGAGCAGCTTCCGCCGTCGCTCTGGCTCTGGCGGACATGTCGCCGGACAGAGCTGGCCCGCGCACCCCGCTGCGGCGCGAGACGCGCCGAGCCACTGCACGTTTCGTGCGTCACCTCACAGCGGCACGCCCGCGGCGCGCAGGTCCTGCTGCAGCGCCTGGACGGGCAGTTCGCGCGGACTGCGCTTTTTCTGGAGACACAGCGCCGCCGCCGCGCCTGCCGCTTCGCCGAGCGCGAAGCAGGTCGCAATGACGCGCACTGACGCCATGCCGCCGGGGTCCGCCGAAATGCAGCGGCCGGACACGAGCAGGTTGTCCACGGTGCGTGGGATCAGGCTGCCGTAGGGGACGTCGTACCAGCCCGGGTTGTCGGTGTTGAACCCCGACTGGCAGAGCGTGTCGTACAACTGGTCGCGGTGTTTCGTTTTCATGTGGCAGTCGGGTGTGATCTTGCAGTTCTTGTCGCACAGATTGGTCTTGCTGCAGTGGCGTCCGAGCGGGCAGTGGATGTCGATGAACCAGCAACCGCGAGCGATGCTGTCCTCGCGTTTGCGGTTGGCGAGCACGTCGGCACCGGTCACGGTTTCCAGGCCCAGGATCTGGCGCGTTTCGCGCACGCCGATCACTGCCGGGGTGTCGATGAGGTAGCAGTTTTCGTAGCCGCGTACGTTCTGGCGGTAGTACTCGACCATGTCGAGCGTGTCGCGCCGGGCCTTGAGTTCCGCGCGCGTCAGGTCGTACGCGTTTGTGCCGTCGCCGGGACAGCGCGTGGCCGTGGGCGTGATTTCGGTGTCGCGCAGTGTCACGCCTTGCTCGCTGACCTCGCCGAAGAAGGCGTGGTAGGCGGGGATGCGCCCCTCGTCAATGGCGCGGTTCACGTTCTGGCGCTCTTCGGCGTGGTGCGCCATGACGTTCTTCATATCGACCCCGCCGATCCGGAACTTCGTGCCCATGCTCTGCGTCTTGCCGTCCGCGACACGGCCCTTGGTGTACTCGCAGCCGCAGAACACCGCCACGTCGCCGTCGCCGGTGGCGTCAATCACCATCTTGGTACGCACCGCCTGACGCCCGGACTTGCTCTCGATGACCACCGCGTCGATGCGGTCGTTCTTGCGGACCACGGCGACCACCCAGGCGTGCAGCAGCAACTGTACCCCGGCCTTGGTCACCATGCGGTCGGCCGCGTGCTTCAGCAACTCCGGATCGAAGCGCACGCCAAACCAGTTGTCGACGTTCCGCGGCGCGCCGTCGATGGCCTGCAGTTCGCGCAGGACCTCGATCGGGATCCCGCCCAACAGCAGCGTCTTGCCGCTGCCGTACCCGAAAATCGGCCCCATCAGCCCGCCCGTGGCGAGGCCGCCCAGAAAGCCGTACCGCTCCAGCAACAGGACTTTGCAGCCGCGTCGCGCCGCGGCGATGGCGGCGGGGAAACCGGCCGGTCCCCCGCCTGCCACGACGACGTCGACGTCCTCAATGATCTGCAGTTCGCGACCGGGTTCGTGAATCGTGTTCGCTACCGTGCTCATCGTGTTTCTCCTTGGTTGGATCGCCGCACGCTCTGTGCGGGCGGGGATCGGATGGGTTGGGGGCAGGGGGAGTGATCAGGGTTTGGTGTTCAGGTGTCGGTGTCGGGGGTCGGGGGTCGGGGGTCGGG
>MHBL01000422.1 GCA_001803235.1 Lentisphaerae bacterium RIFOXYA12_64_32
ATCCGTGCCTCCTGCGCGAGCCGCTGAATTGCGGGAGAACTTCTGGCGGACGAGCACTAGTAGCATTGCTGTTCCCTGCCCGAGACAGGTTGCGCCGCCAGGCCCCCATGACCTTTCCCTGGCCGGGCGCCGGCCTGCCGGCGCCTGGCCAGGGAAAGGTCCATTGGGAGTCCAGAGGGCACAACGTGTCCTCTGGTGGGGGTGCGGGGGCAACGCCCCCGCTCTCCCTCCCGTCACGTCGCCGCGCGCATGACGGCTTCCGGAGTGGCGTCGGCGCGTGCGAACTCCGCACTGAGCCGACCCTCGCGCAGCACCAGGACGCGGTCCGAGAGCCCCAGCACCTCCGGCAGTTCGCTCGAGACCATGAGCACTGCCATGCCCGTGTCCGTCAACCGGCGAATCAGCCGGTGGATCTCCGACTTGGCGCCGACATCGATACCGCGCGTCGGCTCGTCGAGCAGCAACACCTTCGGCTGCTTCAGCAGCCACTTGCCGAGCACAACCTTCTGCTGATTGCCGCCGGACAGCGTACGCACCGCCGCATGCACGGACGGCGTCTTGACGTCCAGCGTCTCGGCCTGGCGGCGGCCGTCGTTGAACTCGCGCAGGTTATCCACGACGCCGGCTGTACAGAACTCGCGCAGGTGCGCCATGGATATGTTCTCCAGGACCGAGAACATCACCACCAGCCCCTGCTGCTTGCGATCCTCGGGCACCAGCGCCAGCCCGGCCGCGATCGCCTGTCTCGGCGAGTGCTGGCGGAGTTCGAAATCCCCGACCCGGATGCGGCCCTGCCACGGCCCGGGCGCGACGCCGAACAGCGTGCGCAGCAGTTCGGTGCGGCCGGCGCCCATCAACCCGGCAATGCCGACAATCTCGCCCGCACGGACCTCAAACGAAACGTCGTCGAGCAGGCGTCGACCGGGCACGTCCGGATCGGCCACCGTCACGCCGGAGACCTGCAGGGCAGCGCCCCCGGGCCGGCCAGCCGCCACGGGCATATCGATCTCGCTCACCGGCCGGCCGACCATGGCTTCGACGACCTTGTCGCGGGTCCACTGTGCGGTGTCCGCACAGGCGACGCTGCGTCCGTCGCGCAGCACGGTGATGCGGTCAGCCAGTGCGAACACTTCATCGAGCTTGTGCGAGATGTGGACAACGGCGATGCCGCGGCTGCGGAGTTCACGCAGGATGCCGAGCAGTTTGACGACCTCGTGCTCGGCCAGGGCGGCGGTCGGTTCGTCCAGAATGAGCACCGGCGTGCTGCGGCGCAGGGCGCGCGTGATCTCGACCAACTGCTGCTCGCCGATGCCGAGATTCACCACCTCCGTACGCACGTCGATGTCGACACCGAGCGTGCGGATGACCGCCTCGGCATGGCGAAATATGGCGTCCCAGTCGACCCGTCCCAGGCGCACGGGCTCGTCGCCGAGAAAGATGTTCTCCGCCACCGTCAGGTGCTTGACCACCGACAGTTCCTGGTGCACGGCCGCGATGCCCGCGGCGCGCGAGTCGTGGAGCGACCGAAACCGGGCCGGCTGGCCACGGAACAGGATCTGCCCCGAGAACGAGCCGTACGGGTGCTCGCCGATCAGCGTCTTGATGAGCGTCGACTTGCCCGCACCGTTCTCGCCGACCAGCGCGTGGATCTCACCCGGCCGCAGGTCGAAGCTCACGCCGTCCAGCGCCCGCACGCCCGGGAACTCCTTGACGATGTTCCGAGCTTCGAGGATGGGGGAGTGGGCTGAGGATGGCGAACCCATGGGCGTTGTCAGGCGGTCTCCAAGTCGCAGCGGAGTTCCGCGAGGTCGTAGTTGAGTTCGACGCCCGCGTCGGGCAGGCGTACCAGCAGGTCACGGACACTCAACCCGGCCAGTTCCGCTGCCCTTGACAGGGTGACCCTGTGTTCACGGTAAAGCCCCAGTGCCTCCTTGATGTCGAGACGTTCCGCACCGTGGCCCGGACAGACAGCAGATTCGCCCGCCACGACGAGGCTTACCATGGTGTGTCTCCTCCGTATTTCGCCTTCTCATCTTCGCAATTGTGCAGACGAGAAGATAACCGACCGAACCGCAGGCTGCCAACCATGGGACTGGCTTCGGCGGGCCACAGGCGCGGCTCAGGCGCGGGGTTCTCAGCGGCCCTGGCCGTGCCGAACAGGACCAGAATCGGCGCATCATTGCTCTTCAGCCTATCAGCCTGGCAACCTGCGTTTTCACTTCATGCCCAGGACGCGCAGCACTTCGGTCAGGGTCGTTTGGCCGGCGGCGGCGCGGCGGACGCCATCGGCGGCCAGCGTCGTCATGCCCTGGCGCACGGCGAGGGACTGGAGTTCTTCGGCCTTGGTGCCGCGGCGCAGTGCCGCGCCGATCTCCGGGGTGACTTCGAGTACTTCCGCCATGACGGTGCGGCCGCGGAAGCCGATGTTGCGGCACTCGGGGCAGCCGACCGGCTCGTGGAAATGCCTCTCCATCCGGCTCCAGTCCAGGCCGCCATCCAGCGCCAGTTGCTGTGCCGCGGCAACGAGGTTGGCGGACGGTTCCGCCGGGCGTTTGCACTTGGGGCAAAGGACGCGGACCAGACGTTGCGCTACGATTGCACGGGTAGCGTCGGCGACGATGAACGGCGCCGCGCCCATTTCCACCATGCGGACCAGCGCGTCGGCCGCCTGCGCCGTGTGCAGCGTGGACAGTACCAGGTGCCCGGTCAAGGCCGCCTGCTGCGCCACGTTGACCGTCTCCAGGTCGCGGATTTCGCCGACTAGGATAATATCCGGGTCGGAACGCAGGATTGAACGGATGGCCATGCCGAACGTCAGCCCCACGTTCGGACGCACGGGGATCTGGACCATGTTGGGGATCAGGTACTCCACGGGATCCTCGACCGACATCACTTTGTTGGCCGGCGTGTTGACCAGGTCCAGGCAGGCGTAGAGCGTCGTGGTCTTGCCGCTGCCGGTAGGGCCGACGCAGAGGATGACCCCCGCCGGCGCCTGCAGGTGCCGGCGCAACTTCTCCTTGTCGGCGGGGTTGAACGGCGTCGCATCGAAGTTCAGACGCACCGCGCCGGCGTCCAGGATCCGGACGGTGAGCGCTTCGCCGAGTTGGGAGGGGACGAACGAAACGCGCAGGTCGAGTTCCCGACCGCTGACCTTGACCAGAATGCGACCGTCCTGCGGCAACCGGGTTTCGTGCAGGTTGCAGGCGGCCATGGTCTTCCAGCGCTCGACCAGGGGCCGCAGCAACCGCATGTCGAACTCCGAGATTGTCTGCAGGACACCGTCGACGCGGATCCGAACCGTGCCGATCGGTTCGCCGCCCACCGCCTTGAGCATGGGCGCCAGGTGGATGTCGCTGCCGCGCATGAAGAAACCCATCCATATGATCAGATCCACGGCTTCGACGACCCGGCCGTCGGCGTCAGCCGACTTGGGTACGCCCATCTTCAGGCCGAGTTCGGCCGCCTTCTTGCGGAGTGCGTCGGTCAGCGGCGTGACATCGACGGCCAGGTCGATCCGGGGCTCCTCGCCCTTGAGGAAACGATCAATGTCGGCGCGGTAGAAACGCCACTGGCGCCCAACCTTCATGCCCTTGATCTTGCCACCGCGCAACCAACGGTAGAAGGTGGGGCGCGTGGTCTTCAGCGCCCGGATGGCTTCGTCCATGTCGATGAGGTCCTCGGCGGCGGGTGCAGGGCTGGTGTCCTTCGGCATGGCTCCCTTGGCAGGGCGTTGAGGCTTGCTGCTCTTTTTCATGACCGGTTCCTCCTCTTGGCCTGGGTTGATGGGTTTCGTGTTTCTTACCTTCTGATCATAGTATATCATGGAGCTTATGATATGTCAAGACACTATGGCGCTTTTCTTGCCGCCGCCGCTCTCCCGCCGTGCACGCCCGAGGGAGTTGCGGTCGACCGGCTGAGACGCTATGTTTTCAGTCTCAAGCGTTTTCCATTACGATAAAAGGCCACGCACGGGAGCAGGCATGGACGGCATGAAGGACTGGTTCGGCAAGCGTATCACCCTAGGCATTGCGACGGATCACGGCGGCGTGAAGAAGCGTGAGTTGCTGCTGCAGCATCTGCGCGGCAAAGGCATCGAGGTACAGGATTTCGGACCGTGTGCGGTGGACCCGGCCGACGACTACTCGGACTACGCGGCAAAGTTGTGCTGGAGCATGGTCCGCGGCCAGACCGACTGCGGCATCCTGATTTGCCGCTCCGGCATTGGCATGAGCATCGCCGCCAACCGCTTCCACGGCATTCGCGCCGCGCTGGTGGAGGACACGCACAAGGCAACGCTCAGCCGCGAGCACAACGCCGCCAACGTCCTGGTGACCGGCGGAGACGCGATGACGGACGCCGACCTGCTGGCGGTCGTCGACACCTGGTTGGCGACGCCGTACTCGGGCGACGAGCGGCACACCCGGCGGCTGCTCAAGATCGAGGCCTTGTGCTACGACGACGTGGCCCCGATCCGCGCCGTGGACGCGGAGATCGCCGGGATCCTGGACGACGAGATTCGGCGCGAGGACGGCGGCATTGAACTGATCGCTTCGGAGAACTTTTCCAGCACGGCGGTGCGCGGTGCCAACGGCTCGGTGATGACGAACAAGTACGCCGAAGGCTACCCGGCGAAGCGCTACTACGACGGTTGCGAGTTTGTCGACGCCGCCGAGGACCTGGCCATCGCGCGGGCCTGCAAGCTGTTCGGCGCCGAGGCCGCAAACGTGCAACCGCACTCGGGCAGCCAGGCGAACATGGCGGTCTACTTCGCCCTGCTGAACCTGGGCGACACGGTCCTGGGCATGAGCCTGGACCACGGCGGGCACCTGACGCACGGACTGAAGGTCAACTTCAGCGGCAGCTTCTACAACTTCGTCGGTTACGGCGTTGATCCCAAGACCGAGATGCTCGACTACGACACGATCGCCAGCCTGGCGCGCCAGCACAAACCCAAGATGCTGCTGGCCGGCGCCAGCGCGTACCCGCGGCGGTTCGATTTCCCCCGGCTGCAGGCGATCGCCAAGGAGGTGGGGGCGGTGTTTGTCGTCGACATGGCGCACATTGCCGGGTTGGTGGCCGCCGGCGAGCACCCGAACCCGGTCCCCTACGCCGACGTGGTGACGACGACCACACACAAGACTCTGCGCGGACCGCGCGGCGGCATGGTCCTGGGCAAGGCTGACTTGATGAAGAAGATCAACGCGAAAGTATTCCCGGGTATCCAAGGCGGTCCGCTGATGCACGTCATTGCGGCCAAGGCAGTGTGCCTGAAGGAAGCCATGGCGCCCGAGTTCCGCCAGTACCAGAAACAGACGGTCCACAACGCCCGATGCCTGGCGGCGGCACTGCAGTCGCACGGTTTCCGTGTCGTGTCAGGCGGCACCGACAACCACTTGATGCTGGTCGACCTGCGCCCGAAGAAAACGACCGGAAAGGTGGCGGCAAAGGCGCTGGACAAGGCCGACATTACGGTCAATAAGAACCTGATCCCGTTCGACCCTGAGTCGCCCATGGTGACCAGCGGTCTGCGGATCGGGACGCCGGCGGTGACCACGCGCGGCATGAAAGAACCGGAGATGCAGATCATCGCCGAGTGGATCAGCCGGGTCGTGGACCACATTGACGACGCAGCGGTGGCCGGACAGGTGCGCCGGGAGATCCGTGAACTGACGCAACGGTTCCCGTTGCCACAGTTCCAGGTGTGATACAGTACGCCGTCGGTACGGGCACGGCAGTCCCACGGTTCTGTGGTTCGCGTCCCGCAGAACCTGATGCAGCCAGGTCACATCTGAGTGATATCCGGAACAAGACTGGGGTCATGACAACAGACGGGGGGTGGTCACATGGGAGGAGGAGAAACAGCCAAGACCAGGATTCGCCGACTCGGCGCGTTCATCGCCGTGGTTGCCGTCCTGGTGGTGTTGCTTCTGCTGTGGCAGACGCTGCGACGCCGCAGCGCAGACGCCGTTTCAACGGCCGGGTCTGACCGGACCACCGGCGACCTCGCGTTCGTCAGTATCGGCACGGGCGCGGTGACAGGCGTGTACTACCAGGTCGGCGGGGCCATCATGAAACTGGTCAACGCCAAACAGGCGGAATACAGCCTGAACGTAACGTTCAAGGCGACGGAGGGATCGGTCTACAACATCGACGCCGTCCTGAACGGGGACTTGGACTTCGGCGTCGTGCAGTCCGACCGCCAGTACCAAGCTTACAACGGACTTTCCGAGTGGGCTGAGCGTGGCATGCAGATGGAACTGCGTGCCGTGTGCAGCTTCTACCCGGAAGCGGTGACTCTGGTGGCCGGGGCGGACACCGACATCCGTGCCCTGGAGAACCTCAAGGGCAAGCGGGTCGGCATCGGGGACCCCGAGTCCGGACTGCGCGGCAATGCCCTCGACGTGCTATCGACCTTCGGCATGGACTGGCAGACGGACATTCAAGCCCAGGGCATGGAAATCCTGCAATCGATCAAGGCCTTGCAGGACGGTCAGATCGACGCGTTCTTCTACACGGTCGGACACCCTGCAGTGGTGATCACCGAGGCCACGTCCGGGACACGCAAAGCGCGGTTCGTTCCGATCACCGGTATGGACAATCTCATTCGGACGTCACCCTACTACGCGGCGGCCAAGATCCCCGTCAAGCTCTACCCGAAGGTTGAGAATACCGAGGACGTGCCCACCATCGGCGTCATGACCACGCTGGTGACGTCGACCCGCGTTCCGGATCAGGTGGTCTACTGCATTGCCAAGGAGATTTTCCAGAGTCTTCCGGAATTCAAAGCCATGCATCCGGCCTTTGCGGACATGGTCCCGCAGGAGATGGTCCGACACGGCCTCTCCGCGCCGCTCCACGTCGGTGCACAACGGTATTTCCGTGAAGCCGGGTTGCTGACGGACTGAAGATCGCTGCGGCCGGAGGACAGCTCCACGGGCGTGCCTTCCCCGCTCGGCATGAAAGAGCACTCACCTGCAGGGCGGCGTTCTGATGGCGGCTCAATAGGCTGACCGATGTCCTACATTGCTGATCTGCATGTCCACTCGTATCTCTCGCGCGCCACCAGCCGCGAGTGCAACCTGGAAGGCTTGCACCGGTGGGCGCAACTCAAGGGTGTGCGCGTAGTCGGGACGGGCGATTTCACGCATCCCGCCTGGTACGCCGAACTGCGCGAGAAACTCGAACCCGCCGGACCCGGCCTGTTCCGACTCAGACCCGACCTGGCTGCGCCGATTGACGCAGCCGTGCCGCCATCCTGCCGCGCCCCGGTCGACTTCATGATCACCGGCGAGATCAGCAGTATCTACAAGCGCGACGGGCGCTGTCGCAAAGTGCACTCGCTGCTGTGCATCCCGGACCTGGACACCGCCGGCCGGATCAACACGCACCTTGACACGCTCGGGAACATCAAGTCGGACGGGCGCCCGATCCTGGGCCTCGACCCGCGCGACCTGCTCGAACTGGTGCTCGACAAGAACCCGCAGGCATACCTCATTCCCGCGCACGTCTGGACGCCGTGGTTCTCCATGCTCGGCTCCAACTCCGGGTTCGACTCGCCGGCCGAGTGCTTCGGCGACCTGCTGCCGCACGTGTTCGCCGCGGAGACGGGCCTGTCCTCCGACCCGCCCATGAACTGGCGCGTCCGCAGCATGGACTCGCTGGCGCTGGTGTCGAACTCCGACTGCCACTCGCCGTCGAACCTGGCGCGCAATGCGAACCTTTTCCACGGCGAACCGGATTTCTTCACGATACGCAACGGACTGAGCAGTAAAGATTTGAACGCCTGCGGCGGCACCATCGACATGTTCCCCGAGGAGGGCAAGTACCACTGCGACGGGCACCGCAAGTGCGATGTCTGCCTCGAGCCGGAAGAGAGCCTGGCCCGCGACTGCCTCTGCCCCGTCTGCGGCAAGCCGCTCGTGCTCGGCGTGCTGCACCGCGTCCTCGAACTGGCCGACCGGCCCAAGGGCGAACCGTCGCCGGGTGCGCTGCCGCACCAGTACATCATCCCGTTGCCAGAGTTGTTGTCTGAAATACTGGAAACAGGCGTCGCGTCGAAGAAGGTCGACCAGGCGTATCACCGGCTGCTCGCCAAGTTTGGGCCGGAACTGCGCATCCTCCGTGTCCTCGATCCCGAACCCCTCGCCAAGGAAGGCCCGGCGCTACTGCCGGAGGCCATCCGGCGTCTGCGTGCCGGACAGGTGTTCCGTCAGCCCGGGTTCGACGGCGAGTACGGCGTCATTCGGGTCTTTGGCGGCGGCGACCGCGACCGCATCCGGAAACAGGGCGTGTTCCTCCCCGCCCCGAAACCGGATGCGGACGCCGCTGCCGCAGCGCCCAGCCGGAAAGGCCGGCGACGGAAGGCGGACACCAGCCAGGCGCCCTCGCTCTTCGACTTGGGCGGCGCGACCGCTGCGACCAGCCCCGCGACGGGTGCGGACGTCGCGTCTGCCCCTCAAACTGAGCCGGGCCGCGAAACGCCCCAGGCTTGTAGTCCCGCGTTCACGCGGTCCGGGTTGGACGTGGCCACCGACCCCGGGAACCGCCTGAAGGCGGAACTACGAGCCAGTGCTCCCCAGCCGGACGCGCCGACAGCCGCACCCATCGCCGCAACCCCACCCGAGTACCCAACGGAGACCACCTCCGCCCCGCGGGAGGTGCGCGAAACGCCCACGGACGATGGCGGCGCGGCGGCGCCGACGGCGCAGGGCAAGCTGTCTCTCTACAGCAGCGGTCAGAGCTCCCCGGACCTCACCGACGAGCAACGGTCGGCCGCCATGATCATCGACGCGCCGGTCGTCGTGGTCGCCGGCCCCGGCACCGGCAAGACGCGGACCCTGACGCACCGCGTCGCGCGCCTGGTCCAGACGGGAATGGCCGCGCCCGGCGAGATTCTGGCCGTAACGTTCACCAACCGCGCCGCGGACGAAATGCGCGAGCGCCTCGAAGCCCTGCTCGGCCCCGATAGTCGTGCCGTGGCCGTGGCAACGTTCCACTCGCTCTGCCTGCGGATCCTGCGCGACCACGCGGCGCTGGCCCGACTGCCCGACAACTTCGGCCTGGCCGACGACGACGAAATGGCGAACCTGCTGCGTCGCGACGCCGGGCTCGCCGCCCGGGCCGCGACCGCGGCCGTTGAAGCCATCTCCGCGGCGCGCCGGCGTGGCGAAGATCCCGCGACTATCCCGGATTACGCCGAGCTCAGCGAGGCGCTGGCACGGCAGCAACTCGTCCTGCTCGACGACCTCGTCCCGCGCTGCGTGCAACTCCTGCGCGACCACCCCGAGGTCCTGGCCGGGCTCGGGTTCCGCTGGGTCTGCGTCGACGAGTACCAGGACATCAACCGCCCGCAGTACGATCTGGTCCGGCTCCTGGCCGGCGACGGCCGCACGCTGTTCGTGATCGGCGATCCGGACCAGGCCATCTACGGGTTCCGCGGCGCCGACCGCGCCTACTTCCTGCAGTTCGAACAGAACTTCCCGAACGCCAAGGTGTTCGGTTTGAGCGGGAACTTCCGCTCGACCGGCACGATCGTGGCCGCCGCGGGGCGCGTCATTGCGCCCGGCCGCGCCGCCATGTCCGTGGCTGCGGGGAGCATGCTCGACGCCGGCGTGCGCATCCGCTTCCACGAGGCAGCGACCGCCGCGGCCGAAGCCGAGTTCATCGCGCACGAGATCGAGAAATGTCTCGGCGGCACGGCGCTGTTCTCGATGGATTCGGGACGCGTTGCGGACTCCGCCGCCGCCGGTACAGTCGGGCTCGCCGACATCGTCGTCCTGGTCCGGCTCAAGGCGCTCATTGACCCGATCGCCACCGCCCTCACGCGCCTGGGCCTGCCGGTGCAGACGGTCGCCGACCAGCCGTTCATCGCGCAGCCCGGCGCGCGACAGGTCCTGCGCGCCCTGCGCCAGGCCACGGACTACATGCGCGGCACGCCCCTGGACCTGATGAAGAAACTCGCGGCCGACGCGACCGTCCAGGCCGCGCTCGGCACCGAAGGGCATGCCGCGTGGGAAGAGTGCTGGCGCCTGGCGAGCCTCTTCCCGGGCACACTGAAGGATTTTCTCGACTCGCTCATGCTTCGGCGCAGCATCGACAGCTACGACGCGCGCGCCGAGCGCCTGACCCTGCTGACCCTGCACGCGGCGAAAGGCCTCGAGTTCCCAGTCGTCTTCATCGCCGCCTGCGAGGACGGCATCCTCCCGTACACACGTCCCGGCGAGCCTCCGGATGTCGAGGAGGAGCGACGCCTGCTCTACGTCGGCATGACCCGCGCCCAGAACGTGCTGTACCTCACCTCCGCACGGCGCCGGTCATTGTTCGGTCGCACCACGCCCCGCCGCCCGTCCCCGTTCGTCGCCGAGGTCGAGGCTGCCCTGCGCGAGGTCACCACCGTACGCACCGGCAAACCCCGCCCGCTGTCGACCCAGCTCGAATTCAACCTGGGGGAGTGAGGAGAACAAAGGGAAATGACTCTGAGCCAGAGGACGCCACCCCAACTGGACTTCTTCGCCGTGAAACCCCGGCCCGCCAGGGCTATACGTCATATAGGTCGTATACGTCCCATCCCCGCGCCGTCCCGCGCCGAAGCGGGGTACGCCGGCCGGCAACTGACACCTGAAACCTGAAACCGTTCTGGCGCAGCACTATCGGCGGACGACACATCAAGGAGGAAAGCAGTCATGAGTCACCCTGTGAAACTGGCAGTGGATGGCGGCACGGCGGTGCGGCGGACGCCCTGGCCGGCGCGTGGCCTGATCGGCACGGAGGAGAAGGATGCGGCCGTGCGGCTGTTCGACGCCGCGATCGCGTCGGGGAACGCGTTCGGGTACAACGGCGTCCCGGAGCAGGAGTACGAGAAGGCGTTTGCCGATTACATGGGCGGCGGCTTTGCCGACGGCGTGAATTCCGGCACCAACGCGGTGTATGTGGCACTGGGGGCGCTGCAACTCGATGCCTTGTCCGAGGTGATCGTGCCCCCGATCACGGACCCGGGCGGCTGCATGCCGGTGGCGATGCTGAACTGCGTGCCGATCGTAGCCGATGCGGACCCGCGCACCTACAATACGTGCGCCGAGGCGATCGAGCCGATGATCACCAAGCGGACGCGCGCGATCGTCGTGGCGCACATTGCCGGCGACATGGTCGACATGGGCCCGGTACTGAAACTGGCGAAAAAGCACAACCTGTACCTGGTCGAGGATTGCGCCCAATGCCACGGCGCCACGTACAAGGGCCGGAAAGCGGGCTCGATGGGTGACATCGCCGCGTTCTCGACCATGTTCGGCAAGCACCACTGCACCGGCGGCCAGGGCGGCGTCGTCTACACGCGCAACGAGAAACTGTACTGGCAGGCCAAACGGTTTGCCGACCGCGGCAAGCCGTTCAATCTGCAGGGCGCAGCGGGCAATGTGGTGGCGGGGATCAACTGCAACCTGAACGATCTGTCCGCCGCGATCGGCAAGGTGCAACTGGCGAAGCTACCACGCATTACCGAGAGCCGCATCCGTTTCGGCGAAGCGCTCAAGGCCGCATTGAAAAGGGGCCATGCGGTCACGGTCGGCTGGCAGCCGCCCGCGTCGCAGTCGGTGTACTGGTTCATGCGCATGCACATCGACATCCGAAAGTTGCGCGTCGACAAGATGACATTCTGCAAGGCGCTGGGGGCGGAAGGTATTCCGGTGGGCGCCGAGTACCGTGCCATCCCCGCGCTCATGCCTTGGTTCAAGGACCGCGTGGTGTTCGGCGAGTCCGGATTCCCCTGGGCCTGCAGCGACTACAAAGGCTCGAAGCGACCGGTCGCGAAGCTGGACAACGCGATGAGAGCCGTGGAGGCCCACTTCAACATCTCGATCCACGAGAGCTGCGGCGAGCGGGAAGTCGCCGACGTGGTTTCGGCGATCGAAAAGGTCGAGGCAGCCTACGCGAAGTAGGCGAAGGCAGGAGGAGTTGTGCGGCGCCGGCGGGCGTCCCTGCCCTGCATCGTCGAGAAGCGCGTAAGGTCCAAAAAAAGTCTGTCCATGAGCTGTCAGCCAGCTCATGGACAGATCAAACGAGCCATGGCAGATGGTTAAATCTGCCGCGAAACTTGACTTACCAGCGGCTGCCGCCGCCGCCACCGCCGCGACGCTCGGTCTTCGGCTTGGCCTCGTTGACAGTCAAAGCACGGCCGGAGTTCTCCTTGCCGTTCAGCCCGGCGATCGCCGCCTGCGCTTCCTCATCGGTGGACATCTCAACAAAGCCGAACCCCTTGGCGCGGCCCGTGTCGCGGTCCATGATGACCTGAGCGCTGGACACCGTTCCGAACGGTGCGAACAGCTGCCGCAAGTCTTCGTCTGTCACGCTGTAACTCAGGTTCCCACAATACAGTTTCTTCGCCATGTCCAGATCTCTCCTCGTCGTGCTCACTCTTGAGCAACTTGTGTTGACCCTATGATCTTGGCTTTCCGGGTCTCGGGAAAGAGGTCCTGCGTTCCTGAACCCAAAGGAAGTCGGGCTTGGACTCTAGGCTGGGCGGGCAACGGTCCCTGCGGGGAAGGTGACACAGCTCTACCTGTACCTACGGTCGATCCTGACATACTCTTAATATGGCACCGATTTCGCAAATAACAGGTCGAATGGCAATAAATCGTCTTTCGGGCGCCATGGCGCCTCCCGAAGACAATGGTGGCGGCCGGCAATTGAGAGGCGGTACGACTTGAAAGCCGGAGCAACGGAGCGAGGTTAACTGGCTGGATTACCAAGACCTTCGGGGGTGGGGTTGTTCCTGGACCGGGCCAGAAGAGACAGGACCGACGCACATGGTTTGTGGCGAAGACGCGATGAAATTGTATATGCAGCAGGTGGCCCTGTACCCGCTGGTCACACGGGAGGAGGAAGCCGCCCTCGCCGCGGCCATCAAGGGCGGTTGCGAGAAGGCGCGCCAGAAACTGATTCGCAGCAACCTGAGGCTGGTCGTCAAGATCGCCCACGATTTCAAAAGCCGTGGCCTGCCTCTGCTGGACCTGATTTCCGAAGGCAACATCGGGCTGATCATCGCGGTCGGCAAGTTTGACCCCTTGAAAGGCGCCAAACTGAGCAGCTACGCCGCATGGTGGATTAAGCAGTCGATGCGCCGGGCTCTGGCAAACCAGGGCCGGACGGTCCGCATTCCCGTGCAGTCGGCCACCAAGATCGCCAGGATCAACGCCACTCGGACGAGACTTCGCCATCAACTCGACAGGGACCCCACGGATACGGAGATCGCGGCGGCCGCCAATCTCAGCAAGAGAACCGTGGCGGGGCTGGGTTGCGTGAAGACCACAGCCGTGTCGCTGCATGCTCCGATTCTGGCGGGTGAGACCGGCGAGTTGCAGGATGTGATCCCGGACGATGCCGCCATACTTCCCGACAAGACGGCAGAGAACAGGGAGATGCTGCGCCATATGCTGGTGTTGGTGGAACGTCTCGACCAGCGGGAGCGCACGATCCTCACGCTCCGCTTCGGGTTGAACGGCGAACGACCGCACACCTTGGAGGAGGTCAGCCGCGTTGTCTGTCGGACCCGGGAACGCATCCGCCAGATCCAGAACTCGGCATTGGCAAAAATGCACGCCATGCTGGGAGAGGATCTGACCGAAGAACGGTTCCCCCCACGGCCCGCCGTTCACCGGTAACTGAACGTCTCGGTTTGTCGCGGGACAGGGGCCGTGACACGTTTCTTTCCGACGGTGCGGGTAGACCGGAACGGCGTGTGCCTGGAGATTGCCGTCTGTACGACAGGCGCCCGCACCTCTCGCCTCAGGTCCACGCGATCAGGGCGGGTGCGTGGCCTCAGCGGCGCTCGCGGAAATGTTGGCGCGCGTGTTCGAGGGTGCGGCGTTCCGTGGGAGAGAGGCTTTCCAGCCCGTGTTCGCCGATCTTGTCGAGGATGCGGTCCACTTCCGAAGCCACGTCCATCGGGTCGGGGCCAGGCCCACCTTCCACCTTCAGTTCCTGCTCCAAACGCCGGTGCGCCGCGGCCATGCGCCAGCGGCGGCGCCACTCCCGGATCACGGTGAGCAGGCTATAGCGACTGCCGTCAGGCAGCTTCGCCCTCAGCATACAGAGGATGCCGCCAACGATGCCGCCGAGGTGTGCGATGTGCGCAATCTCGCCCTGCCCCTCGTTCAAGGCCATGAGGACCTCGACCAACGCGAAGGCCGCCACGAACATCTTCAGCCGCATCGGAATCGGCGGAAAAAGCAGCACGACCACCTGGTTCGGATAGGCGATAGCCGCCGCCATCATGACGCCGAACACCGCACCGCTGGCTCCGATGAGGCCCCCGGAAATGCGCAGGACATTCCCGTGCGCATCCGCGAGCACGTGCCCGCCGTTCCAGTTGGCCAGCAACCATACCAGACCGCCAATGATGCCGCTGACAAAGTACAGAACCGCGAAACGCCGCAGGCCGATCAGCCTCTCAAGGGGGCGACCGAACAGATACAACCCCCACATGTTAAAGAGAATGTGAAGGAACCCGCCGTGCGCGAACATGTACGTCACCAGCCGCCAGTACTCCATCTTCTGGATCAAGTACGGGTGGAGCAGGACCAGTTGAAGGGCACGTTCGTTCCCACCCGCGCCGGTCAGCAGGAAGACGAGGAGGTTGGCCCAGATCAGCGGCTTAACGACGGAATCGCCGAAACGAAACCACGAACCGCTGTCGGGGCCGGCATACATGTACTCGCGATCAGACAGCATGATGCGGGGAGCCTACTCCAGGTTCATGTCGTAGTAGTGTCGAATCTCGCCCTCGCGGCCAAAGATGGTAGCGATCAGCGCGGCACGGATCCACATGCCGTTGCGCACCTGCCGCCAGTACACCGCGCGGGGGTCGTGGTCGACAGCCGACTCGATCTCTTCGCGGCGCGGCAGAGGGTGCATGATGGCGGTGTGGATCCGAATCTGCCGGAGGTGCTCAGCCTTGAAATGATACTGACTGGTGTCGATCCGTTGGCTCTCGCCGGGTTCGGTGTCCCACTCGTCCTGGATGCGTGTCATGTAGATCGCATCCGCCTCGGGCAGAACTTGCGCAAAGTCCTCGCACACCTCGTACTGCATTCCGGACTGGTCCAGTTGGTCGAGAATGTCCTGCCCGATCTGCAGTTTGCGCGGGGCGACAAAGTACTGCTTGACGCCCGGGTAGTGCGTCAGCAGATAGGCCAGAGAGCGCACCGTGCGGCCCCGCCCCAGGTCGCCGACGAACACGATGTTCTTGCCCTCAATGCCCCCCACACGTTCGAAGCTCCGTTGCAGGGTGTAGATGTCGAGCAGGGCCTGAGTGGGATGCTGGTCCTTGCCCGAACCCGCGTTAATGATCGGGACCGGCCGCTCCGTATTGGACAGCGCGTACGCGGTCTTCTCGGTGAATCCGGACTTGGGTGTACGCATGATCAGAAGATCAAAGTAGGAACTGAACGTGCGCACCGAGTCTTCGGGTGACTCGCCCTTCATCTCGCTGGACGTCGAGGTGTCGCGCACCTCGGCGATCTTCAGACCCAGAATCTGGCAGGCCGCGTAAAACGACAGAAACGTGCGGGTGCTCGGTTGCGAAAACGTCAGCATGGCGCGTTTGTGGTCGAGAAGTTCCGCCAGGAACCGCATCCCGGACTTGCTCTTGGCCGTGCGGCGAATGCGCGTGGCCAAGGTCCCGAGTTCGTCGAGCATATGACGGTCGAACTGCTGCGCCAGAAGGACGTGGAACGGCCGCCCGTCATGGTTCAGATAGCGGGCCTTCTCACGCAGGTCCATTTTCTGGAAGTCCGCCCAAAGGACGTCGCTCAACGGATCTTTGCCGACCATGGTGTCATCTCCCCTCTATTCCGGACCAGCACTCCAATTGCGGCCCTGATACTCCGTTCAGGTCAGGGTGGCAACCATCATGGCTTTTATCGTGTGCATGCGGTTCTCAGCTTCGTCGAATACTCTTGAGAACGGCGCCTCGAACACGTCATCCGTGACCTCCAGGGGGCCAAGTTTCCGGGTCACGTCGGTGTCATGGTTGTGGAACGCCGGCAGGCAGTGCAGGAAAATAGCCTTGCCGTCGGCCAGGTTCCCGGTGCGCTTCATCATGGCCATGTCCACCTGGAAGGGTCGCAGCAGTTTCAGACGTTTGGCAAACTGACTCTCCTCGCCCATGGAAACCCACACGTCCGTGTAGATCACGTTGGCGCCCCGCACACCTTTGACCGGGTCGTGGCTGACGTGGATACGACAATCGTTTTGCCGCGCGGCCACCTTGGCCAGGGACCACACGTCGGCAGCGGGCGCCAATTCCTCGGGGCAGCAGTTGACAAAGTCGATGCCCACTTTCGCGCACCCGACCATCAGTGAGTTGCAGACGTTATTCCGACCGTCGCCGACATACGCCACCTTCAGGCCCTTCAGATGCCCAAAACTCTCCTTCATGGTCTGCAGATCCGCCAGGATCTGCGTCGGGTGCCATTGGTCGGTCAAGCCGTTCCAGACTGGTACGCCGGCATGGCGCGCCAGCGTTTCCACAGTCTCATGCAAGAAACCGCGGAAGAAGATGCCGTCGAACATACGGCCCAGGACACGGGCAGTGTCGGCGACCGACTCTTTCTTGCCGAAGTGGATGTCGTTCTGGCTCAAGTACTCGACGTGTGCCCCCTCATCGCAGGCAGCGACCACCGCAGCGCAGCGGGTGCGCGTGGAAGCCTTCTGAAACACCAAGGCGATGTTCTTGCCAACCAGAAGCGGATTGCGTCGGCCGCCGCCACGGACCTTTCGTCGCTTGAGCTCGATCGCCAAGTCGACCAGATACAACATTTCTTCGGCGCTGAGGGCGTTGAGGGACAGCAGGCTGCGGCCCCGCAGTTGGGATCTACTGCGTGGTGTCAAAGTGGACCTCCGGGTTCTTGAAAACCAATAAGTTAGCCCGGTTTCCGGGGGTTGCGAATCCCGGTAACGCAGGTCGTGATGCGTCAGCCGTTCCCGGGCGGCGACCGCCCGGGCATATCAAGCTGTTACTCCGGCGTTTCCGCCTGAGTCCCGCTCCCGCCACTTTGCCAGAACGACCCGGACAAACGGCGAGCAACGCCCACACATGATCGGGCGCATCCGCCCGGGGGGCGCTGGCGCTTCACCCGGCCATGGACTACGAACAGGATTACGATTGCCGTTGCGGATCGGCGGGCGCCGTGACCATGGCACCGTTATGTTACGGCCTGACAATCCCGACTTGGAGTTGCTCAATGTCCGACACCCAGCCCAGTCCAGCCACAACGTGCATCCCTGCGGAGGCGCTGCAAAGCTTCTGCACGGCCGTGTTTGCCTCGCTCGGCCTGTCCGGCGACGCGGCCGCCGTGTCGGCCGACGTGCTGGTGGCCGCGGACCTGCGCGGTATCCCGTCGCACGGGGTGGCGCGCCTGGGGCGATACGTGAACGGGCTGAAGACCGGCCTCATGCTGCCTGGCGCCGTGAGTACGGTGCCGGCCGAGACCTGCCGCCAACTGGCGCAAATCGCCAGCCAGCAAGGCATCGAACCGCCCCCCGGACTGGGGTGAACGCGCGGTGGCTCGGCGCGTCCCGCGCCGAAGCGGGATGCTCCGGCCGGGCTTGTCCGGCGAAGCTGCCTGGGCGAAGACGGATCCCCGGCCGAGGGTCTCGGGCCGGGACGGCCCCGAGCACTCTGCTGCGGTCCCGAAGGTCCCGCGCCACGGCCGCCCGCACGGGACAAAAGGGAAGACTCCCGCCGCGGGGCGGGAGTCTTCGTATGGAGGACTCTGGGCGGGGCGGCGAATGGCCGCCCCCTGGTGGACGGGACTACTCGTTCAGATACTCGAACCGCTCCACCCGCAGCCGGTTGCTGAACCCGTCCCTGTACAGGACGGCCATGACCTTCTGTTCAGCAACGACCTGGTCCACGTACTGCACCACATTGCCCAGAGCATCAAGCTTCACGTCAAACTGGTTGTAGGCGGCGCTCTTGTCCGGAACGCCGTTGCCGTCACTGTCATACTGCGGGCCAGCCACGTCCTTGACGCCCTGGGCGCAGATGAGAACAGTGAAGTAGTTGGGCCGCACGGTCACCAGTTCGGCCAGTTTCGTCACGGCGGCCTCGGCCACGTCGTCCTGCGGCAGGGTGGCCCCGGCACAGAGCATCGAGACGCCACCGAAGAGCTGGCCAATGTTCGTGAACTTGGTACCTGCCTGGCGTTTGGCCAGCACCGCGTTGGCAGCGGTGGTCGCGTCGGCAACCGTGGCGTTGGTAAACAGGGCTCTGAGCACGGGCGCCTGCAGCGTATTGATGTTCACCTTGCCGCGCCGTTGCGAGTCGGCGCCGATCTTGAACAGGTCCAGGATCTCAGCATCGTGGCCGACCTCCTCAGCCGCGTTCTGGGACCACAACCGCAACGAGCGCTGCGGCTGGAACGAATGCACTCGGCCCAGTTCGCCCACCCGCACGAACGGGGCGTTCTTGACCTGGACGTCGCAGTAGTCCATCGAGCCGTACCCCAGACCGTTATAGTTGCTCACGTCGGACTGATCCGTGCCGCCGAGCATGTTCGCGTTCGGGAACACCGCCCAGACATCCAGGAAGTCGGAGTCGACCTCGCCGCGGCCGTTCTGCATCGGGTCGTTGCAGCGCATGCTGGCAAACAACGACACGTCGGCGTTAGTGCTGCCATTCTGGGTCCAGTTGCAGAGATACCGACCGAACTCACCCATGGCGGCGACCGGTAAGACATCCACGACATTCCCGGCCGGATCGCGCAGGGTCACGGCCGAAATCTGGGCCAGACTGACGGTGTAGGAGTCCTTCGGCGGGGTGCAGGTGGTGTCGAAGGCGGGGGCCACCTCGATCACCTCACCGTTCGTGTAGTCTGTCGAGTAAACCAGAGTGCCACCCTCAGCGCTCCTGCTGCCGGTGAGGGCCACGTCGATGCTCGTGTCGGCCACGCCGACAACGCCCGTTTCGCTGGTGACCTGGATCTTGTACGATACGGACAGCGTGCCCGGCGGATCAGAGGAGTCGGCACCCGTGGCAAAGGGGAAGTAGATCTCACCCTTGAATCCCGGGGTAATCTGAAGTGCGTACGGCTCCGGATCGGCCGGAGGAATGCCCGGGTCGGGCGTGATGGTCACCGGCTCGGCCTGGATGCTGATCCACCAGTGCCCCATGGCCTGGGCCCAGTTCTTGCCGCCCGGGTTCAGGTTGCGCAGGTTCACGGTCATGTGCGGCGAGCTGATCAGGTAGTGGTTGTTGGGGATCAGGTTGACTTCCTTGCCGTTGATCAGCAGCGTGCGCCCCTGCGCCTTGACCTTCAAGTACACCGACTGCGCGCTGCCCGTATAGCTGAACCCGGAGCCTTCATTCATCAGTGTGTCGCGCGTGATGTTGCCAGTCGGCTTGGTCAGGGTGAACTGGTCTTCGTTGTTCTGCGGGTTGATGTTCAGGTCGCCCTCGGCCGACGGCGGCGGGACCTGCATGACCACGTGGGCCTGCACGCGCATGGCCATCTCGGTCACACCCCAGGTGCGCTCCACACCCATGATGCTGTAGCAGCCCACCGCGTCCGTGGTCCCGGACACGAGTTCGCCCACCGGATTGACGTTGGCCGGCGTCGGCGTCGAGTCGGCGTCCGCGTAGTCGAGGAGATTACAGGCGACCTGGGCCGCGATGCGCTGCCGGGCCTGAACCTGCGTTGCGCCGGTGGCGGCGCGCCACGTGGCGACCCACGGGTTGTTGTCCACCTGCTTCAGCCAGGCGCAGTCATCGTCGAGCAAATTCTTGTTCGGGCCGCAGAACAAGCTGTAGAGCTCACTCAGGCTCAGCGTGCCGGCGAGGTTGATCCGGTCCTGGTCTTCGCCCTCGTCCCAGTGCCCGTTGTTATTCGTGTCGCGCCAGAACTTCTCCTCGTCGGAGCTGTAGGGATGCAGGGTCTGCACCATGGCGTCCATCTGGGCCTGATTCGGATTAAGGGCTTTCACAATGTGCGACATGGAGAACCAGCGGCCGTTGGCCGGCATCTGGCCGTCCGGCGCCGGACGGAAGGCGTTGGCATCGGCGACGCCCGCGTCCGCCAATTGAACGTCGGTAACCGAGGCGCCCGCCTTGGCTGCGCCCGTGTCCTCTGTCGCAGTGGCGGAAACCACGGCACTGGGATCGATCTTGCCCGATTCATCGATCACCACGTAGGCGTAGCGGCCGATGATGGCGTTCACGTCGGTCCCATTGATGTTGCGTTTCGACTTGACCAGGGTCCAGCCCACGTTCGGGTCCAACTCGCCACTGGGCGTGAAACTGACGTTCTGGAACTTGGACTCCAGCGCGGTCGCGATGTCCGACTTCACGTCGCCGTTCAAGCTCGCCAGGTAGCTGCGGCCGGACCAGACGCCGCTCGCGGGCCGATAGAATTTCGAGCCGGGATACACGTCGCCCTGGAATTCATTCTCGATGGATGCCAGGACCCGGTCCAGCGCCGATTCGGCCAGCAGCCGCGTGCGAATGAAGTCCGCGTTCACGGCCGACGCCTTGCGCTCGGTCCGCGAACTGATCGCAAAACTCATGGTTAACAGGAATAGTACTGCCAGGAAACCCAACGTGATGAGAAGCGTCATACCACGCTCCGACGACCGTGCCCCATGCACCGGGGGCCATTTCTGAGTTCCTTGCTGCGTCTTCATGTTCCGTCCTCCTTCTTTCTTTGGGTTCTATGATTCTGCTGAGGCTGACTTCTTAACTCTGCGGCTTGTAAACCTCCAAGTGGTACAGGGCTTTGGCGCGCCGCTCATACGGCACATTCGCCGGCCAACTGATCTCCATGTTCAGCCCGATGGCAATGCCATCGTCCGCCGTGGCCTCGGTCCAGCCCACGCCGTCCTGGTAGACAGAGTACTTTACCGCGGTCTTCCAGACCCGGTAGACGCCGGTGAAATCGCACGACTTGGCGCCAGCGGGCTTCTGCTCGACAAAGTAGAACTGATTGTCAGTACCCCCGCACCGGAATGTCACGGTGTCCCCGGAGAGCCACGACAGCGTCGTCCACGAGTAGGGCTCGGTGGAACTGGGTTTGTCGTAGGGCAACTGCCTCCCATAATCGTCCCAGTTCTCGTAGTGGCCATCCTCATCCGGCGTCTTCAGAACGGCAGCGAGGACGTGCAGGAGCTGGTCGGCGCTCTCGGAGGCATAACTCTCGGCAATGGAATCCCGCGTGGCGTTCAGGCACATAGGGAATGCCCCAACTGCACTGAGCAGACCGATCGCGATCAACCCCAGCCCCAGCACGACCTCGATCAGATTGAAACCATGCGCACGGACCCCAGAACCGCAGTCCTGCGGCCCCCGGCGGAAACTCGCCGACCTCAGCGGGTCGAGCGATCGCAGTTTTGTGTTGAGGTTTCTCATTTTTGCGAACCCCATTCTTGCATTCCTGCGAACCGGTGGCTTGTTTCCTTCGAGTTCTCCGGGATTCCGTGCTTCACCGTCCTCCGCAGACTTGTTGTCACGTTACTTAGCAGTCTTCATGCCAGGCCATGCGGAGCGCCCGCGACCTCCCAAGCCGGACGAGGTAATGCGTCAGCGCCCCCCGGGCGGCAGACCGCCCGGTCATACCAAGGTGAAACTGGCAACGACGCTCCCAGAGCCCGCGAGGACGCGGGCGCTGGGCGCCTTCAGTTTCATGGGAGTGGCAGGTGCTGGGCTGGGGGGGGGCTCGCCAACGTGGCGGGAGC
>MHBL01000423.1 GCA_001803235.1 Lentisphaerae bacterium RIFOXYA12_64_32
CCCGCGGGAGCGAGCCGCTCCCGCCACCTTGCCAGAACGACCCGGACAAACAGTGAGTAACGCCCACTCATGATCAGGCGCATCCGCCCGGGGGGCGCTGACGCTTCACCCCCGCCTCGCTGCCCCCGGAGCCACGTACTGCACCTCGGCATGAATCCCGAGGCGCGAGAGGACTTCGGACTGGATCTCACGCCGCAACTGCTCCAACCCCCGCATCTGGTCACCGAAGAAATCCTCCGACACCTCGATGGCCACCGTAATGTGATGCTCGGAGATGGCAATCAGGAACGGCTGCCCGGCGGCCCGAGTCTTGCGCAAAACGTCCTCGACCTGCTTCTCGTACAGCGGTATCTCATCGACCCGCTGGCACCCATCGAGCCGTTCGCCGGGTGTCAGGACCAAGCCGGTGCGACCGCAGTCGCATTTCACCCGCTCCGCAGCACCGGCGACGCGCGTCCGGTAGCGCAGCAGCGGCATCGCCTCGTGGCACAGCGTCGTGACCACCAGTTCGCGGTCCACGACCTCGACCAGGAACGCGTCCTCGTTCACGTGCAACCGACCTTCCTCGCACTCGACACAGAACCCGGGGTCCAGGATTTCGCTGACGCCGAACCCGCAGCGCACGCGCGCAAAAAGTCCCGTCTCCAGTTCGTTGCGCTGCTCGGGGCTTGTGGGCCGCGTCAGCAGGACGGTCCGCAGTTGCAGCGACTGCGGGTCCAGGCGCTGAGAGCGCAGCAGCGCCATCAAGTCAGCCGCGTTGGTCGGCGTCGTAATCAGGGTCGTGGTGCGGTAGTTCTGGAGCACCTGCAGTTGGTAGTCAACGTGGAGCGTGTCCTCGGGAATCACCGAGGCTTCGACGACTTCCGCGCCCAGCATGTACCCGAACGCCTGCGGAAAAACGCCGCCCCCAAAACAAACCTGAATGACGTCGTTGGAGGTCACTCCGGCAGCGACCAGTTGTCGGGCCGTCAGACGTCCCCAGAGCTTGAGATCGTTCCACGTGTGGCCCGTGACCAGTTGCCGGCCTTCCGGGCCCACAAGCGAGTCGAGGCGGACGACCTCGCGCAGCGGCAGCGCGAACATGCCATATGGAAACGCGTCCACCAAGTCCTCCGGCGTGGTGAAGGGAAGCTGCGCCAACTGGCCGAGACTCTCGACCCGTGCGTCGCCGAGTTGATCCCGGTAACGACGGACATTGCGCCGGAGGCGAACCAGCAGCGCCTGCAGCCGCTCGAGCTGAACCTGCTCGCGCAGGTCCGGCCGCATCGTCTCCCGGTCGCGGTCGATAACCCTCATTCCCAGATCTCCTTGCTCGCCTTGCCCAGGTACGCACACTTCACGTCCGGGTTGGTCATCAGGTCTGCACCCCTGCCCTCCATAACCACCTCGCCGGTCTCCAGCACGTACCCGCGGTCAGCCGCGGCCAACGCCATGACAGCATTCTGCTCGACCAGAAAGACCGTTGTGCCCAAGTCGCGCAGTCCGCGGATGATGGCGAACACGTCCTTGACGATCAGTGGAGCCAAGCCCATGGATGGCTCATCGAGCAGCAACAACCGCGGCCGCGCCACCAGGGCGCGGGCGATAGCCAACATCTGCTGTTCGCCGCCGGACAGGGTTCCCGCCATCTGCGCGCTGCGCTCCCGCAGGCGCGGAAACCGTTCCAGAACCTGATCGATGTCCAGGTTCCTGTCCTTGTTCCGGTATCCGCCGACCACCAGGTTATCGCGCACGCTCAGGTCGGGGAAGAGTTGCCGCCCCTCGGGGACCAGCACCACGCCGTGCGACACGCAGCGCCACGCCGGAATGCCGAAAATCTCCCGCCCATCCAAAACGATCGAACCGCCCCACGGCGGCAACAGCCCGACAATCGAGGCAAGCAGGGACGATTTCCCCGCCCCGTTGGCCCCGATCAGCGCCACGATCTCGCCGCGCTCGACGTGGAGGCTGATCCCTTTGATCACCTCCAGACTGCCATAACCACTACGAAGATTTCTAATCCGCAGCACTGCCGAAATCCCCTCCAAGGTACACGGAAATGACCTGTGGGTCGTTGCGGATTTCCGCCGGTGGACCTTCCGTCACCGGCTTGCCGTAGTTCAGCACCAGAATGCTGTCCGAGACGTCCATGACCAGGGACATGTCGTGCTCCACCAGCAGCACCGTCACGCCCGTGTCGCGCACCTGCCGGATGATCCGGGCCAGATCACCGGTCTCCCGCGTATTCAGTCCGCTGGCCGGTTCGTCCAGCAGCAGGAGCCGGGGCTGGGTGGCCAGGGCCCGCGCCAGTTCCACCAGCCGCCGCTGCCCAAACGGCAGCGACGCGACCGACACCCCCGCCTTGTCCGCCATGCCAACGGCCGCCAAATGCTTCTCCGCCGCGTCCCGGATCGCCCGCTCCTCACGGTAGTGCCGGGGCAACCGCAGCACGCTGGCGACGACGCCGCAGCAAGTCCGGCAGTGGCAGCCGACCATGACGTTCTCGATCGCGGTCATGTTCGGAAACAGGCTGAGGTTCTGGAACGTCCGCGAAATGCCCAGTTCGCCGACCCGGAACGGCGGCAGCCCCGCAATCGGCACGTCCGAGAAAAGAATACGCCCACTGTCCGGTCGGAGGATTCCCGATATGATGTTGAAAACCGTCGTCTTGCCAGCGCCGTTCGGGCCGATGACCGCCTTGATCTGGCCGGGCATGACCGAGAACGACACGTCGTCAACCGCCAGGAGCCCCCCGAACGAACGGCACAGGCCTTCTACCCGCAGCAACGGCGCGGAGGCGAACACGGGCGGCGACGCCGGCACGCCCGCCGCAGGGACGCTGCCGGGATCCACACTCAGCACACCGTAGCCTTGTCCCTCAGTCTTCAATCTTGCTCACCACACCTAATGCCCCCCAACTTAAGGGCCACCACACTCGGGGCGAGGGCTGAGGGATGAAACCTGAAACCTGAAGTGGATACAGATGCGCCGTATGGTGTTCCGGACTCTGGACCTCAGCTTTCAGCCCTCAACCCTAAGTTGGGTGTCATTGCACCCTCACTCACCCACTCACCCACTCACTCACGCCCCTGCCCTGCCCGTCACCGCCCTGAACAGGCGGACCACGCCGCGACCGAGTGGGCGCAGCGGTCCCTCCGGGACCAACGCCACGATCAGGATCAGGATCAAGCCAAAGACGGCGTGATCCGCCGAGCCGAAACAGCCGCGCAGCGACAGGAACTCCAGGGCTCCCCCCACCACGAGTGCACCCCACACGTTCGCCATGCCGCCGGCGGCCACCAGGGCCACGTAGCGGACCGATTTCATGGCCCCGGACTCCGATGGCCCGATGGCTCCGTTGTAGTGTGTCATCAGACACCCGGCCACCGCCGCAATCACGGCACTGATGAGGAACACTTTAAGCTTGTACTGGGCCGTGTTGATCCCCATGGCGTTGGCCGCCAATTCCCCGCCGTGGATGGATCGCAGCGCCCGCCCGGTCCGCGAATTGACCAGGTTCAAGACCATGAACAGGGTCAAACCGGCCAAGGCAAAGGCGACGTAGTAGTTCTGGATCCGGCAGACGCTGCGGCCGCAGACATCGAGCCCGGGCAGAATCTTCCATGCCGGGACGGAGGAAATTCCGTCCGCCCCGCCCAACCGCTCCGTGCCGAGGACAAGACGGTACACGATCAACCCGAAACCGAGCGTCGCCATGGCCAGGTAGTGTCCCTTGAGACGCAACGCCGGGTACCCGATGACAAACGCCACGGCGGCGGTCAGGCACACGGCAGCGGCAAATGCCAGCCATGGCGTAACCCCCAGGCACTCGCCACCGTAGAGGTCCTGGCGCGCCACCAGGACCCCGGCCTTGCGCAGCGTCAACCCAACCCCCTTCGCCGCCCACCCGCTCAGGTCCAGGGTGGTCAAATACGCCGACGTGTACCCGCCGATGGCAAAAAACGCGCCATGCCCCAGCGAAATCTGTCCGGCATATCCCATGACCAGACACAGCCCCATGACGACCGTGGTGTAATACGCGGCCATGGTCAACTGGGTCAGGTAGTAGCCGCGCCCGGTGGCGGCGGTCAGCAACTGCAAGCCGACCACCGTCGCCACAAAGGCGACACCACTCAGCATGGAAACCCTCCGCGCCATCAGAACTCCCTCGATGAAGTTCCCACTTCCGGAGCGCCGAAAAGTCCGTGCGGTCGCACGAACAGCACAAGCAGCAGAATGGCAAAGGCCATTGCGTCTTTGTATGCGGCCGGCAGGAAGTACACGCTGACGCTCTCGGCCAAACCGACCAGGAGCCCGGCCGGCACCGCGGCCATGTGGTTCCCCAAGCCCCCGAGAATCGCCGCGGCAAACCCCTTGATGGCAAGGGAAGTACCCATGTCGTACTGAGTCATGGTGATCGGGGAAATGACGCACCCGCCCAGCGCACCCAGCGCGCCGCTGACCATGAAGGCCAGCGTCCGCATGTTCGCGACGTTGATGCCCGCCAACTGCGCGGCACTCACGTTCGAGGCACAGGCCCGCATCGCCTTGCCGATGATTGTGTAGCGCAGGAATCCGTGCAACACAGTCACCGTCACGCCCACCGTGCCCAGCACCCAAAAAACCTGCGGCGACAGTCCGGCGCCCAGGAGTCGGACCGACGAGCACTCGTTCCCGGTAAAGTACGGCAGCGACCGGACCTTCTCATCCCAGATGTGAAGAGCCACTTCCTGAATCACGATCGACAGCCCGATCGTGATGATGATCATCTGCAGCAGGCTGGGGCGACGCAACCGCCGGAAAATGAAGATCTCCAGCGCGCCGCTGCACAACATGACCAGCAACACGGCACCGGCCACCGCCACGGGCAGCGGCATGAAGCTGGCCAGCGTCACGGCGATCATCCCGCCCAGCATGACGAATTCGCCCTGGGCGAAATTGATGATTCCCGTCGTGCCGTAGATAATGTTGAATCCAATGGCCACGATCGCATAAATACTGCCGACCGTAACCCCGGACATGATGTATTGCAGAACCTGCGACAAACCCACCATCTCCTGCTCAACGGGAACGGCTCGCGGAGCCGCTCGCCCTCCAGCCCCGCGCTCAGTATCGTGATTGGAAAGCGAGCGGCCTCGCGAGCCGTCTGACAACCTGGCGCCGGCGTCCCCCCGCCTACCGGGTTGCCGCCGGGGTCGCCGGTTTCTCGGGCCGCTTGCAGAACGCAAACCGGTTGCTCCGCACCACGAGCATATCGAAGGCCTCGGGCCCCAGCCCGTTGTGGTCTTCGGGCGAGAACGAGAACACGCCGCCTGCGCCCACATAGCCTTTCATATTCTCGATCGTGTCGCGAAGTTTCTCCCGATCCGTGCCGCCCAACTCCACGGCTTTGACCGCGATCATGAGCGCGTCGCAGGCGTCCGTCCCGAAAACCATCGCCGGCTCACCGAACCGTTCCTCGTAGTTGCGCTTGTACGCCGCCAGGAAAGCCTTCTGCGGGTGCCCCTCCGGCAGGGAATTGGGCAGCAGCACTTTCGTACCGGGGAAGATCGTCCCCTCACAGGCAATTCCGCCCTGCTCCACGTACTTGATGTTCCCGAACCCGTGGCTCTGGAACACCGGGATGCCCATTCCGATCTGGCGCATGGTCTTCGCCACCAGGCCCTGCGTGGGCACGCTGGCCCAAGTCAGAATCCCATCGATGTTCAACGGCTTGAGCTTGTCCACTGCCTCGTTGACGTCCGTCGCGTTCCGGTCGAACATGACCCGTTCGACAACCGTGATGCCGTAGTCCGGCGCCATGGCATCCACCATTTCCCAGCCCATCTTGCCGAACCCCGTGTTGTCGGTAATCAGACCGATCCGGCTGACCCCCTTGTCTTTCATCGCCTTGAACAGCAAAGCCGCCGCGTGCACATCCCGCGGGGAAGTCTTGAACGTGTACTTGGTCGGCGGTTCCAGAATGACGTCGCCGGACGCGTAACAGATCAGGGGAATGTGAGCCTCCTCGCAGAGCGGCTTCACCTGGAGCAACTCCCCCGTGGTGGACGGTCCGAGGATGGCCAGCACACTGGGGTCGTCAATCAGCTCTTTGCAGAACGTCACCGTCTTGTCCGGACTGCCGTTGGTGTCTTTGATGATGACCTCCAGCGGCCGCCCCGACACCCCCGTCGCGCTGAGTTCCTGCGACACCATCAGAAGGGTGCGCTGATGATAAGAACCGGCAACGGAGAACGTGCCCGTGCTGGCCACCAGCGCCCCGATCCTGACCGGCTCACCGGTCAGGCCCGACGTGGTCGCCGCATTGGGATCGACCTCGGCTTCTTTCTTCCCGCAGCCCGATGCGAGGAGAAGCAGACCGACGCATAGCAGTGCTGTTAACCCATGGCGTTTCGTGAGACGGGCCCCTTCTTACCAGACAACCCCGGTCCACGACCGGAAATGCAACGCCTTGACGCACACCCTGGCGAACCTGAAACTTCACTTTAGCCCGCCTCAGGCACGAGTCAAGTGCCGCCTGGCAGTAGGCAGGGCTGTTTCAAGATTCGTGACCGTCGTGTGCGGCGAGTACCCCCGGCGTGTCCCCACGCCGGGGGGGCGGCCTGAGGACAGGCCGCCCCTACTTGGGTGTGCGCGGAGGCGTGGCCTTCCGAGACGCGGTGCCGGATCTTGAAACAGCCCTGGGCAGTAGGGTAGCAGTCCCGTGGCTACGCTCTCGTCCAGGAACGGGTGTCGGATCTCCTCTTGCTTGCGCTTCTGGTACGCCACCAGCACCGCCTTGCGCGTCTCGTCGTCCATGACGACCGCGCCGGACTCGGAGCGTTTGAAGCCCTTGCCCGCGATCTGCCGCAGATTAATCAGCGACAGTGCCAGGCGATCGGCCAGGAACGGCCGGAACTCCTCGATCAGGTCCAGGGCCAGGGCCGCAACGCGTGCAGGAAACCCACCTGCGGGTCCAGCCCGGCCGTCTCGATCGCGCCGGTCGCATCGTGGACCAGCAGCGTGTACAGGAACGACAGCAGTGCGTTCAGGCTATCGAGCGGTGGACGCCGGCTGCGTTCGCGGAAGAAGAAGTCCTCCTTCTGCGCCGTGACGAGGTGATCGAACACGCCGAAATACGCCTTGGCCGCCTCGCCTTCCTTGGCGCGCAGCGTTTCGATGGACAATGGTGCCGCGACTTCCTCGATCAGGAACCCGAGCCGGCGCACCGCCGTATCGACCGCCGCGGTCTGGATCTTGTCGCCGTGGTCGCGCACCGCGCGTTGCAGCACGGTGCGGCAGTTCGTGATCTTGCCGAGCACGACCGCGCGCGCCACGGCGACAGCACCCTCGGCATCGTCGGCGCGGCGGTACTGTTCGCGACGCAGCACCGCGTCGAACGTGACCTCGCTCCGGCGCCGCGGGGTGCCGTAGAACAAAGCGCCGGCCGGAATGTGCACCGCCAGCATTTCCTCGAGACACAGTGCCTGCGCGCAGAGTTGTATCTCGTCGCAAAGGTCCGTCTTGGGTCTGCCGCGTTTGTGCTCGACGGGGAACGGCAGCCAGTAGCCCTCCATATTCGGCAGAGGAGCACCAGCTTCCTTAGTACCGACACGGTGAAACTCGACCACGTCAGCCTTGCCCGCGAGCCCGAGCCGCAGCGACCGCACCTCGCCCGAGCCGTCCGCCAGCAACCCGATCAACTCCGGCAACACCGCGCCGTCCCCGGTCTTGCCCAGCTCGACGGCGCGGGCGGACAGCCGGACGGGCGTGGCCACCGGCCGTTTCACCACGACGTGCGCGCCCCAGGCGCTATCCACACCGGCTTCCGCCACCGCCATGGCGTCGATCTGTTCCTCCGTCGAGCGTCGGTATATTGTGGCACGCTTTTTCATAGAGGCCATCCCGTGATGATCCGCACGTTGTCGTCAGGCTTGAGTTGGAGGATTACCTTCACCCGCCGCCCGGCCACCGTTCTGCCAATCGAACACTCCTCGTGGAGTTCTGCAGGGGGCTCGATCCGCCTTTGGCCGCTTCAATGGGACCGCGCTCCGAAGAACGCGGAAAGCGCACCAGCCCCCAGTACCACGTAACACTTAGCTCTATTGCAGGACGTACGGAAGCTCTTCCCCATGAACTCTCCGAACAACGCCTGTTGCCATGGAAACGGTGTCTCACCCGACGGGAGACTGGTCAAGGCGCGGAAAAGGTTGTCAAAGCCAGGCTGCGGATTCACTGGAGTCTCCTCTCAAGAGCTTGCCACTCGTGCCGCTTGTGGCCGGTAACCGTTTCGAACCCGTCATCGAAGGATGGCTGCATGACCTCTGTCTCCCTTCTCCCGGGCGGAGTCTTCGCGCGGCGCTCTGCGACCTTCGTTCGGGCTCGGTTGCCGCCGACGGGCCGGGCCGGGCGTCATGTCATCGAGGTGAACCTTCTTCGTCTTGACTCAACCAACCGCTATCCGGGTCGTGCATGGCCGCGGGGGCTGGCGTGACATCCGAGTAAAGTGGCGGGACCGGCTCGGTCCCGCGGATGTCGGAGCGAGCCCGCACCTCCTCGACCAGGTCCTGCGGGCCGCGCACGACCAGGTTCCCGCAGTAGGACATGACCCACCAGACGAGTTCGGGGCGCGGGGCGTCGGGGAAGGTGAGGCGCAGGCGTCCGTCGGCGAGGCGTTCGAGGCGCTGGCCGGGGAACCACTCGCGCTCACCAATGACCTGCGCTTTCTCCGGACTGCACTCGATGACGACGCTGCGGACCTTCGCGTAGTCGAACACGTGTCCGCGCCGGACGTCGGCGAGTACTGATTCGTCGCGCCGGAAAGTGGCGTTCAGAAGTTCGGGGTGGGTCATCCGGTGGATGGCCAGACTGCGATGCGCGTTCCGCAGGTGACAGAAGACGCGCGCATACCAGGCGCCCTGCGACAGGAACAGCGCGTGTACGTCGATCTCGCGTGCGGTGTCCGCGGGGTCGTGCCCACCCTCGTAGCGGAGGCGCAGACGGCGCCGTTCGCGCCAGGCCTGATGCACGGCCTCGAACACGGGCGGATCAATTTTCGCCGTCGCGCCAGTGGCGAACACGATGGCGCGCAACAGCTCGGGGTCGATCTCGTCCGGGTCGGCGGCGGTCAGTTGCGTCTGCATCGCTTGTTCGAGCGCGAACAGCAGCGGTGATGGCAGCACGGCAGTGGCGCGGGACCTCCGGGACCGCGGTAGGGTGCTCGGGTCCGTCCCGGACCGAGGCCCTCGGCCGGGGACCGGCCGGCGCACACTGCTTCGGCGCGGGACGCGCCGAGCCGCGGCGCGCTTGATCGCGGCGCTGCCGGGAGGTCCGCACCCTCGACCTCACCCCAACTCGACGCCCTGGCGGCGGAGTTCGGCCTGGACGGCCTGGACGTCGACGGCGCGCGGCGGCACACCGCTGCGCGCCGCCACGGCGGCCGCCGTTCCCGCCGCCTGGCCGACGACCATGGTGTGCACCATCACGCGCAGCAGCCATGGATTGTCGGTGCAGATGCTGCGGCCCGCGCCCATCAGCAGGCCGTCGATCGTCTTCGGGACCAGGCACCGGTACGGCAGGTCGAACGAGTCGTCGCGGCAGACCTGGCAACCCCACGCCTTCTCACCCTTGTGCAGGGTCTTGCTGTCCCAACCGACCGCGCGCCCGACCGCGTCCGGCTGCCGCGTCCCGGCCGCCATCATGGCCGCCGTGAACACGAAGTCGCCATCCAGGTGCCGCGACACGCGCACGCCCAGGTTCGGCGCCACTTCGATGACCGCCGCCTTTTCGAAGCCCGGGACGTACTTCCGGTACGCGTCGGCCACGGTGAAGACCATACGCCGCCCGTCCACCAGACTACGCGTGATGCGGTCCGCGTCCAGTCCGTCAAAGTGCACGAAACCGGTGATCACATGCACGACGCCCAGGCGCCGGATGGCGTGCATCTGGCAGGCGTCGGTCGTGTCGTGCGTGCCGATCCGTTCCGGCAGCACGCCGTCCGCCTTGGCGCGGCGGAACGCGTCCATCTGCATGCCGCCGCCGTGCGGGAACAGGAACGTGCCGCAGTCGTCATACTGCGCCAGCGCTTCGTCGAGGGTCCAGTGCACGTCCATGAGTTCCGGGTACTGCTCCGGATGCTTGCGGAAGAAACCAACGAACGCATCCACGTCGACATTTCCGAGCCGGAAGCAGAGGCTGTGCAGGCCGGTGCGGCAGGAGCGCAGCGGCGCGTCCGCCAGCGCGGCGACATCCGCGTCGCCGGTTGAGTCCACGACCACTCGCGCTCGGACCGCTTCGCGGCCCGACTTGGTCTCGACCACGATACCGCGCACGCCCCCGTCCTGCTTCACCACCCCGGCGGTGACGGCGTTGTAGAGCACCTGCACCCCCGCCTTGTCGAGCATGTCGTCGAAGACCCACTTGGCGCGCTCGACGTCGTAGATGACGTGGCCCTTGTGCCGACGCCACGCCTGTCCATAGCCTTCCGCCGCCGCCAGGGCGTCGGCGACCTCGACCGGGATGCCGGTCGTGCCCAGTTCGCCCTTGCCGGTGAAGTAGCAGTTGAAGATCGAGCAGCACAGTCCGGCGGTGGCGACACCGCCGGCAAAGCTGTTGCGCTCGACCAGCAGCGTCTTCGCGCCGGTGCGCGCCGCCGCCAGCGCGGCGGCAAGCCCGCCGAGTCCGGCCCCGGCCACGATCACGTCAAACTCGCCCCGCACGGGGATCTCCCGCGCCGGCTCGGAAACGGTGTTCTGCATGGTGTTTGCCCTCCTTAGCGCCCTTGGGCGCTACGCTTCGACCAACATGTTTGTCGTGATGGGTGTCGAGGGTCGAGTGTCGTGGGTCACTGAGTCACCGCGTCACTGGGTCACCCAGCCCTGGCGACGCTGGCGTGACCCAGTGACTCGATGACGCCGTGACCCAATGACCGGTGACGGATGGCCGTTCGTGCTGTGCGGCACGGGCGCCAACAGCCGCGCCCGATGGCCAAAGCGGTCACGTCTTCCGCCCCGCGGCGGTGCGGGCCACTGCCAGGCCTGCCGCGGCGGCGCGGCTCAGAAAGACGGTGTCCACGCCCACGGCGAGGAAGGTGAACCCGTCGCGCACCGCGGCGCGGATTGCCTCTTCGGTCGGGATGACCACGTGCAGTCCCGCCGACTTGTCATGGCGCGTGCACGCCTCGACCACCCGGCGGCAGGCCGCCTGCACTTCCGGGTGCGACGTCTGCCCCGGCACCCCGTACGAACCGCTCAGGTCATACGGCCCGAGAAAAACACCGTCGACGCCGTTCACCGCCAAGATGGCATCGATGTTCGACACCGCCTGCTTCGACTCGATCATAACGACGACGGCGATATCGTCGTTCGCGCGCGCCGCGTAACCCTCGAAATCCTTGCCCCAGTCGTTCATGCGCGAGAAACAGAACCCGCGGACGCCACGCGGCGGGTACTTGGCCGCGCGCACCGCCCGCTCTGCCTCCTCGGCGGAGTTCACCAGCGGCACGATGACGCCCTGCGCGCCCATGTCCAGCACTTGCCGGATGGCCAGCGTGTCGTTCTCGCGGACCCGGACCAGCGGCACCGCACCGCGGCCGTGCATGCCGCGCGCCAGGTCCGCAAACGCGGACACCGCAATGTCCGTGTGCTCGCCGTCCGCCGCCAGCCAGTCATACCCGGCATCCGCGAGGATCTCGGCAACGGCCGCGTGCCCGATCTGGATCCACGTGCCAATGGTCAGTTTCCGCTGCAGCAATGCTTTGCGTACCGGGTTCATGAGGGGGTTTTCCTTACTGATTTGCGCTGTGCTCCGATATGTCGAGTTTCAGGGGCGAACGGGGGGATCGGGTTCGTCGAGATCATCGGGATCGTCGAGCTCATCGCATTTCCTGACGCCTGAAACCTGACACCGCGCTCTCACGCCAGGGCCCAGGCGCGCGCCAATCGGGCGAAGCTGTCCTGGATCGTCTCCTCGACGCTGCGGCCTGGCCAGGGCGTCATCTCGATGACCAGGCTGCCGCGTCGGTCACGACTCAGGAACCCGACCTCCACGAGCAGCCGTAAGATCCGCGCCAACTCCGGCACATCGATCTCGCCGCCGTCAAACCCGATCGGCGGGTGCGTGTCGCCGTAGCGCGGGTGGTTCGGGTCCTTCAGCACGCAGTTGCCCAGGTGCACACGCTTCAGGTGCGGTGCCACCGTACAGATCGCCTGCTCAAACGTCTCGTGCATCAGCGGCACGTGCGCCACATCCAGTTCGATCCCCAGATTCCTCACCTCCGGCTGCAACGACCGGATCAACGCCACGCACGCCTCCGTCGGGCCGTACAGGAAACGCTTGTCGATGTCCGTGTCGAACGGTTCAAGAAGTGCGGTGATCCCGTGCGGCGCCAACTCGCCGCAGAGCCAGCGGCAGAAGTCCGCAAACGCGCGGTAGTGCGCCGGAGTTGCCTTGTCCGGTGCCGGTTGGCCAGAGGCGAAGATGAAACCGGTCGCCCCGATGGCGACCGCCTGCTCGACCATGTCCCGCAGCACCAACCGCACGATCCCTTGCTCACTATCGGATACCGCGGAGAACCCGAGCTTGCGCAGCGGGAACAGGTGCGTCGCAAACGTGATGTCCGCCTTGCCGCTCCCCCGCACCGCGGCAACCAGTTCCTCGCGCACCCCGTCGCCGTACGGCAGGCAGCAGTCGAACGTCTCAATGTCCGACCGCTTCACGAAATCGCGCAGCGTCACAGCGTGATGTGCCGCGTCATCCGTGCACCGCGGATAGAGCATGTGGTGCACCAGTCCGAGCCGGGCAAACTCGCGGATGTCATCCTTCATGGTGTGGGGCTCACGATGGTGGGGTTCGGGGTTCGGGGTTAGCAAGGGAAAGGGGGCGTGTCGCCGGAGGGCACGCCTTGACGCCAGCAGGGCTCAGCCCTTCTTCGCCTGGAACGCCGCCAGTTCGTTGTCCAGGCCGCGCCGGATGTGCTCCCGCAACTGCGTTTCCGCCCGCTCGACATCGCCGGCACTCAGTATCCGGGCCAGTTTCTCGTGATGCGGCGCGTCGCGGTCAACACCGCGCGCCCAACCGCGCTGTGCGTTGAACAACATCAGGCTCTGCAGGTTCAGTCGCTCCAGAAACACCTTCAGCATCCGGCTCCCGCAGCAGTCGGGAAGAAACCGATGAAACGCCAAGTGCGCCTCGGCGAACGCCCGGGCGTCTTTGCTGCCCTTGGCGCCCAATTCGTCGCAATGCCGCGCCAAAACCAGAAGTTCTTCCGCCTCCCTCGCTCCCAGTGTCCCACCCAACCGCCGCAACGCTGCCAGCTCCAGCACCTCCCGTACAAAGTACCGGTCCTGAATCTGCTCCTCGGTCTCGCGCGGAATGCGCACACCCCAGCGCGGCACGTTCTCGATCAACCCATCGTTCTCCAGACGCCGCAACGCGCCGCGGACCGTAATCACCGCCGCGCCGACACGGCTGGCCAGCATGCGTTGCGAAAGGAACTCGCCCACCGCCAGTTCCCCCGCCAGAATCAGGTCCCGCAACTGCTCGTACGCTTCATCTTCCTGCGTCTTCAGGTCCATAGCGCTGATCTCCACGATCTTGTTCTAGCTGTTTTAACAGTACAGCGTGGGGTGTCGGATTGCAAGCGCGGGGGACGCAAGAAAGGCGACATGTGCGGGCAAGTTCGGGCTCGAGGAAGCCTGGCCGCGGTGGCTCGGCGCGTCCCGCGCCGAAGCAGGGTGCGCCGGCCGGTCCCCGGCCGAGGGCCTCGGTTCGGGACGAACCGAAGTACCCTACTGCGGTCCCGGAGGTCCCGCGCCACGCCTGCACCGCGTTGCATCCTCCGAAAGCCGCGGTATTCTTTTGGCCGTCAATCCCCGTAGGGATCGGGACGCGATGGCGGCAAGCAATTTGTGGAGACTGGGAGCGCACCATGGCAGCCATGACTGGCATTGAGCGTATCGGCCGTATTCTTAAGCGGCAGCCCGTGGACCGGATCGGCCTGTTCGAGCACTTCTGGGGCGACACGCTGAAGAAGTGGCAAGCCGACGGATCCATCCAGCAGGGCCAGGACATGGCGACGCACTTCGGGTTCGACCTGCACACCTGCTGGTGCTTCAGCATGGTCGCCGACCTGGACTTCAAGCCGGTGGTCATTGAGGAAACGGCAGAAACCGTTCTCACCCGCGACGGCAACGGCGCCACGCTGCGCCGGCACAAACTGCACGACTCGACGCCGGAGCATGTCGACTTCTCCGTCAAAGGCCGCGACGCTTGGGAAACGCTCATCAAACCGCACCTCAAGCCCGAGCGCCGGCGCATCAACTTCGAGGCGTACCGCAATGCGAAGAAGTACGCCACCGAGCGCAACCGCTTCTTCTTCTGGGGCGGAGTGAACGTGTTCGAACTCATGCACCCGATCAGCGGCCACGAACACATGCTGGTCGGCATGGCTCTGGATCCCGACTGGGTCCGCAACATGGTCGACACCTACGCGGAGTTGACCGTGAACCTGATGGAAATCCTGTTTGCCGAGGAAGGCAAGCCGGACGGCATCTGGTTCTACGAAGACATGGGCTTCAAGGAACGACCGTTCATGTCCCCTGACATGTACTGTGAGCTGGTGCAGCCCGGGCACAAGCGGACGATCGACTACTGTCACGGCCTCGGCTTGCCGGTCGTCATGCACTCGTGCGGGTTTGTCGAGCCGCTCCTGCCCGGCATGGTGGACGCCGGCATCGACTGCCTGCAGGTCATCGAGGTCAAGGCCGGCATGGACCCGCTCCGGATCAAGAAACGCTTTGGCGACCGTCTGTCGCTGTGCGGCGGCATGGACGCGCGCAACCTGGTCGCGAACAACATCGACGCGCTCCGCAAGGAACTGGCGGAGAAGATCCCGGTCCTCAAGCAGGGCTCCGGCTACATCCTGCACTCCGACCACTCGATCCCCACCGACACCAACTACGCCACCTACCGCTTCTTCGTCGACGAAGGTATGCGGTTGGGGACGTACTGAGAAAGGCCGTACACGAACCCGCTCGAAACCGTTCCGCCGGGAGCGGCCCGCAAGGCCGCACGGACACACGTCTCGCCGACGACAGGCGCTTGACCGAGTACCGACAGTACCGGTTGATTTCCCGGCATCGGGGTGTATCATCTGAGCAAGTCTCGGTGCGGTCCGATCTTCGGGGACGGGATCTACGGGCTGGCGGGCAGATGACTCCGCCGCGCCGGAGGGTTGGGTGAAAATGCGACAAAAGGGATGTTGTCGGTCTCTGCGGGTTGTTGTCGTCGGAATCGCCGCCCTGAGCCTGGCCGTGCGCGGGGAGCCGCGTCAGACCACCATCAGCACGAAGCTGGCGGATGGGGCTGTCGCCGTCGCCACGTCTCTCCTTCGGGACAACCCCACGAACGACCGCGGCGTGGCTCTGCTGCGGTTTGCACTGGCGGTCGATCCTGAGTGCCCCGGTGCGCTCCTGTTGCAGGCCAAGCTGGACCGCGGCCAGGAGTTGCCAGCCGCCGAGCTCAGCGACGGCGGCAAGGCGTACGTGGCGTTTGTCCAGTCGGTCATCGCCAAGAGCAAGTCGTCGCCACGCCAGCTCCTGCTGTGGAAAGTTGTCGAACTGGTGGAACCGGATAACGAATCGGCTCTCCTCGCCCTGACCAAGGCGAAGAACGCCGGGACAGCGACGGAGTTCGAGACCCTGCTCACGGCGCTGGCGGGTGAAAAGGCCGGCGCCGCGGAGGCAGCGCCGGCCGCTTCGGCGTCCGGACCCGCGCCGCCAGCCGGCGCGCCGGCCGTCCAAGGGGACTCGCCCAGTGCCCAGGCGCTCGCCAGTGCCCCGGTGCGCGCGGATGCCGCCGCCGACCCCAGGGCCGCGCTTCACGCCCTGGCATGCCCCCAGGATTGCGGGGTGTCGAGCCGTGTCATCCTGATGGTCAGAGACCTGAACAAGATCCTGGCGGTCATGAACAGCCATGTCGTGGTGTTCCTGTGCACGAAACGACCGGACGTGCAGGTGTCGTCCTACAACTCGGACGGCTGGCCATCGTACTGCGGCGGCGGCACTTGGGGCGTGAGCCGCTACTACAGGAACCTGACACCGCGGAAGTTGACCTGCTGGGAATACGTGCGGCGCCTCGCCTTCCAGTATGATCTCGGCTACTTCTGCCAGCCCGGCCGAATCGTCTTCACTGAGAAAGACAACCCGCAGGCCGTGGCCGAACTCGGCCTGCCCGCCGACGCCGCCACGCTCGCCACACAGTTCAAGTCGGACCACGCGGGCACTCTCGGCAAGTACAGGAACAAACTCGTCTCATTGCAGGGCAAAGTCTCGGGACTCGCCAGCGATGGCGGGCGCACGGGGCTGAATCTGGCGGACGACACGGTCCGGGTTATGCTCGACGTCCCGATCCCTGCGGACGAACTCGCCAAGGTCAAGGAAGCCCTGAACCGGAACGGTCCCGCCCCCTCGCGTCCTCAGGAATTCCCCGCGGGGACCGTCTACTTCTGGGGCTCCGCCGTCTGTGTGGGACCAACGGGCGGCAAGATCGTGCTGCGCGGCTGTAAAGAGTACACTGTTCTGTACTGCGACCGCTGACGGGAGACTTCAGGAGGCCTGCGCCCCGTGCTGCCACCCCGCAAAGCCACTCCCACGCGCATCTTGAGACGCGGCGTCTTCGGCGCCCTGTGGGTGCTGTGTCTGGCTGCGGCCGCCGCCGGCACACCCGCATCAGCACCGCCCAAAGGCAACGATACGGCCACGAAACTCGCCGACGGTGCCGTCGCCGTGGCCGTATCTCTGCTCAGCCATGACGCCACCGACGAACGTGGCCTGAACCTGCTCCGGTTCGCCCTGGCCGCCGCCCCCAATCACACCGACGCACTCCTGCTGCAAGCCAAGCTGGAGCGAGGCCAGGAACTGCCCCAGGCCGACCTTCCTGACGCCGGCAAAGGCTGCATCGACTTCCTGCAGTCCGTGATCCGGAAGACCAAGCCCGGCCCCCGCCAACTCCTGTTGTGGAAGGTCATCGAGCTGGTCGACCCGCTGAACGAAGACGCGCTGATGGCGCTGACCAAGGCCAAGAACAGCGGGACAGACACCCAGTTCGACAACCTGCTCGCCGCCCTGACGGGCAACCCCAAAACGGTACCGACCCTGGAGCCGCGGACGGCAGCGCCGCCCGTGGCCCGGACAGATGCCGGCCCGCTGGCGGCGCAGGAACCAGGCGCACCGGCGCCGAAGCAGGCCGGAGCCGCACGAATGAGAGGTGCAGCCAGCTACAAGGACATTCTCACGTCGCGGCAGGTCGAGTGTGCCTGCCTGATGGACGGTTCGTTCTTCGGCGCCGTCATGCAGTTGAACCAAGCGCTCAAGTCCTCCGGTTTGGCGGTGTACATCGACACGTCGAGGCCGTGCGTCCAGCTCAAAGGAGTCAACGCCGACGGTATTCCGGACTATGAGGGGACCGGGGCCTGGCCGATGCGGTACACGCTGGAAGGAATGATTGACGGGCGCATCACGCTGGGGACCGTCAATGCCTGGGACCTGCTGCACCGCGTCTGCATGCTGTACGACCTCGGCTACTGGGCTGAAGCCGGGAAGTATCAGCTCGCGGAGCAAGCGAACCCCAACGTTGTCTCCAGGCAGGGGTTCCCCATCGATGCGGAGACGGCGGTGGCCGACATCAAGTCCGGGCACACGGAGACGTTGCAGGCCTGCGTGGGCAAGAACGTGTGTGTTACCGGCGCGGTCTCTGCGGTGGAGTGGTCCGGGCCGACGGTGTCCCTGGGAGGCGGGCAGATCGAGGTCGCGATGAACACGTACGCCACTCCGTGGTTGCCCGGACTGAAGGCGGCGTTTGAGCGATACACCAACGCGATGCTCCAGGTCAAGGCCACTCCCGGCGAGTACGTGTTGTACGGCGGCAAGTACATGCCCAAGAGCGTGGCGGCGCGCCGCATCCTGCTCTTCCGGGGCTGCGCCATGGGCGAAAGCCTGGACAACGACCGACTGCGCCTCGGCAACTGCAACGAGTTCTGGTTCGTGGAATGCTTCACCAAAGATCCCGCCAGCACCCCGTAACGCCCCTGGCCGCGGCCACCGGCGATCTTGAGTGGGAGGTCAACGCGCCTCCCATCCCCCGCCCAGGGCCTTGTACAGGGCGATAAGCTGCGTCGACGTCGTGCCGGTGCTCTGCACCAGCGCGTCTTCGGCCGAGTACAACGAGCGTTGGGCCGCGAGCACGTTGAGAAAATCCGCCTCCCCGGCGCTGTACAGCGTGGTCGACAGATCAACCGCCTTGCGGTTCGCGGCGACCGCCTCGACCAACGCCCGGTGCCGTTCCTGCTCCTTGGCCGCGGCGATCATCGCGTCCTCGACCTCCAGCAGCGCGGTCAGCACGGTCTGGCGATAAGCGAGCACGGACTCATCCCGCAGCGCGTTCTCCAGTTCGATCTGCGACCGGACTCGGCCGCTGTCGAAGAGGCTCCAGCTCACGGATGGCCCGCGCGTTGATTCCTGCCCTGCATGGAACCTCTTCCCGCACTGGGTGTCAAATGCGGGTAATTCGTTTCCGGGTTGAGACGGTTCGGGGAAACCCTGCAGCGTGAACGTCGGGCCTTTCACGGGCAGAGGTTACGTGGGCGTCAAGGAAGAAGGAAGAAACCCGGACACCAGAAACGGGTTTGTCACCCGCATGGCGGTTTTTGATATGGCCGAGGACGCCCCTCCGGCGGGCGACAAGACCGTGACGTTGACCGGCAAGTTGACCAAGGAAGAAAAGGCCGACGCGAACGGCAAGAACGTGGCGACGTACATCGTGACGGATGATGCCGGAGTTGCGAAGGAATTGCCGGCGCTCATGGCGTTGGACGTCAAGCTGGCCGCCGCCGTTGGGACCATGGTCACGGTGACGTGCAAAGCCGATGAACAGGGCAATCCGGTGAAAGTCATGACCGTCGCGCCGGTTGAACAGGCCGGAGCGGGGGCCGCTGCGGGTGCTCCGAAACATGAGAAGGTTGCCAAGGCCAAGCACTCTGGCAAGGCCAAGAAGAAGAACAACAACATGTAGAACTGGCGGTGCATGGTTTCGTTGCTGGCGCCTGGCCTTGACGGTTGACACATCCGTCTTGACCAGGCGCCTTCTTTTCTCCGAGGCGACGTGTGAGTGGTGCCAGGCACCGGTACCCTGACGCACCGCGGCACCGGTTCACAGCAATGTCGCCGCCGCCTTTGTTCACGAGCACCGAGGACTATATTGTGCTACGGTTCACATCCGGTCCCTCAACCAGCAGCAGGGGAGAGAACGTTATGGTAACAGCTTTCGTTCTGATCAACCTGGAAGACAAGGATGTCCGGGAGACGGGAGAACGGCTCCTGGAGCTCAAGGGCGTTGCCGAAGTCCACGCGGTAGCCGGCGAGTACGACTTGGTCGCCGTGGCGCGGGTCTCCGCGAACTCGGAACTGTCCGAACTGATCACCGACAAGATCATCCACTGCCCCGGGGTCGCGCGCACCAAGACCTTGTTTGCCCTCCAAACCTACGCCAACCTGGATCTCGCAAAGATCTTCAAGGTCAAATGAGCGAGACAGAGACAACTCCCTCACCCGATGCCGTATGGCCGTCGGGGAAAGTCGGTTATGTGGCACTGCTCGGCCGACCCAATACGGGAAAATCGACCCTGCTCAACTCCGTCTTGCATACGCACCTGGCCGCCGTCTCGGCCAAACCGCAGACCACGCGCCGACGCCTGCTGGGGGTCTTGAGCGACGACGATTCGCAGATCCTCTTCCTCGATGCGCCCGGCGTACACGTCGCCAAGGACATCCTTGACGAGGTCATGGTTGAAACCATCGAACGCGTCCTGTCGGACGCGGACCTGATCCTGTGCATCGCCGACCCCACTCGTGCCCCCGGCCAGGAGGACAGCCTGGTCGCCAAGCGCGCGGCGAGCGCCGGCAAGACCACGATCCTGGCCATCAACAAGACGGACATTGCCACTCCCGAACAGGTCGAGGCCATGCATCAGTTCTACCGGGGTGTCCTGGGCTCGACGCCCAGTTTCCGAGTCGCGGCTGTCAAACCCGAGACACTGCCGCCCCTCCTGGCTGGGATCAGGGCGGCTCTGCCGACAGGCCCGTTCCTATACGACCCCGAGACGCTCACCGACACGATCGAGCGCGACATCGGCGCCGAACTCATCCGCGAAGCCGTTCTGGAAAACCTGCGCCAGGAAATTCCGCACGGGATTGCCGTCGCCATCGAATCCTGGAACGACAACGAGAAGCGCTGCCGCATCTCCGCCGTGCTGCACGTCGAACGCGAACAGCACAAGGCGATCGTTATCGGCAAAGACGGCGCCATGATCAAGCAGTTGCGGATTGACGCGGTGAAACAGCTCGTCGAACTGTGCGGGAAACGCGTCGACCTCCGGCTCTGGGTCAAGGTCTCCCCCGACTGGCGCCAGCACCGCCGCCAGATCCAGGAATTCAACCTGATATCATGACGGGACGGGAGGCGGGGCACCGGGGCCGGGGTCACTGACACGGATCAGCCCTCCCTTCGTCCAACCACGAGGCGGGTGGATGGAGAACCCACGGAGCACACCAACGATGACCTCGACGGAACGCGTAACAGCAGCATTCAGCTTCCAGCAACCGGACCGAATCCCGCGATATGACGGGTTCTGGGGCTACACCAAGGAGTGGGAAGCGCGGTTCGGTCATCAGGCCGCACTCACGGACATGCTCGAGTGGGTGCCGCTGGAGGGTACGTTCCCGACGCGGATGCGGCAGGTCAAGGAAGAAGGCGGCTGGATCTACGAAATCGACCAGTGGGGACGTCTGATCCGGCGCCAAGTGGGGTCGTACTTCGCCGAGACGCTCGAGGTGCCGATGCCGCCCGGTACGGACCCGGACACGGTCACCTTCGATCCGCCCGAACTGGACCTGCGCTACCTCAAGGCGGCGTCGGAACTCGAGACCGTGCATGCCCTCGATGCCGCGAAGGAGAAATACTTCGTGGTCGGCAAGACCGGCGGCCCATACCTGCGGACGACCTTTATCCGCGGCGAAGCGGAGTTCCTGATGGACATTGCCGGGGACCCGGACTTCGCACGAGTGCTGGCCGACAAGATGGCGGATCACCTGATCGGGATCGCGCGCGAACAGATCCGCCGCTGGTCGCTCTATGACACCGGTGTGTTCATCAACGACGACATGGCGTACAACGACGGGCCAATGTTCAGTCCGGAGTCGTTCGAGAAGGTCTTTCTGCCCGCGTACCGGCGCATGGTCCGCGAGTACAAGGCCGCGGGCGCCAAGTGGGTCCTGTTCCACTCGGACGGGAACATCATGCCGGTCCTGGACATGCTCGTGGACGCGGGCATCGACGGAATCAACCCGATCGAACGCCGCGCCGGCATGGATCCCATGGCGATCCGCCGCCGCTGGCCGCACCTGATCCTGATCGGCGGCGTCTGCAACACGGACATACTGCTCAACGGTCCCGTCGCGAGGATCGAAGCGCACGTGCGTGAACTGATCGACCTCGGCCGCCACGGCGGGCTGGTGATCGGCACACACTCGATCAACCCGGCCGAAATCCCGCCGGCGCACTTCGAGGCGTACCACCGCACCTGCATGACGTACGGAAACTTCCGCACCTGAGTCCCACCACCCGGACAGCAACCCAATATGTCCGGGAAGCAACGCGTGGCTGCAGCCGCGCGAGTACGTGGGCGACAGAGCTGAGGCGATCTTCAGGTGCGGACCGCGCCAGCCCTTCTCACCGCGGCGCCGGAACCTGAATGGTCAAGTGCGGGAAAAACGACCGGAAGTGGTCCGGATTGCGGGTCAGAAGCCCCCGGAAGCGGGTCGCAAAGGCACCGATCAGGATGTCCGCCAGCGGACGGGACGCAACGGCCTTCGAGCGCTTCCGCTGCACGTACGTGTGCCAGGCGTGAAATGCCGCGTCCGTGTCGGCCTGTTCCCACGGCACGTTGGCGTGAATGCCAGTCTCGCGCAGGAAGTGCTCCATGTCGTCCCAATTCCCTTCGAACGCCGGCGCGAGTTCGACGGCTGTCATCGGGCACACCACCAGACCGTCGGCCAACCGTTCTTGCAGAAGGGTTGCGCTGGGCAACCCGAACTCCGGGTCGGCGTCGAGAACGTCCAACACGATACAGGTGTCAACCGCCCATGGCATTCAGCGCATCTCCCCTTGCCGCAGCTCGCGCATCCAGTCGGCGGTCCGGCGGGTCTTGCGGAACTTCCGGGCATACCCGAGCATGGCCAGGGGGCCGGCCGGTGTCTTGGCATCCACGACCAGCATGCGGCACTCCACCTCGGACACCGGTTGCCACACCACCTTCTGCCCCGGCGTCAGCCGCATCTTCCGCCGCACCGCAGCCGGAACCGAGACTTGTCCGCGTTGTGTGATGACGGTCTCCATGGTACCAATGTATCATGCAAAAACATCATGTCAATCAGGACAGCCCTGGCTCCGGTTGCGAGCCGCCGTCCCACGATGTATTGTCGAGACAGCCAACGATTTCGCTGCGGTGCCGCTGCGCGGGGAGGAAGCGAGGGCCTGTCCTCCCGATGTCTCACGTTGCCTCCTGCAGACGAACGCTGAAGGGAGTCTTTCATGCATCGCATTCTCTTGTCCGTGGCCATCGGGATTGCTGCGCTCTCCGCAACGGCGCAGGATCAGGGCGTGGGGGAGAAGGGGCTGACGCCGGAGCAGGTCGGAAACATGGCCCTGGTCGGCGAGCCGGGGCCCATCCGCCACTGGCCGCCCGGCGCCCGCGAGTACCTGCTGAAGAGCCTGACCGAAGCGGTGCCCAAGTACCTGGACAGTTACCACGCCGACACGGGCAAGTTCGGCACCGAGCCGTGGATCTGCACGGACCAGAACCTGATCTTCCCGCTCGCCGCCGCGTGGGCGATCCAGGACGAGAAGAATCCGTGGTTCCACAGCGACAAAGTCCTGCAGGCGGTGGCCGGCGGCGGCGACGCACTGGTCAGCGAGACGGACAAGAACGGGCAGTGGATCTTCCGCAAGAAGGACAACTCGACCTGGGGCCAGATCTACATGCCGTGGACCTACAGCCGCTGGATCCGCGCGTACCACCTGCTCGGGAGTGCCCTGCCCCCGGCGTCCAAGGCGAAGTGGGAGAAAGGCCTGCTGCTCGGCTTCACCGGGATCCGCCGCATCATGGACGGGAAACCGCACAACATTCCATGCCACCACGCCATGGGTCTGTATATCGCCGGCGAGTGCTTCAAGAACCAGGACTGGAAGGACGCCGCGACGCGGATGATGGGCAAAGTCATCGCGGAGCAGAACCCGGCCGGGTACTGGTCGGAGAACTTCGGCCCGGTCGTCGGGTACAACGCGGTCTACATTGACGCGCTCGGCGTCTACGAGTTCTTCTCCCACGACCCCGCGGCGCTGGGCGCCCTGGCGCGCGCCGCAAACTTCCACGCTGCCATCCTCTGGCCGGACGGGTCGCCGGTGTCCTGCATCGACGAGAGGAATGTCTACCACAAAGGCGTCAACACGGGAAATGTCGGCTTCACCTGGACGCCGGAGGGCCGGGGGTACCTCCTGCGCCAGATGCAGCGTTACAGCGACGGCTACAAGCGGTTGCTGAATGCTGACACCGCGGCAACACTGTTGCTCTACACGGGGGAGGAGGTCGGCGCAGAATCCGTCCCGCTGCTTTCCGACCGTGACTCAGGTTCCGTCGCGCTCGGCAAAAACGAGGCACTGATCCGGCGGCACAAGCCGTGGCAGTGGGCCTTCTCGGGCTACGCCTGCAAGCCGCCACTGAGCCGCTGGATCCAGGACCGGCACAACTTGGTCGACGTATTCCACGACGAACTTGGCCTGGTCGCGGGCGGCGGCAACACGAAACTGCAGCCGTACTGGTCCACGTTCACCGTCGGCGACCCGACCCTGCTCACGCAGACGCCCGGCGACGAAAACCCAAACTTCTTTCCGAAGATCGACCTGCTGTGGACCCCCGACGCCGCCACGATCACGGAGGACGGCGACGCGACCGTCATGACCCTGAAGTACGGCGACACGGAGTGCATCGTGCGGGCGGAATCCGCAGCCGACGGCGCGCTGGTGCTGACGTACAAGGCGCCCGCCGGGAAACGCGTCGAGGCGCACCTGCCGCTGCTGAACCGCGCCATGAAATTCCGTACCGCCGCGGGCAAGGCGTATCGACTCGGCCAGGACCGGCTGACGTTGAGCAGCGCGGAGATCGGCGCGGCTCTCGTCTTCGGCAACCTGAAGGTGTCCGTGCCCGACGGCGCGTCGCTGCTGTGGCCGGCACGGATGCACAACCCCTACACGAAAGACGGGCACTCGGAACTGTCGGAGGCGAAGTTGGTTCTCGTGCTGCCGTTCGCGCAGGTGGGCGAGTACCGCATCACGCTGTCCAAAGAGGTGGTGCAGCCGTTCGACGGCCTGGCCTTCGAGGCACGGGACCTGACCTGCAAGAACAGCGAGGGCACCTACACGAAGCGTCTCGACGATCTCGGCTCGCAATTCCTCGGCGGCACCAAGCCGGGCGCGTCGCTCACCTTCACCTTGCCGGCCATCGAACCCGGCCGCTACGAGCTCCTGGCCGAGTTCGTGATGGCGCACTCGTACGGGATCGTCAAAGTCCTGCTCGACGGCCAGCCCGTAGGGCAGCCGTTCGACGGCTACTGCGAAGGCGTGGACGCGGACGGGGAACGGGTCTCGTTCGGCGAGGTGCAGGTCGCGACCGGCGAGCACACGGTCGCGGTGGAAGTCACCGGCCAGAACCCCAAGGCCACGGCCAGCCTCATCAGCGTGAAGCGCTGGCTCTTCCGGCCCTTGCGGAAGTGAGCGCCTCTCAATCTTCCATCGGCGACTCCCATGTTACTCGCGGGGCCCAATAGAGTGGCCGGAGCGGCTCGCTCCCGCCACTTTGCCAGAACACTCCGACGCCAGCGAGTAACGTCCGCACATGATCGGGCGGTCTTCCGCCCGGGAGGCACTGACGCATCCCGGCCTTGCTGTGGGTCTCCCTGGAGCGCCGGCGTCTCGCCGGCTGCCTTCTGCGGCGTGGCGGTATCCCGCAAGCCAGGCGATCCGAATGCCCCGGGGACGCGCGTTCCGGTCACCCCGACGTACGCCGTTGGAGTTCGCGTGCAGGCGACGCGCTACGCCCGCGAGACGCGGGCGCTCCAAGGCCCACCCTATTCACTCGCGCACCCACAGACCCGCACACTCCCCCTTGGCCTTCCGTCCGACGACCGGCCTGCGAGTGCCGCCAGTTCGCGTTCGTACACCTCGAACCGCTCGTCCTCAAAGTCGTCCGGATCGACGTACTTGAACCAGACCGCCTGCTCCTTGTGCGCTCCGGCCAGGTCGCGGCGCGTCATGCCGTGGATCGGGTCCGCACCGTGCGCGATCACGTGCCCCGCCTGTAGGCAGATGTACTGCCCGGCGTAATCGCGCAACAGTCTTTCGCGGTGATCGCGGTAGAACAGCGCCTGCTCGCACATGGTCCGGCGCCAGCTTTCCACCGTCTCATCGGGGTCGGTCTTCTCGGAGTCGAACTCACCGACCGGCGCGCGCAAGTCGTGCTGGAAATCGATGGCGCCCAGGTCGACGGTGCCAAACCCGGACTCGGCGGCGATGCGCAGATGATTGCGGTCGCGCCGGAACGGCGGCCTCGGCCAATCGGCCTGCGGGTCGTTGCCCATCAGGGTCGCGGCGCAGGCGTCGGTGGCAATGACGTGGTCGCCGGCCACCAGCGTGTTGGTGATGCGCGCGTCGCCGCCCCACTCGCGGCGGGTCTGCGCGACCAACCCGTCGATGACGTTCAGGCACGGCTGCACGATGCGCGCCAGGTCCGCCAGCACGAACGGCAGGCGAATGACGTGGTGGAAGTACGTGCGCGGGCGGTTGCCCGGGTTGATGGGCGGCAGGCCGAACAGGTTCTTGGTGCACAGCGTCACGCCCATGAACGCGTGCGTCTTCAGCGTCGCGATCGAGACCACGGCATCGGCCTGCTTAAAGACCGGGTTCAGCCGGTAGCGCCGGAACATCAGGCCACCGCCGGGCGGCTCGTACACCGCGAACGGCGGATCGTTGCACTCGATGTAATCCACCCCGAACTCGCGCAGCAGCGGCTTGAAGAACACGTCGCCGCCGCCCGCCAGCTGCGAGGTGTCGGAACACACGATCCGTGCCGTCGTGCGCTGTCGCAGCAATCGCAGCGCACTCCGCAGCACGACGTCGTCAACCAACTCCTGGCGGCGGCCGTTCACGCAACGAATCTGGTCGGGCGAGTAGACCAGATTGACCTTGATGGCGATGAGTCGGGCGGCTTCCAGGCGCGCCCAGGACCGCGACAGCGGCGCCGTGATGCGCTCGAGCGTGCGGAAAACCGTGTCTTCCGGCGCCCGGTGGTCACAGTGTGCGGCACGGACGGCGAATGGTTTCGACGGTTGCATAGGTAAAGAGCGGCGTCCGACGCCGCTTCCTGCGGGGCGACGCCCCAAGTGAATGACGCGACTCCGGATAGTGTGCCACCCGTATCGCGCCAGTCAAGCGCCCAGTGCGGGAATGACGCAGTGACGCGGGTGTACATTACCGACACGTTGGGCGACTGGCGTCGACTCCAGTCGATAGGGGGCGCTAAACCTCAGCCGGGAATCCGTTCAAGAGCACTGGCCCCACCCGTGACTGCTGGAGCGGGAATCCCGCCGTCAAAGGTGGCCAACTTGCCCTTGTTCCTGACGGCGAGCGCCAACAGGTAGACATCCGTAAGCTGAGCTGGCGATAGCACGGACTTCAGGTCGATCAGGCCGAAGTCAAGGACGGTTATCTGATCCGGCCAGAAGCAGTGCGCAGTGTCCGTGCAGAACTGACGCAGTATGGCTGCAACGACGGAAGGACTGCCGGGGTTGCTCGGGTATTTGGGTTGACTGGCTATCCGGACAAATGCGTTCTCCGTCAGCGGACACGTTGCCCAACCGCGTTTTCTGGCCGTCGCGAACCAGGCATGAGCATTTTCGTGATGCACATGCCGGGAATCACATAGCGCCAACAGGACGTTGACATCCAGCAGGTAGGGTGTCATTCCCCATCCTCATCCCGCAACCGATTCACCAAGGCCATCGTGACGACGGGAGCACCGGTCTTGGCCGGGAACAGGGGCACACCGTTGCGCGTGGCATGCGAAGGCCGGCGAGCCAGCGACTTGCGGGCCAGGTCCGACAGCAAACGGCCAGCGGTCACCTTGCGCTGACGCGACAACGTCTTCACCGCCAGCAGCACATCATCATCAATACTCAGCGTCGTTCTCATGTCAGGATGATAGTGCATCACGCATCAGATGTCAAGATGCGACCGCCACCCGCCGTAGTGCGTCAGCCGCGGGTGGGGATAAGGTCGACGGTTGACCGGGGCTGGCGCCTAGAGTGGTCGGAGCGGCTCGCTCCGACACCCGCGGGACCGGGCCGGCGCCGCCCGGCTCGTCCGGGCGGGGCGCAAGACCCGCGGCGGCGCGAACCGGCACGAGTAACACCAACCTATGATCGGCCGGTCCGCCGGCCGGGGGCGCTGACGCATTACGACGGATCTCTCTCGTCTCCACGAGCGAAAATCGCGACCCCAAAGCACGGGGCCATGCCCGTGCTCGTTACCGGAGCGCTGCCAGTGCCGGCGGGCGTAAATAGCGGCCGCCGGGCTTGCCAGATCACGGCACTAACCAGCCTTGAGCACCCGCCGGAACGCGGACGGGCTCTGGCCACTGACCCTGCGAAACTGCGCCGAGAACGCAAACACGTCGGAGTAGCCCAGGCGCACCGCGATCTCCTTGAGCGGCAACTCGGGCTGGTGCAACAACGCCATGGCGCGCTCGACCCGACGCCGCACCCGATACACAACCGGCGGAACACCGTAGTGCGCCGCAAACTGCTTGCGGAACGTGCTGTAACTCAGGCCCGCGCGGCGGGCGACTTCCGGCAGCGACGGCGGCGCATCGAGGGCTTCGGCCAACCACTGCGCCGCCTGGGACAGCGGGTCATCCTCCGCCGCAGACCCCAACCGCTTGCGCGCCTGACGATGCAGACCGAAGATGAACGACACCATTTCCTCGAGGACGTCCGGCAGGTCCGACTGCGGACAGGCACGGAGACGCTCGGCAAGGGCCGCGAACCGTCGGACCAGAGCTGCATCGCGTCCCACGTGGATGACCGGCCGCTGACGTGACGCCATACCGGTCAGTTCCAGGAGTTCGAAAACCTGACACGGGACGGCCACAAAGCAGCGGCAGGACGCACTGTGCATGCGCACGGTGTGCGACGTGCTCGGGAAACGCTGAAACACACTGCCCGGCGTGAGCCGATGGCGCCGACCGTCCGGACCGGCATAGTCGCCGGTGCCGTCGTGCACGTAGCCGACCGCGTACTGCGGCGTGCAGAATCCCGCTTCTTCACTGCCGGCAGCCGGGAACTGCAGGCCACATCGGAGCTGCGCGGCCTGAGTGCCGTATCCGAGTCGGAATACGGAAACGGCTTCCGGCATACCGCCGGAACGACTCGCCCCAGATCGATGCGCGTGACATTCCATGGTTAGCGTCCGTACCGGTTATGACAACGTAGAGCATGGCTCCAGCCTTGCTCGATCTCGCAGTCCTGGCCCTGGACAATCTCTCTGCCGCCGGCCGGGGGAATTCAACCCACCGAGCAAGGCTGGAGCCATGCTCTACTTCCTCCGGCCCCCGCCGGACGGGAACCACGTCCCCCAGCCCAACCGTTTCTCGCGGCCGAGGGAACCTGCCTCCATGAAGCCACCGCCAATGAATGTCAAAAACTACAAACAACATAGCAACGGAAGCATGGACTTGGCCTGATATAGATGGTACTATTAAGATAGCATGATGCAAGCATTGATTGGACATAAATTACACATCCAGCAGGAGCCCCTCATGCCACCGAACATCATCTTCATGCTCATGGACGATTTGGGTTGGAAGGACTTGGGTTGCTGCGGGAGCGAGTTCTACGAGACTCCGAACCTGGACCGGCTCGCGGCGGAAGGCATGCGGTTCCGGAACGCCTACTCCGCCTCGCCCGTCTGCTCGCCGGCGCGCGCCAGCATCATGACCGGTCGATATCCGGCGCGAGTCGGCGTGACCGACTGGATCTGCTGGCGACCGGGTTTCCACCCGTGCAAAGGCCGGGTGATCGACGCGCCGTACGTGGACCACCTGCCGCTGTCCGAGGTCAGCGTGGCCCGGGCGCTGCGAGACGGCGGCTACCAGACCTGGCATGTGGGCAAGTGGCACTTGGGCGGACCGGACTACTACCCGGATAAGCACGGGTTCGATATCAATGTCGGCGGCTGCGAGTGGGGTTCTCCGAGCAAGGGGTACTTCAGCCCGTGGAGCATTCCGAACTTCCCGGACGGGCCAAAGGGCGAGTACCTCACGGACCGACTGGCGGCGGAAGCGGTGCGGCTGATCCGCCAGACCGACGGGCGTCCGTTCTTTCTCAACTTCTGGGACTACCTGGTGCACACACCGATCCAAGGCAAACCGGAGTATGTCGAGTACTTCAAGGCCAAGGCACAGCGGCTGGGGCTGGACAAGGTCAAGGCGATCGAAGAGGGCGAGGTCTTCCCGTGCGAGCACAAGAAGCACCTGCGCGTGCAGCGGCGGATCCTCCAGTCGGACCCGGTCTATGCGGCCATGGTCAAGAGCATGGACGACACAGTGGGCAAACTGCGAGCCGCCGTGGAGGCGATCGGGCAGGCGGACAACACGGTGTTCATCTTCACCAGCGACAACGGCGGCCTGGCCACGGCGGAAGGGTCGCCGACCTGCAACCTGCCACTGAGCGAAGGCAAGGGCTGGATGTACGAGGGAGGCACACGCGAAGCACTGCTGGTCTGGGGGCCGGGCCGCATCCGTGCCGGCAGCGTCTGCGACGTGCCGGTGACCGGGCCGGACTTCTACCCCACCATGCTGGAGATGGCCGGACTGCCGCTGCGACCGGCCCAGCACTGCGACGGCGTCAGCCTGATGCCGCTGCTGAACGAGAGCGGTTCTCTGGACCGCGACGCGCTGTTCTGGCACTATCCGCACTACGGGAACCAGGGCGGGACGCCAGGCGCTTCGGTCCGTGCCGGGGACGTGAAGCTGATCGAGTTCTTCGAGGACCGCCACGTGGAGCTTTACAGCCTGGCGGAGGACCCGGCCGAGGACCGCGACCTGGCCAGCATCATGCCGGAGAAGGCCGCCGAACTCCGGGACCGGTTGCACCAGTGGCTCGCGTCAACCGGCGCGAAGTTCCCGGCGCCGAACCCAACGTACCAGCCGTGAGTGCGGGAGCGACCTGCGCGGAGCCAGGTTCCCCGCTCGTCGTGGCGTCGCGAGCCCGGCGGGCGACCGCCGGGCAAGAAGCCATCCCCGGTTCGACGCGACACACGGGATGGGTTCCTGGCGCTCCACTGCGTTCCGTCCCGCCTGTCAGGGCGGGTCGATTTAGCCCACGCGGCCCCAAGTCAGCCCGCGAGGACGCGGGCGCTCCAGCTCGGATGCAGCACGAATTATGGAGCGCCCGCGTCCTCGCGGGCTCTGGATCCCATTAAATCGACAGGCCCTGTCAGACGGGAAGCCCACGACGAACGGCCACCCACGGTGACGGTTCGCGGCAGGACAGACCCGTCCTACGGCCCGCCGGCCTGCTCGAGGAACGTTGCCTCGCTCGTGAGGGCTTCGCGGCGACGGGCTGTTTGCCGGTCCGCGTCGGGTGTGAAACATTGCGCCAGCGCGAGAACACCGCGGAGCTTACCCTTCTGGAGGACGGCGACGGCCATGCGGCGGACGCCGTTGTGGTTGTAGTTAGTCTCCATCCTGAACCGAGATTGGCGCGCCTGGGCAACACGCCGGGCCGCAACCTTCGGCGGGATCTTCGCCTGCTTGCCCTTGGCAGACCATTCCCAGAATGCCGGCAGGGCTGAGTCGGCGGGTTGGTGAAACGCCCAGCCGATGCAGGCAACGCTCTCCAGTTCCTCGGTCCACGTGCGCAGGAAGCCAACGCGGGCCCGGACGTGGACCTGGCCGAGTGCGGACTCCGCACGCTCGGTCAGGACCAACCCTTCGGATGAGGGCTCATACCACTCCGCCGTCTGCCCGGTGGCCTCTGCGAGGCGCGCCAGGACGCCGGCAAGCACGGCCCGCCACGACGCCGTGCCATCACTCAACGGCATGACACGTGCCAGGCCGCGATAGCGCTTGCTGCCCGGGTCACGTACCACCAACCCCATTGCCGCCAATGTCTCGAGCAGTCGCAGCAGCGACGCCCTGGGCAGACCGCTGCGCGCGGCCAAGTCCTCCAAGCGCGCCGGGTGCCCATCCTCGAGCAACCGCAGCACGGCCACCCCGCGCTTGAGCCCAGGCACCGGGACTTGCTCGTTGCGGTTCTTCATTGGGTTCTCCGGAGACGCTTGACGGCGCGGCGTCAAGGCGATCAAACCCGGTCGACCGCAATCGGTCGCCATCGACTGCGGTCGACTGCAATCGAGTGCCAAGGCGGGGCCGATCGGGTACATCCGCCCTGACGCGTGGTGCGGTCTACCCTCTGGCTCCGAACTCATACGGGTGGCGCCGCTTCAGTTCCGCCACGTGCTGGCTGCGGCCGCTCGCTTCGAGCCGCTCGCAGTACTTGGACAGGGCGCCGCGCGAGTGCAGGGGGCCGCCTTCGCGCATGACCTGCCACATGGGATCGATGGCGTCGGGCATCTGCCGCATCATGGAGTCGTGCCAGTCGAGATAGAGACGGGCTCCCTGGGCGCAAATATCGGGCCGGGCCTCCGCCTGGTTGTTCACTTCGTGCGGGTCGTCGTCCACGTTGAACAGCATCTCGCGCGGGAAAAGGTGGTAGAAGTCGTGGATGCCGCGGATGTAGATCCAGGGCCCGAACCGTACGCTGCGCATGGCGCCATGGCAGCACTGGCTGAGCACGAGCGCATCCCGACCGCAGGCGGTCCCGGTCTTCAGGGTCGCCGCGTAGCTGCTGCCCTGCCACGCGGGCCGCAACGGCTTGCCGAACAGCTCGGAGAGCGTCGGCGCTAGATCGAGGTTGTAGTGCAACCCGGCGTCCGCCTGGCCCTGCCGGCACCCGGGCCACTTGACGATCATGGGAATGCGATGCGTGATGTAGTCGGAGGTGCCGTGCTCGGCGTAGCAGTTCAATTCGCCGAGGTTCTCACCGTGGTCGGAGGTGATGATGATGGCCGTGTCGTCAAGGATGCCCGCGGCCTCGAGCCGGTCGAGAATGCGGCCGATGTGCTCGTCCATGTAGCGGATCCCGCAATCGTAGCCGTCAAACATACGCCGCACGTCGTTCATGTCCTTGACCTGGCCCATGTGCCGGAGCTGGTACTGCGGCGACACGCGGTCGTCCCACATGCTGACTTCGCAGGCGCCGTGACCGCCCGGTTGGCCGCGGTGCTGCGCCAGCAGTTCCGGCGTCAGCCAGGTGGGGAGCGGATCGTCCTTGAACGGATTGCCGAACTCAGCCGGGGCGCGGTAGGGCGTGTGCGGGTCCCAGTAGTTGACGTGCAGCATCCAGTTGTCCTTTGTGACGTTGGCGTCGAGCCAGGACATGACGCTGGGCGTGATCTCCTCGGCCGACTCCATGCCGCCTTTGCCGGTGTTGACGAGCTCGTTCAGCCCGGCGTAAAACCACCACGCGGAGTGGCGTTCGCCGAACGGCGAGATCGACGCCGTGCGCATCCCGCGACGCCGGAACACCGACCAGAGACTGTCCTCGGCAAAGGCCTGGTGAAAGCTGCGCGACGCCCCTTCCAGGCGCATGTCGGCGCCGGTGCCGCCGTGGTTGACGATTCCCGACGAGATGCCGAACCTGCCGGAGATCAGAGCCCCGCGCGAGGGCAGGCAGGGCGCGTCCGAGCAGTAGTACTGGTCAAACCGCGTGCCCTGCGCGGCGACACGGTCGATGTTGGGGCTGGTGTTGCGGTGATAGCCGTAACAGCCCAGATGGTCGGGGCGAAGTGTGTCCAGGTCGAGAAAGAGCACGCGCATCGGGAAGGTCCTTTCGTGGTTGGTGCCACGGGGCGTCCGCCTGACGCACCCGGGGCAGGCGACGTATATTTCATTTACGGAATATTATTCCATTTACGGTAATTGTCAAGTCACTCGCCGCACGTGCCGGGGCACACCACGGGAAAGGCACGTCCCGCTTGCAGGTTTGGTGTCCGGCGGTATCGTGACGGGAACAGGGCGAGCCCGGAGCCCTGGACACCGAACACTGAACACCGATTGCGGCGAAGGGGGTACCCCGATGAAGATCTACATTTTCGTGGACATGGAAGGGATCAGCGGCGTCTCCGGCAGTGACTACGTGAAGTCGGACGGGCGATTGTACGCGACGGCGCGGCGCTACTACACGTGGGATGTGAACGCGTGCGTCAAGGGGTGCTTGCAGGGCGGCGCGAACGACGTGATTGTGCGCGACGGGCACGGCTCGGGCAATCACCTGATCCTGGAAGACATGGACCCGGCGGTCGAAGTGGTGCACGGTTCGACCGGGGCGGTGCGCATGGCGGGATTGGACGAGTGCGCCGGGTTGATCCTGCTCGGGTACCACGCGATGGCCGGGACGCGCGGTGCGCTGCTGGAGCACACGTATTCATCGGCCTCGATCCAGAACATGTGGATGAACGGGCGCCGGGTGGGCGAAGTCGGGATTGACGCGGGGATCGCCACGGACCGCAACATCCCGACGATCCTCGTAACGGGCGACGACTACGTGTGCCGCGAGGCGAAGGACTGGATCCCCGGCGTGGTGACCTGTGAAGTGAAGAAGGGGCTGTCGTGCCAGGGCGCACGGCTATTGTCGTTGGCCGAGGCACACCGGCGGATCACCGAGGCGACGGCGGAAGCGGTGCGGCAGGTCGGCACCATCAAGCCGATGCCCGTCGACCGGCCGGTGACCATGCGCGTCGAGGTGATCGAGCGCGGCGGCATCCCGAACGAAATATCCCGGCGCGGGGTCCGGGTCCTGGACGGGCGCACCTACGAAGCGACCGCCGAGACGGTCGAGGCCGCACTGTTCGCGGTGCTGTGAGGGACGAGAGTCGGGTGTTGCGGCAACCGGCGTGACCGTCCGACGATCCCGACGATCCCGACGATCTCGACGATCCCGACGATCCCGACGATCCCGACGATCCCGACGATCCCGACGATCCCGACGATCTCGACGATCTCGACGATCTCGATGATCTCGATGATCTCGATGATCTCGATCCGCATTCCAGCAATCACAACGGAGGACGGACATGCCGAAGCCTGCATGGACGAAGGTGAAGGTGTCCGCGGCGGCGCTGGACAAACTGGCCCCGGCAGAGCGGCAGATCCGCGAGTTTGTCGAGACACACATGGTGGACGAGTGCGGCCTGGTGTACTCGTTCATGAACGCGAAGACCGTGAAGCCGTGGACGGACGCGGAACTGAAGGCATACAACCTTCGGCCGGTCTGCCACCCGAACGTCAACAACCCCGCCGAGTACTACGCCTACGAGAACTCACTGATGGGCACCGGCGAATACGCCGCCAGTCAAGTGGCACGGTTTGAGACCACCGGTGACGGCGAAGCGCTGGGCACGGCCGCGCACCAGGTCAGCGCCATGATGCAGGTCTTCTACCAGGGAGAACTGTTTGAGAAAGGGTTTCTGCCCAAGCCGTTCGGCGGTATCCGCAAGTGCGCGTACTCCCACGAACTGAGCCCGGACCAGCACATCAAGACGTTGGTGGCACTGCGCGCCTACCAGCGGCACGCGCCGCCGTCGCAGAAACGGCGCATCGACGAGTACATCGTAGCGCTGGCCGACTACCACCAGGCGCGCGGCTTCATCCATCCGCGGCGCGAGTCGTTTGTGGTGACACCGGAGAACCGGCCGCACCACATTTGCATCCTGGTCCCGGTCCTGATGTGCGCCTACAACATCACCGGTGACGCCAAGTACAAGGATGCGCTGTCGCGGTTCAACGCGATCATGGACGACTACGCCGCCGGCAAGTTCGAGGCGCACTTCAACCTGGCGGCACTGATGATCGAAGGGTATCATCTGGCCATCTGCGAAGGACTCGACGACGAGCGGCTCCGGATCGCCATCCGCAAGCTGTGGGAGGCGCATGTGGAGTTTGTCCTCGACGACGGGCTGGGGTACGTCGACAAGGAGCGCACGAAGAAGTCATCCGAATCCCTGCGCCTGGCCGGCCTGGCGCCGCTGGTGGACCAGTATTTCCCGGACCTCAATGCGTGCCAGCTCGGGCTGTTCCTGCTGCAGAAGAACACCGATCCGCAGCGCATGCTGTACATCAACGAAACCGCCAAGCCGATGGACTACCACGGGCCGTTGGCGGAAAGCATCTGCGAGCTGGCGGTGGCGAGCTGGTTGCTGGGTTACTGGCGCCTGCGTGCGCGCCGAGCGCCGCGCGCTGGCTGTGGTGCCCGAAAGTAGTCCGCCAGAGGGCCCGCCTCGCCTCGTGCCAAAGGACCATCGCGGTGGGGCCGGGTGCTGCGTCAGCGCCCCCCGGCACGGTCGCCCCGGATCACCTATCTACGGTAACCCCTGTTGGGACGCGCACTTGGCCGTCGTCCTGCCACTCCACCGCGAGCGTCCCGTGCGGGCCCAGAATCTGGGCCCTCTTCTCGGTGTGCGGGCCGAAGTGCAGCGGCTTCAGGCGCACGCCCGTGCCGGTCAGGGTTGCCTGCCACAGCGAGCTCTGCAGCCACGGCAGCGGGTGGGCTGACGTGGCGATACCGTGGTCGCCGCTGGCGCCCGGGTTGGCGGCGTAGCTCTCGGCCCAGGCGTCGAGGTAGGCAGGGTCGCCGAACCGCAGCGTGCAGTAGCCCAGGAGCCGGGCCAGGGAATTCTGGTGCCACATCGCAGGCCCGGGGCCAGGCAGTTCCCACCAGGCATCCTTGCCGCCGTAGTACCGGCGCTTGCCGTCGAAATCGTGCTGGTAGCTCCACCCCATGACGCCGTTGTGGCTGAACCGTTCCTGCATGAGCCAGTCGGCAAACCGCTTGACGGTCTGCGTCAGCGCGGCGTCGGCCGGGAACAATTCCAGGTAGTCGAGGACCCCGTCGGTGGCCATGAGCCCCATCCACGGCTTGCTGATGTAGGCGGCGAACTGGTGCAGGCCCGAGCCGCCCGCCTGGTCTCCAAAACTGCCGTTCGGCCGCTGCGAATGGTGCACCATCGTGGCGCCCTCGTGGGCCATGCGGCGGTAGTGCTCGTCGGCGAAGTAGCGGTAGAGCATGACGGCGCTGCGCACGTACTTGGCGTCGCGGCCGATGGCCAGACGCGGCCACGAGTTCTTCTGCAGCCAGTGCGCGTTGTCCACGACCGCCTGTGCCGATTCGATCAAGTACGGGTCGCCAGTCTCGAGGTAGGCGGCAATGCAGGCCAGAACGCGGTTCATGGGCTGCGCGAAAGCGTGCCCGGCGAAGCCGTGCATGCGCACCAGCTTCGCGGCATGATCGATGGCGACATCGGTGAAGTGCCAGGCCGCGCGCGTGGCCAGTTCGTACAGCTCCGCGTCACCGGTGCGCCAGGCGAGCAGGAACAGCGCCCATGGCGCCTCGCCTTCCCACCCGGCCTCACTGCGGCCGCAATCCTCAGGCAGCGGTTTGGCGTTGCCGTACCGGGGCAGTGCACCGTCCTCGAAACCGCCGCGGACGATGGTGGTGCGGGCGCAGTCACGGCAGGCGTCCAGGGTCTGGTCATAGGCATTGGAGACCGGCAGGAGCGGCGCGGCGTGGAATTCTTCGCACACGCCGTACCACCATGCCGGGGCGAGGTAGCGCGCCACCCGCGGCGAGCGGTCGGACAGGCTGAACGAGAACCGCAGCGTCCGGGCGACGCCGCGCGGGAACAGCCGTTGCGTCGAGTGGCAGATGAAGGGGTCGCCCTGGACTTCCCGGGCCCATGAGCCGCTGAACAGTTCCACCCCCTCGTACGGCTGCCAGACGACGAAGCCGTCCGCCGTGTCGATGCGGCCCGGTTGTGCGGGGGTCGCCAGGCGCGCGGCGGCGGTCGCGTCAAACCGGACGCCCCCCAGTTCGAAGCCCGTGCACTGTCCGGTCCACGACCCCGCCAGAGCGCCCAGGTCCGGCAGTGTTGTTCCCACACGGATGCCGATGACGGGCACCACGTCTTCGAGGTCGGCGCCGTCGTCGAAGAACTTGCTGTTGATGTGATGGGCAAAGACCTCGCAGACGCCGTTCACGTGGAGCCGTGCGAAGATGTGTCCGTTCAACCAGTTGTGGTGGTGGAGGAACGGGTTCGAGTAGCCGGCGGCCAGCGTGTGCTCGTCGCGGCCATAGGGCAGGCGCGGAATGGCACCGCCCATTTCAACCACCCGGCAGGCGGGGGTGTCTTCAAGCACGACCAACCGGCAGCATTCCCACCAGTGCACCTCGCCGCGGAACCGCAGGCCCATGGCGAGCCCCAGTGACTTGCCGCCCCAGCGAATGCGCAGCAGATGACGCTCCCACATCAACTCCTCGTCCGTGCAGCGTGCGAACACCTCGCTGTCGGCCGCCGGCGGGGCGGTTGCCGGTGAAACCTGGGGCGTAAGGCTGAGGTGTTCCGGCGCGGTGTTGGCGCCGTCGGCGATCATGAGCAATCGGCGCGGTCGGCCCTGGAGTTCGCCCGGCCACTGCCCGAGTTCTTTCACGTACGTTGGCTTCCCCCCGAGCCCAAGCGGTGCCGCTCCCATGCGCGGCCAGGGCAGAGACAGGGCCCAAACACCGGCGGGCGAGGCGTCCCCGAGCCGGTGCAGTGGCAGGCTTTCGAGGTAGGGGCTGAGGAGGTTGGCAGAACTCATGGCGCACTCCCTTCGCGGCCGCACATCGGAAACGCCACCGTTCACGGCGCACGCACTGTCTCGCGCGCCCTCGCAGGTCCGCGGGACCTGCCTGGCACAACGGTGCAAACAGTCAAATCTGGACTTGCCTGCCGGGAAATCAAGCGGGACGCCGACGTGCGCACGACAGTCATGGGCGCCAAATCCCGTCGGGGAGGGACGCACCAACGCCTCTCAGGTTCTCGGCGACGTCACCCGATGGAGTGCGGTGGCAAGTCCGCCACGGGCGGCGCGACACCGCTTTGGCTGAGGCGCACTGCACGCGCGACGTACTCCAGCCAAAGCGGCGTCGCATGGGCGCTCACTCGCCCTCTGCCGCCGCACTCCACACACCGCTACCGGTGGCCACGGTCCGCCGCGGTGCCAACGAATCTGCCGAGAACGACGGACACGCAGCGCAGGAGAACCTTGGGAGCATTGGGGGACGCGCCGGCCGGAAACCGGCGCCTCTCCAGGCCCGTTCGCAACATCTTCCGCGCGTCTTGCCGGTCCGGCCTGCCGGGGAGTACATTACCGCTACGTTTCAGGCGGACCGTGGCGGTTGCCGTCGGGGGGGGGGCAACCGTGCAGCGTGCCGGGTGGTGGCGTAGCAGGGGAGATCGTTCCATGCGACGAGGGGACTCGAGTTTGCCCGCACGGGGCGGCGGTTGGCCCCGGCGACTGACGCGCGGCTTGGCGGTGTGGCTGATGGCTGCGGCCATGGCCGCCAGCGTTGTCGATTCCGCGCGGAGCCAGGGACCCGCCCCGGAGTCTGAGCGCATCAACGCCGTGCTTACCCGGATCCGGCTCCCGGAGCAACCGACGGAACAGGCGGTGCTCGAGTATGTTGTGGCCGTCCTGCAGGCCGCCAGCGGCCGGTACAGTCTGACACCCTACGATGCCGAAGTCCTGCTTCTAGCCAAGGTTGGTCCGAGCCACCTCGGGCTTCTCCTCGACCTCATCGAGTACGACACCTGCGGGCTGAGTTTTCCCCTGATCAACGCCGTTTCGCTGGTCGCGACCTCGCAGCACAAGACCCGTGTCATTGAGGTGCTGCGCACGCGCCCCGACCTGGCCGACGTGGTGTTCGACCGGGGGTGGGCCGCGGACGCCCACGACACGCTGGTCGCACTGCTGGCCGACGAACGCAGGGCTGAGGAGACTGGGGCCACAGGACTTCTCCAGCGCTGCGCCGAGCTGCACGACCCGCGGCTCGTCCCGCTGCTCCTGAAGCGGCTGGCCGTCTCTGGCGCGCCCGACGAGATTGTCGCGGCACTGAGCGGAACGCCAGGCCTGGACCTGGCCGGTGCCGTGCGGACGGCCTGGGACGCGGCGCTAGCCGGCGAGGCCGACGCGCCGCTCCAGAGATGGAAGCGACTGCGTATCGCCGGGCTGGCGCTCGAGTACGGCGACGCCCGCGCGCTGGAGTACCTGGTTCAGGACCTGGCCGTTAGAGCCGAACGCACAGGTGAGTCATCCGCTACCACGGACTATGAGGCGGAGCGGCAGTACCGGAAGATCGTGCGGCACACGGGCGTCGCCGAGACCGGCTGGCGTCTCCTGGCCTGGTGGGATGCCAATCGCGAGCGTGCCGCATGGGACAAGAGCGAGAAGCGCTTCGTTCCCCGAGCCGGACAGGCTTGGGCGTCTATCCCGGAACCGGCGCCTGGCACGGGGCAGACAGCAGCGCGTCCCGACGCGGGAGACGCGAAGCAGGCAACAGAGAAAACCGCAACCGGCCACGCTGCCCTGCTGAGTGTCAGAATAGGCGCGACCCCAAACGCGGCCGAGGCTCGGGAGTACGTATGCCGTATTCTCGAGTTGGCAGAGACGCACGGACTGTGGAACGATCCCGTGTCCGATCCGCTGGTACGGTTCCTGGCGCGGGTCGGTTCGGCCAACACCGAGGTGCTTCTGGACGCCGCTGAGGGCACGGCGGACCCGCTGCCGGGCGAACATCTGCTGGCCGCGGCAGGGTTGATCGCGCTCGAGAAGCACAAGGACCGGATCGTCGCACTGCTGCCGCGGCATCCCGGCGCTGCCGCAGCGGTGGTGCTCGACCGCGATTGGACCGCCGCAGCGCGGCCGGTCATCCCGCAGTTGCTGGCCGGTGAAGAGACGGTGCTGAGTGAAATGCCCAGGGACGTTCTCCGACTTGCGGCTTCCTGTGCGGACCCTGCACTTTATCCGGCATTGCTCGACGGCCTGAAGAACAGCTTGTCACCGGGCGAAGCCTATGAATGCATCCGGCGCCTGCCAGGGATCGAACCCGCTTTGGGAGAAGCTATCTGCAAGACGTGGGACGCGGTCGCATCGCAGACGGGTGCGCCGGATATCTCGCGCCGGGTCGCCTTGGCTGCGCTGGCGCTGACCTACGGCCGGGTGTCGGCGCTGGATTTTCTCATCCACTGGCTGGCACGGGAAGAACCGGATCCCGGCCTGTTCTCCGAGTGGCGGCTGCGGGAGTTGGGCCACGCCATCGTCCGGCACACCGACGCGATCGGCACGGTGCCTGAGTTGCTGGACTGGTACGAGTCGAACCGCGACCGCCTGACCTGGGACCCGATCGAGAAACGCTTCCTCTCCCGAGGTGCGGCCACGGTGAGTCGAGTCGGCAGGGGCGCATCGGCACCATCGGGACCGGCGCCGCTACCGCCGTCGCTGCAGGAATTGGTGAAGATCGGGTTCCCCAAACCAGCGACGGATGCCGCCCTGAGCGAGTTTGCGGCGGCGGTACTGCGGGTAAAGGTCAGCTCCACGGCGACCGACAACGCGGTAGGATGGGGGCTGGACTCGACGGCGAGGAAGGTCCTCTTGGCCAAAGTCGGAGGCGAACGCGTGGATATGCTTCTCGACCTGCTTGGGCGGAATTGGGACGAGCGCCGCGCCATCGATGTCCCGGCAGTGCCCCCGCAACCGGGCGACGGGGCGGGAAACGCATCGGACCTCAAGGCGTTTGCCGGCGTGTTCCGCGGCGGCGCTGCCGCCGTAGGGCGCGCGGTGACCCCGATAGCGAGCACGCTGAGGTTGGGCCCCGGCAACGGGGAACCGGCAACGGCGAAAGATGTGGACACAGAGGTCGGACCTGAGACGGAAGGGACGATGCGATCTCCGGCCGAGTCGTTGGTGCCGGTCATCGACTGCTTGGCAACGGAGGCACACAAGACGCAAATCTTGAAGGTGCTCGAACGGGAAGAGAGTCTGATCTGGGTCGTGTTGGCCCACGGCTGGGAGAGCGATGCAAGAGAGATTGTGGCGGCCAAACTCCGCAACCACCCCGCCGAGGCGCCCCAGAGCCTGTACCTCGACCCGGGCTGGATCGAGGCGGCGGTGCAATTGCGCGATCCACAGACATACGAGGACCTGAAGTGGTGGCTGGTGTATGGCTGGGGTAAAGCCAACACCTATGCCTTGCTGCGCACGGTGCCCGACTTGGACCTTAACGCCCCGACGATCACGGCAGCATGGCGGCGCCTGATCGCCGACGCCGGGGGACTGGCGCAGGCACTGCAGGCCCCCGACAGACAGGAAGTGACTGGCGTCGCAATGCTGGCGGCGCGGCAAGGAAACAAGAACGCCGTGAACTGCCTGTTCCGCATTTTGAAGGAGTCACACGATGCGCAGGACAGCAACATGGAGGAACTCCGATTCGCGCTCGTGCGTTTGACCCCGGCTCGGGGCACCGATGCCGAAATGCTGCGCTGGCACGCGGCCAACCGCGGCCGACTCGTGTTCGACAGGACCACGAAGCAGTTCAACGTCCGGGCCAGCGAGTGATGAGGGAGAGGGATGAGGGGGCAAGGGGATGGGTGTTCTTCCTGGTGCATTCCGCGACCCTCCTGCAACCTCCAGCGGCGAATATAGTGCCGTTGGGCCGATGGGCACAACCGACTAAGCGGGCGAGCGGTACTGCGTCATTCGCGGGCTGCGACAGAGTGGCCGGAGCGGCTCGCTCCGGCGGTTGCGGGACCGAGCCGGTCCCGCCACTTTGCCAGAACGCCCTACCGGACAGTGAGTAACGCCCTCACATGATCGAGCGCGTCCGCCCGGGAACCGCTGACGCAGCACGACGAGCGTGCGCCGGTGTCTTGGGTTCTGGCGCCGCTCGGGTGTATAGTTGCGGGCCGGTGTCCGCGATGGAGATGGACGAACTGCAATGACGACGACGGAGAAGCGCAGATGAGTCTTGATGTGGTACACCTGCTGCAGGACCTGGTACGCATCGACAGCCGCAACACGCGCAGCATCCGCGACACGGGGCCGCGCGACACGGACGAAGAGCGGATGTCCGAGTTCCTGCGGCCGCTTCTGGTCGGCATGGAGTTCGAGGTCGCGGTGCAGTACGCCGCGCCGCGCCGGCCGCATGTGATTGCGCTCTTGCGCCGGGACGCGAAGCTTCCGATCCTGGCCTTCGAAGCGCACATGGACACGGTCGGGTTCGAAGGCATGACCATTCCCCCGCTCACACCAGAAGTCCGCGACGGACGGATGTACGGACGCGGCACGGCGGACACCAAAGGCAGCATGGCCGCCATGCTGGTGGCTCTGGACCAGTTGCGAACCGCGGATTTGCCGCTCAATCTGATGTTCATCGGGAGCTGCGCCGAGGAGACGGGCTGCGAGGGCGTGCCGCTGCTGGATCTCTCGCCCTGGCCCGTCAGCGGGATCATCGTCGGCGAACCGACCTCGAACCAGCCGGTGGTGGCGCACAAGGCGCACGTGTGGTTCGACCTGGTGTGCACGGGCCGGGCCGCGCACGGCTCGCGCCCGGACGCCGGCGTCAACGCCATCTACCGCATGACCGACGTGATCCAGTGGCTGCGCGCGGAGTTCATCCCGGAACTGGCCGGGCACGTGGCGGAAGGCTTTGCCGGTTCAACGCTCTCGGTCGACATCATCCAAGGCGGGCACAAGGTGAACATCGTCCCGGACCGCTGCTCGATCTCCGTGGACGTACGCCTGGTGCCCACGGCACCCAGAGAAGACGAGATGCTGAAGTCACTGACGGCCCGGATCCGCACCGCGACGGGCGTGGACGTGACGGTCGCCAACGTGCACAGTTCACCGGGGCTCAGCATTGACCGCGGTTCGCCGCTGGTCAGAGCCCTCTGCGGCGCCATCGAGCTTCACGGCGACATCCCTGATGTCGGCGCCGTGAGCTACTGCACCGACGCGGGTGTGTTCGACCGCCAGGGCTACCCGGCGGTGGTCTTCGGCCCCGGCAGCATTCTGCAGGCGCACGCCGCCGAGGAGTTCATCGCCCTGGCCGAACTGCACCGTGCCGTCGACATCCTGACCGCCGCGGCACGCCGGTTCGCGACGGGGTGAGGGACCCGGCTTCGCTCAGAAGCTACGCCTAGCGCCCAGTGGCTCGGCGCGTCCCGCGCCGAAGCGGAGTGCGTCGGCCGGTCCCCGGCCGAGGACCTCGGTCCGGGACGGCCCGAGGCACCCTGCTGCGGTCCCAGAGGTCCCGCGCCACTGCCGCACTGTCGCCCGCTGAACCGCAGAAACCCTGCACAGATCGCTACTTCCCCGCCGCACGGCTGATCACCGTGCCCAGGACATGCTCGCCGCCGGGTTGCAGCGTGACGGCGTTGGCGTCCGTGATGGCGGCTTCGACGCAGACCATGGTTTGGTACTCGTCGTCGCCGAAGTCCGGCATGCGTTTCGCCTTGGCGATCCAGGGGTTCCAGACCACGGTTGACCGGCTGCCGCGCTTGCCGACGCGAATGTGCCGGCCGAGGCTTGCGTCCTCGATCACGGTCTCGGCCGTGGTGTCGAGGTACACGCCGTCCGTCTCGGCGCTGAACCGTACGGGGCCGGCCTGGACACACTTGCGCCATTCCCCGACGGTGTCCATGTAAGTGCAGCCATCCAGGCCGTGCACGGCGGCCTGAGCGATGTCGCCGACCGTGAAGTAGTTGTGCAGTGCCGCCGTGCAGGTGAACGCGACCGTCCCGGTGTTGCGCATATACAGGGCAACGTCGAGCACGCTGCCGACCGTGACGGCGATTTCCAGGCGGAACGCGTGCGGCCACTCGGCCAGCGTCACGGCGGAGTCGGAGAGGCCGAGTCGCAGCGTGACCGCACCGTCCGGCTGCACACCGGTGTCGACGACCTCCCACAGACAACGGCGGGCGAACCCGTGACCGGGCTTGCTCGGGTCGGTGCGATGCGACCCGAACCACGGCCAGCACACGGGAATGCCGCCGCGGATCGGTCGCCCGAGTTCGAACCAGCTCTGCCGGCTCATCCACAGCACCGGCGCCTGCCCGTGCGGCTGGTAGCTCATCACGTGGCCACCCAGCAGCGCAACCGTCGCCGTGGCCTGCGGGGTTGCGATCTCCGCAACCGTCAACCCGCCGGGACCGGGCTTGAACTCGATCTGACCAGGCTTGCCATGCTCGCGATTGAGGTCGTGTAGCGTGTTGCTCACAGTGCGACTCCGGGGTTCAGGGTTCAGGGTTCGGGGTTCGGGGTTCGGGGTTCGGGGTTCGGGGGGGGGCGGGCGAGGGGGATGAATCCAGGCGGCCAGCCGGCCGTTGGGTCCGTTTCGTCCGTTGGATCCGCCGGATCTTCCTGACACCTGACACCCGAAACCTGAGACCTCTTCTCTTGCACACGCCAGGCCCGACTGTGGTGCGGCTTCGAGGCGGCCGTCAGGGGCGGCCTCGATCTCCTGGCGGCTGCCATCGGGCCAACGGATCGAGACGCGTACCCGCCCGACCACAGGGCCGAGTCCGAAGTGCAGTGTGGGATCGTTCTGCTGACCGTAGCAGCCGTTGCCGGCGCCGAATTCCTGATACAACACGTCACCGCCGGGCTGGTGGATCGTCACGCTCGTACCGAGCAGCGTGCGGCGTGATGTGCCTTGGCGCAGGCGGACTTGCAGCCAGTGGCAGGCGCCTGCGTCGGGTATGCCTTGGTTGCGGTACAGACAGAGTCGCGCGGGTTGGTGCAGGCCGGGTCGACCGGCCGTGACCAAATCGAGCCAGCCATCACGATCAATGTCAGCCCAGGCGCCGGCGTATGTATCCAGGCGACAGATGCCGGCCTGGGTTGCGCAGTCCGCAAGCCGTTCTCCACCATGGTTCAGGAACAGCTTCGTCGTGGCATACTCGAGGTCGTAGATCTGCGGCACGAAGACGTCCGTCCACCCATCGTTGTTGGCGTCGCCGGCCATGCAACCGGCCCACAGTTCATCGCCCTTACACACGCCCGGGCCGCCGATGGGCATGAGCGCCACGCCCAGGCGCGCGCGGCCATCGACGAACCGATTTCCCTCGCGCAGGTAGATGGCGGAATCGTCGCAGACGTAGCCACGGATGTCGTAGCCCATGCCTTCGAGGTTGCTGGGGCCGACGTACTTGTGCACCAGGTTGGCGGTGAACAGGTCGAGTTGGCCGTCGTTGTTGAGGTCACCCCAGCAGGCGCCTATCGTGTGGCCCCGCTGCGGCCCGGAGTGGCGTTGCAGAACACGATCGTAGTAGCGGTTCGGCTCGTACCGGCCGGCCACGCCGAATTTGACGGCCGCTTCACGAAAGCGGACGTCTCCCAGGTTCAGCCACAGCAGGTTAGCCTGCAGGCGATAGTTGGCGACAAAGATGTCCTGGCGCCCGTCGCCGTTCACGTCGGAGAAGAGGACGGTGCGGGCATAGGTGCTCTTCGCAATGCCCGCCTCGGCCCCGACCTCGCGGAACCGCGTGCCACCGTCGTTGAGCCAGAGCTGATGCGGGTAGTAGGTCGGCTTGCCGTCGTTCCAGTCCTCTTTCATGCCGACGTAGAGGTCCGCGAACCCGTCGCCGTTCACGTCGCCGCACCCGAGGACGCCAGCCTTGGCGTGCGGACGGAAGCCGGTATCGACCGCCACATCAACGAAACGGCGTCCATCCAGGTTGCGCCAGAAATGGCCGTCGGTGGTGACGATGTCGACGTGGCCGTCATTGTCTAAATCGACGCACACCGCGGAAGTGGGCTTGGCGCCGGCCAGGCCTGTCGTTTGAGTCACCTCAACGAATTGGAACTCCGGCGGCCCGGAGTTTCGGAACAGCCGGCAGCCGTCCACGAGCAGGTCGGGACAGAGGTCAGCATCGATATCCAGCCAGTTGACGAACTGGGCGCCGACGGCCGGCAAGCCTTGGCGTGTAGTCACGTCCGCAAAGAGCGGGACAGCCGGCACCGAAACGGACGCGGGCTCGCGCCCGGGCGCTGCGGAGTCCGCAGTTCGGCGCAGCGACGCACAACCGCAGCCAAACAGTGTAGCCCAAAGCAGGAAGACAGCAGCAAGCTGTTGCCAGGCACGGGTTGGATGTGACCGAAACGACGCCCAACCTGAGCCAGAACGGGCGCAACTCAGGCTTGTAGTCCCGCGTTTAGGGCGTGTCGATTTAGTGGAAAAAAGAACCGGCGAGGACGCCGGCGCTCCAAGTTTCGTGCTCAATCCGAACTGGAGCGCCCGCGTCCTCGCGGGCTGCCTTGGTGCTGCATCGGTTAAATCGACAGGCCCTTTACGCGGTCCAGGTTGCGCGTGGCGACGGGAAAGGGGACCGCATGAAGGGCGCACCGATTTGACCACCTCAGATGCGCAACCACGCCCAACGTGGCCGGACCGGCTCCGGCTTCGTGCAACCACTTCGCCGGGACACGTCGGTCCGGCATACGGGAGCGAGCCGCTCCCGCCACTCTGGAAGGCCTGCTGCCGCACTAAATCGACACGCCCAGAAGGCGGGACTACGAACGGGGGGCTGCCCGCGGATCGCGTTTGGGGCATGGCCTCCTCCTCGATGCAGCGGCCAGAGTTGAGAGGCATTCGGCGTGCCCGGCGGCGCATGCTACACACGTCCCGGATGGTGAATGGCGCGTCTTGGGGGAACATCGGATGGCCAGCAAGAGCCTGCCCGGACGTTCACGCCATGGTCGCCAGGCAACGGACACCCGGGCAAACCTGTCAGCCGCCGCCGATCACGGCTGCTCGAGAAAGAACGGGGTCTCTTCGTCTATCAGTCGTCGTCCCGCCCGGGATGCGGCAGACGAAGTCTTTGACGACGCCTTTGCGGACTCCGCAGGCTTGGATTCCGAGGAGGAAGCTCCCCTTCCGCTCTCCGACTTTGACGCTGATTTCGCGGATGCAGTGGCTGGCGCGGCAAGCGCTTTACGTTCAGCGGTGTCACGGATCGACGTTTTCGCGTCCGCACTCAGGGCGCTCTTCCCGCTTCCGACGCGCATCGAGCGCCCGGTCGATTTCCTCGGCGGCTCGGTCGGCCGCAGGCCAGAGTCCTTCTCCTTGCCCTTGCCGGCGGGTTCGTCGTCCGGGGGCGCCTGTCGCTTCGGCAACACACGCCCCGCACCCGTGTCCGCACCCGTATCATCGCTCTTCCGGCCGCCCTCAGAACGAATGCCACCGCGCCGTCCCGGCGCTTTGGCATCCGGCTCGCCGTCCCGCCGACCCGACACAGTGTCGGCGCCAGGCCGCGACTCTGCTCGGCCCTCGGGGGTCGGGACCTTGGCTGCCTTGGCGCTGCGCTTGTCCCAGTCCTCAGCCTCGCGCCGTTTGGAGGCGACAGCCGCAGGTTCGGACGCCTTCTCCCGGGCCACGGCACTGGCCTTGTCCGGCTTCTTTCCCCGGCCCTTTCCGGTCTTCTTTGCCCCGGCCCGCTCAGCCGCCTCAGCCTCGTCCTCGTCGTCCTCGGGTTCGTCGCCGACGTGCTCCACCTTCACACCTTGGCGTTCGGCCTCCTCCTCCATATCGGCGCGAGACAGTGATTTCCGGGTGGTCGAGGGTGCCGCCGTCTTGGATTTCCCGACTGCAACAGCAACCTTTTCGGCAGCCGGGCCTTCCTCGGCAACCGCGCCCGCCGTCGCGGCCGCGGTCTGCTCTCCCGCCGGCTGGCCCTGTTCGGGCGGGGCCTCGCCGTCGCCCGTTGGCGCAGACGTGCCGCGCTTGAGTTGTGAGAACGTCTGGACTGGGTGGTCGGCGATCTTGAACCCCCGCGCCCCGGTGGCGCGCAGCGGAACTTCGTCAAAGTTCACATCCACGTACTTGCTCTTCAAACGGTTGTTCGGCTCAAACTCGCAGCGGACCAGCACACCGTACTTGTCGGAGAGCACCTCGATGATGCACCCGGGCGGCAGCGCCGTGTACTCCTTGTCCATGATGAAGCTGTTGATCCGGAAGCGCTTGGCGAAGTAGGTCTTCTTGCGTCGGTCCCGGTAGATCATGGAGTAGATCTGCTGCTTGTCCGACCGTAGCACGTACTTCACCGGCCCGGCGTAAACTTTCTCGGGGATCGGGATGACCTTGAACTTGCCGTCACTGCCCAGCAACACCAGGCGGTCAAACTCGGTGCAGACCACCGGCTCATCGTCACGGTTGCTGTTCTTAACCGCCGTGCCCACGAAGTGGCTGACCCGGTCATGCCCGACCCTGACGTTCTGCAGCGCCACCTCGCGCACATCGATCGACTCCAGGTCCGCGATCTGAGTTCGACGCGGATAGAGGTCCCCGTACTTCTTTAGCAACCCCTGGATGTACTTGATCGTGTATTTCCTGAGGTGCTTCAGGTTGTGCTCCGCGAGCCCTATGTCCTCGAGAATCTTCTCCAGTTCTTCCTTGTTCCGGTTGATGTCGAACAGCGAGATCCGACGGATCTGGATCTGCAGGAGCTTCTCGATGTCCGCGTCCGTGATGTCGCGCTTGAGCTGGTCGCGGAACTTTTCCAAGCCCTTGCGGACGGCGCCCATGACCTTCTCGAACGTCTCGCACTCCTCGATGCGCTTGTAGATGCGGTTCTCAATGAAGATCTGGGCCAGCGTCTTCTCGTGGAAGCGCTCCTGCAGCTTGCCCAGTTCGATTTCCAGTTCGCGCTTCAGGTCGCTGACCAGTTTTTCCGTATTCAGCTTCAGCACTTCACTGACCGTCATGCGCACCGGACGGTTGTCCCGGATGACGATCATGTTCGAGGTCAAGCTGACCTGGCAGTCGGTGTAGGCGTACAGTTGCTTGGTCACTTCGTCGGCGTAAACGCCGCGCGGCAACGAGACCTCGATTTCGACCTTCTCCGCCGTGTAGTCGTTGATCCCGGCGATCTTGATCTTGCCGCGCCGCGCCGCTTCCTCGATCGATGCCATCAGCGACTCGGTGGTGGTCCCGGACGGGACCTCGCGGATCACCAGCGTCTTCTCGTTGAGCGCATCGATCTTGGCCCGAACCACGACCCGGCCATCCCCGTCGGCGTAATCCTTTACGTCCATGATGCCGCCGGACAGAAAGTCGGGGTAGACCTGGAACGGCTTGCCTTCGAGAATGGCGATCTGGGCCTGGAGCAGTTCGTTGAAATTGTGCGTCAGGACGTGGGTCGACATGCCGACCGCAATGCCCTCGGCTCCAAGCATGAGCAACGAAGGGACCTTGGCCGGGAGGGTCACCGGTTCACGGTTGCGACTGTCGTACGAGTCGACGAACTCGGTGATCTCCGGGTTGAACATCACTTCGCGGGCCAGCGGCGTGAGGCGGCACTCGATGTAGCGCGCCGCCGAGGCCTGGTCGCCCGTCAGGATGTTGCCGAAGTTCCCCTGTCGGTCGATGAAGTACTCTTTGTTGGCCAGAACAACCAGGGCGTTGCCGATGGACTGGTCGCCATGGGGGTGGTACTTCATGGTGTGGCCAATGATGTTGGCCACCTTGTGGAAACGTCCGTCATCCAGCTCGTAGAGCGAATGCAGGATGCGTCGTTGCACGGGCTTCAGCCCGTCATACACGTCGGGAATGGCGCGGTCCTTGATGACGTAAGACGCGTACTCGATGAAGTTGAAAGACATCAACTCTTCGAGACTGTCCTCGTCGCTGAGGCGCGACAAGGCGGCCAGTTCCTCATCCCCGCTGCCCTCCCCTTCATCCGCGGGGGTGAGCTCCGGCTGGGGGTGGCTCTCCCCCGAATCGGCAGGGGCGGAAGCCTGCGGCTCCTCCTCCTTCCGTTCCTTCTCGTGTTTCTTGTCAGCCATATCGCAGACTCTCAGGCGTGAGGCGAGGCAGACAGCAAGAGCCCAGCCACGGGGCCAGGATTTCCACCCGCCGGCACTTGACCGTCACACCAGATTCTCCATAATGTAGTCCCGGCGCTCCGGGGTGTTCTTGCCCATGAAGAACTCCAGTAGACCGGGCACGGAGTGCAGACTGCCCACCGTCACCTGCAGCAACCGCATATCGTCACCGATGAACTGCCCAAACTCGTTCGGGGAAATCTCGCCCAGCCCTTTGAAGCGGGTGATCTCGGACGCCTTGCCCAAACGCTCGGACGCGGCATCCCGCTCCTGCTCGCTGTAGCAGTAGACCGTTTCTCTCTTATTGCGGACGCGGAACAGAGGGGTTTCCAGAATGAACAGGTGTTCGGCCATCACCAGTTGCTCGAAGAACGTCAGGAAGAATGTGATCAACAGGTTCCGGATATGCAGTCCGTCCACGTCGGCGTCGGTGGCCAGGATGACTTTCTCGTAGCGCAGGCTCTCCAGGCCATCCTCGATGTCCAGCGCCCGCATGATGTAGTAGAGTTCTTCGTTCTGGTACACTGTCTTGCGCCGGTGCCCATGCACGTTCAGAGGCTTGCCCTGAAGACAGTAAATGGCCTGCGTGTTGACGTCACGGCAGCTCACCATGGACCCAGCCGCCGACTGACCCTCCGTGATGAACACCATGGACTTGGCGCCCCGCTCGCTGCCGTCCGTCAGGTGGTTCTTGCAGTCACGCAGGTTCGGGACCTTCAGAGACGCCTTCTTGGCCTTCTCCTTGGCCTCTTTCTTGACGTTCTGGATCTCCTGCCGCACGCTGGCATTCTGGGCGATCTTCTCGATCAGACGGGTGGCGACCTCGGGGTTCTTGTAGAGGTGCGCCATCACCACTTCCCGGACCTTGTTAACGATCTCGCCACGGATCTCGTGGTTCCCGAGTTTGTTCTTGGTCTGCGACTCGAAAAGGGGGTCTTTGAGCTTGATGGCAATCGCCCCGACAATGCCGTCGCGCGCGTCGGCCCCGTCGTAGTTCTTGCCCGAGAACTCGTTCACCGCCTTCAGGATTCCCTCGCGGAACGCGGACTGGTGCGTACCGCCGTCGTTCGTGTACTGGCCGTTCACGAACGAGTAGTAGGTCTCGCCGTAGCCTGGCGTGTGGCAGAAGGCGAACTCCAGGGCGGGGCTCTTGTGGTAGATGATGTCGTAGACTTTCTCTTCGGTCACCCGCTCTTCCAGCAGGTCAAGCAGCCCATTCCGGGAGTAGAAACGCTCGCCGGCGAAATAGAGGGACAGGCCGCTGTTCAGGTAAGCGTAGTTCCAGAGCCGCTTGCGGATAAACTTGTCCTCGATCACGAATTGCGGGAAGAAATCCTTGGCGGGAATGAAGGCGACTTCGGTGCCGTTCGGCTCATCGACCTTAAGGTCCTTCTCCGAGCTGAGAACACCGTTGGCGAACTCGGCAATCTTGGTCTTGTGCTCCCGAACCGACTTGACGGAGAACCAGCTCGACAGCGCGTTGACCGCCTTGAGTCCCACGCCATTCAGCCCGACGGAGAACTGGAAGACGTCGTTGTTGTACTTGGCGCCCGTGTTGATCTTCGAAACACAGTCGACGAGCTTGCCTAGAGGGATCCCCCGACCGTAGTCGCGGACCCGGACAACTCCGCTCTCATCAACGGCCAGGTCGACACGGCGACCATACCCCATGATGTACTCGTCAACCGCGTTGTCGATGACCTCTTTGAGGAGTACGTAGATACCGTCTTCGGGGTGGCTCCCGTTGCCGAGACGGCCCACGTACATTCCAGGTCGCGTGCGGATATGTTCGAGCGAACTGAGTGTCCGTACTTTACCTTCGTCGTAGACCGGGGTCTTTTCCGTGCTCATCGGGTCTGTCAGTCGTCCTCCTCCTCGTCGTCGTCGTCATCGTCGTCGTTTTTGCGCCGAAAACGCTTGATGTCGTCCTCAATCGGCACATCCGACTCCGCGAACGTATCGAGGTCATCCTCGAAGTCCTCTGCCCCTTCCTGATTGCGGAGGAGTACCCCCATCAAAGGGGCCCCGCATTCCGGGCAGGCCCCGTCCTCCGCCTCAATTTCGGCTACCCTAACGGTCATGTCACAATATGGGCATTTGATGTTTTCCATGCCGATCAACCTTGTTCATCCGGGGGACTTGTGCACGTTCCAGTAATTATACCTGCAGGGACATAAGAAATTCAATGTTGTTCTTCGTCTTTTTTACCTTGCCGATCAGCAATTCCATCGCTTCGACCGGCGGAACGTCGTTGAGAACCCGGCGCAGCGTCCAGACGCGCGACAGTTCGTCGGGGTGCAGCAGGAGCTCCTCGCGACGCGTCCCGCTCTTCTCAATGTTGATGGATGGGAAGATCCGTTTGTCCACCAGGTGCCGGTCCAGGTGCAGTTCCATGTTGCCGGTGCCCTTGAACTCCTCGAAGATGACCTCATCCATACGGCTGCCGGTGTCGACCAACGCCGTGGCGATGATGGTCAGGCTTCCGCCCTCCTCAATGTTGCGCGCAGCGCCGAAGAACCGCTTGGGCTTGTGCAGGGCATTGGCGTCGACGCCACCCGAGAGGATCCTGCCGCTGTGCGGTTCCAGCGTATTGTAGGCGCGCGCCAACCGGGTGATGCTGTCCAGCAGAATCACCACGTGCCGACCGTGCTCGACCTGGCGTTTGGCCATCTCGATGACCATCTCGGCCACCTGAACGTGCCGCTCCGGGGGTTCATCGAACGTCGAACTGACGACCTCGCCATCCACGTTCCGCTCCATGTCGGTGACTTCCTCGGGCCGCTCGTCAATCAGCAGCACGATCAGCCGGATATCGTTGTTGTTGCGGGTGATGCTGTTGGCGATCTTCTGCATGACGACCGTCTTGCCGGTCCGCGGCGCCGCCACGATCAGACCACGCTGCCCGCGCCCCACCGGGGTGATAAGGTCCACCACGCGCATCGAGATCTCGTCCTGCTCACGTTCCAAGATCAGCCGCTGCGTCGGGAAGAACGGGGTCAGGCTCTCAAACGGCACTTTATTCTTCTTCAGTTCGGGGGGTTCGCCGTTGATGGACTCGACCTTCAGCATCGCGAAGAAGCGCTCCTTCTCGCGCGGTTGCCGGATCTGGCCCATCACCGTGTCGCCCGTCCGCAGCGAGAAACGCCGGATCTGCGAGGGACTCATGTAGATATCTTCAGGACACGGGAGGTAGCTGTAGGCGGGGCTGCGCAGGAATCCGAAACCGTCCGGGAGCACTTCCAGGACTCCGCCCCCGTACATCAGCCCGCTCTTCTCGGTATTGGCCTTCAGGATTTCGAAAATAAGATCGTGCTTGCTCAGGGAACCGACCCCTTCGATATTCAGCTCCAGGGCCATCTTGGTCAGGTCGGCCATGGGCATGTTCTGCAGGTCACCGAGATCCAGGTTCGGCGCCGTGCGGTCACGGGGATGGACGCCCTCCGGCTCGTTGTCGTGACCACGGTGCGGACGTCCGGCCCGGTCCGAACGGCGACCGCCGGCTCCCTGCACCGCTTCGCCTTCCTGGCCGTCTTGCTCGGCAACCCCGCCGGCTTCCGCCTCGGGCGCACCAACGGCCGGCATTGCCGCCGGGGTCTCCTCCACGGGCGCAACCGGGCGCGGTTCAGCCGGGATGACCGCCTCGTTCCCGGCCTCCGCCTGGGCCGAGGACTCTTGAGGCGGCGGGGCAGCGGCTGGATGACTGTGACTGGCTCGGCGTGAATGCCCGCCACTGCGCCGGCCGCGCCCGCCCCAATTCCGCCCGCTGCGTTCCCCTTCGCCGGCCGCACCGGATCCACCCGCCCTGCCGCTGCCCGAAAATTCCGTCATCTCACATCCGTCCTTTCGTTTCGTCCCCAACTTACCCTGCCTGCCGCCGGGGCCCAGGTTCAGCCCCGGTGCGCCCCTCGGCCAGGGCCGTGGCATTCCATGATTCGTTCGAAAATCCGTCGGCACTGCTCCCGCAAGAGCTCCAGACTCTCTATATTCAGGATTCCGTAGTCTGCCCGCGCCAACTTCTCATCCATGCTCATCTGGCTGGCTTCCCGCCGTGAGATTTCCTCGTCCGACCAACCACGCCCGCGCAGCCGCAGCCACTGGGTCCGGCGGTCACACCACACCGCGATAGTCTGCGTCATCTCGTGTTCCCAGCCTACTTCGTAAAGTAAGGGAATGGCGCAGAACAAGCCCAAAGGAGACGCCTCTGCGTTTTGCAGCATCCGACGCCTGACCAAGGGATGAACCTGCTGGGTCAACCACTCGCGTTCCGCGGGCTCGCCGAACGCCCGGCGGGCCACGACCGCCCGGTCTACACGACCGTCCGTCCCCAGCACCGCCTCCCCCCAACGCTCGCGCAACGCCGCTCGCAGGCGAGAATCGACTTCGTAAAGCTCATGCACCACAGCATCGGCGTCCAAGACCCGGGCCCCCAAGGCCCGGAGTTCGCACAAAACTTGAGACTTTCCCGCCCCGATCCCCCCCGTGATCCCAATCAGCAACATGCCGCCAACGATACTCCATGAAATGGAACAAGAACTCTGGTAGGGTTTGATGACAGCCGGGACCGTTCCCAGGAACTACACCACACCACGCGCCGCCCCGGTTCACCTACCCGTCAGGTTGTTGCCGCGTCTTGGTACTCTGCGATGGGAAACAATGAGTCAACTGTCGGAAACAGCAGCAACTGCGGAGCCGGGACCTTAGGACATCGGGGGATGTTGAAGAGACAAGAGGCTATCCTGCCTTCCGCGATGAACGCGAAAGTCCGTAACTCTGGGCATATTATACAGACCGTATTCCGGTTCGTCAATGCCTGTGATGGACATTTTTTTCGCGACCGTTTGGACCCGCGAACCCACGTGCCATGGAACACCGACGACGGATCGGATGACAAGGCCGCGACTCCCGACACGGGGGCCTCAGCGCGCATCCTTTTTGGCGACGGGGCCAGCTACGAAGCCACATCGGGCCTGTTCTCCCCGTCCACGGCAAACCGCGCCATCTCCTCGAGGGTCCGCGCCGGCGCCGAAATGTCAAGAATGACCCCTTCCGGCTCGTGACGTTGCCCCACGACGTGGCCGCTGCGGTACAACTTCCCCACCAGGTCGTAGCGGTCGTGCGGGATTCTCAGGGTCACCCGACGCAAGACCCGGTCCAGTTCCTCCGTCAGACGCTGCTTCAGCGCGTCCAGTCCCTGCCCCGTTCTCGCCGACACGAATACCGCCCCCGTGTACTTGCGCTCCAACCGCCGCAGCGTCAGTTCGTCGTCGACCAAGTCCACCTTGTTGAACACCGTGAGCACCGGCTTCTGCTGGGGAACCCCGATCGCACCCAGGACTTCGGTTGTGGTGTGGTGATGAGCTTCGATGGCCGGCGCTGTGACGTCGATCACCTCGAGCAGAAGATCGGCGAGCGCCGTTTCCTCCAAGGTGGCCTTGAAGGCCTCGATGAGCAAATGCGGCAGCTTGCGAATAAAGCCGACCGTGTCGGTCAGCAACACCTCCCGGCGGTTGGGCAGAGCCAGATTTCGGACCGTGGGGTCGAGCGTGGCGAACAACTTGTCCTCGACGTAAACCCCGGCGCCTGTCAGCGCGTTGAGCAGAGCGGACTTGCCCGCATTCGTGTAGCCCACGATCGCGACCACCGGCACGCCCTTCCGCAAGCGGAGGCTTCGCTGCACGCTCCGCTGCTGTTGCACCTCGGTAAGCCGGCCCCGCAGGCGCTGGATCTGCTTCTGCACCAGACGGTAGTCGACCTCGAGCTGTTGTTCGCCCTCGCCGCGCGAGCCCATACCACCGCGCATACCGCGCTGTCGCGACAGGTGGCCCCAGCGCCGCTTCAGGCGCGGCATGTCATACCGGGACCGCGCCAGGGCGACCTGTAACTCCGCCTCGCGGGTCTGCGCCCGCTCCGCGAAAATGTCCAGGATCACCTCCTGCCGGTCGATGACCGCCATATCCGCGAACTGCTCCCAGTTGCGCTGCTGCGAGGGGGTCAGTTCGTCATCGAAGATGATGACGCGGGCACCGCAACCCAAGGCCAAATCCCGAATCTCCTCCGCCTTGCCCGACCCAACAAGGTACCGACTGCACGGTTTCCGTATCCGCACGATCTGCTGTCCGGCCACCAGCATGCCCAGCGTCCCGGCCAGGTCACCCAACTCGACCAGCAGTTCTGGTATCTCATCGGCGTTGTCCGCCCGTGGGAACTGGACGCCCACCAAGAACGCAGACAACGGCTCTTGCCGCTCAACGGTGCTGAAAATGGTGTCTTTCTTCATACCCTCGAATGCCTCTCAATCGACCTGGCGCCGGCGCGGATGGCGCCACATGCCCCATAACTCATGACTCAGTGACCCAGTGACTCCGTGAACCACGCCCCCCCCCCCCCCCCGACACCCGACACCATGCCCCGCGCTTCCCCGTCACTCCGGCGGGATCAAGCCCCGCCGCACATGCACGCTCTGAACCAGTCCCATCGCCGCCATGGTCCCGAGCATGAACGAGCCGCCGTAACTAACGAACGGCAATGGGATACCGATGATCGGCGCCGCTTGCATCGTCATGCCGATGTTGATGTAGGCATGGGTAAACAGAATCGTCGCCACCCCGACCGCCAGGTATGAACCCAGGGCGTCCGGTGCCACCATGGCGGTGCGCAGACAGCACAGGATTAGTCCGATAAAAGCACAGACCACGGCCGCTGATCCCACGAAACCAGTTTCCTCCGCAATGACCGAGAAAATGAAGTCCGTCGGCGCCACGGTGCGGGGCAGGAATCCGAGCACATGCTGAGTGCCCTGCATGTACCCTTTGCCCCACATGCCACCACTGCCGACCGCCAGCATCGATTGGTGCGCGTTCCACCCTTGGTCCGAGATGTCCCGGGACATATGCAGGAACGTCTGGATGCGCTCTTTCTGGTGCGGCTTCAGTCTCGTGTAGCCCAAGGGCGCTACCAGTGCCACGGCCAGCACGCCCAACAGGACCCACCGCCACCGTATCCCTGCCACGAAAATGACCACGAGCGTAAACGGCATGAACACCAGTGCAGTGCCCCAGTCCGGCTGCAGCGCAATCAGCAGAATCGGCAGACCCGCCGCTGCCAGGACGGGAACGGCAAACCAAGTTCGCGAAGTCCGCCACATCGGCCGCGAGGCGATCCAGGCGATGAACAGCAGCAACACGGGCTTGGCAAACTCCGCAGGTTGAACCCGCACACCAGGCAGGAACGGCACTTCCAGCCAACTCTGAGAGTGATACGTTGTGACCCCGACCATCTTGACGACGACCAGCAGAGCCGCGCACGCCGCGTAGAACAACCAAGACCACCGCCCCAGCACCTGGTAGTCGCACACGGTCAAGATCACGAAACAGAGCACGCCTGCGCCTGCCCAGCAGAGCTGCCGAACCCAATACCCAGCCAACCGCCCGCCAGTCTCCTGGCCTGCGCCGTAGATGAAAAGGATGCCGGTGCCGACCAGAAGCATCATCAAGGCCACGAGGATGGGATCCACCCTGAGCAGCAGTCGCAACGCTTCGAGGATCCGGTATCGGTTCATGAACTCTACTCTACCCGCCAGACGGGGCTGCGTCCACAACGCCACGCGGGCGGCGCGCGATGCGTCAGCGTCCCCGGGTGGCGGACCGCCCGGTCCCGCCTGACTGACCGTGCCGCGGGCGGCCCTCCGCCCGCCACTCCCATGAAACTGAAGGCGCCCAGAGCCCGCGAGGACGCGGGCGCTCCACGGCCTGGCACGGGGGCTGACTTTGGAGCGCCCGCGTCCTCGCGGGCTCTGGAAGCGTCGTTGCCCGTTTCACCTTGGTATGCCCGGGCTGTTCTGCCGCCCGGGGGGCGCTGACGCATTACTCTTTTTTTTTGTATTCGCATTTGCTTTCCCTGCGGATTCATGGTATTAATAGGAGATGTTAGGAGTGATTCAGGGAAGAATAGGCAGATCCAGGAATGACGGTCGGAACACAGAGTGGTGAGTTCTGCTTCCTCGGGGAGCACGAGTACACGCTGGACAAGCAGCGTCGACTCGCCCTGCCCAAGGATTGGCGCAGCGACACACCGGGGTCCAACCATTTCTTCCTGCTTCCGGGCTGCGGCACGTCGCTGCAGTTGGTTCCCGGCCCCATGTTTCAGGAACTGCTGCAGAAACTGCGGAAGGTTTCGTTTGCCGACGCTGAGGCCTCTGTTGCTCTGGCGACGATCGGGTCCATGGCGCAAGAGGTGAACTGCGACAGTCAGGGCCGGTTCGCACTGAGCCCCAAGTTGATGTCTCACGCGGCCATCACGGACAAGGTTCTCCTGCTGGGCTCGGTCACGACCATCCAGGTGTGGGAACCCTCCATGTGGCACCAGCACCGCATGGACAGTCAATTGGGTTTGAAGGTCATGAAAGCGCTCCATGAACGGCCGGATGATCTCACGGAAGTCTTCCGCCGCGCCATCAAGGGATGAAGTCGTGAACGGAGATTTTGCTCAACGGTGAATTCAAGCTCGACAACTCGTATTCGTGCTCGCGCCCGCACCCTTACCTCCTCCCCAGGTCAAGCGTGTCAGTCCCCCCTTGAGGCCGAGCACGAATACGAGTTGTCTCCCGGGACTGGCACGCGCCACCCCCGGGACGCTCGGGGCCTGGCGCCAACCCGCCACGAACGGGTGGAGCAATGCAAGTCGGCTTCGTCCTTCGTCCTCGATCGCGGGACGCACATCGATGGGATGCCGGGAACCGACCGTTTACGAGGCCGAGGGCGACGAGGCGAACGATTCTCCGCGCTCATGAGTCGCTTGAGTCGCGCCAGACCCTCTTCACGGCGGGTCCGGTTCACACAACGGACAGGCACACCATCATGGAACTAAGCCATCTGCCGGTCATGCCCAAGGAGGTACTCGACCTCCTTGGGGTCAGCCGCGGTGGCCGGTTCATCGATGGGACTCTGGGCCTTGGAGGACACGCGGAACTGCTGCTCGCATCATCACCGGAGGTCCAGTTGCTGGGAATCGACCGCGACGGGGAAGCCATCCGGCACGCCCGCGTCCGGTTGGAGCGATTCGGAGACCGCGTCCGCCTGGTGCGCGGATGCTACGGAGATATGGCCAAGTTCGCGGCCGAACAGGGATGGGATCACGTTGACGGAATCCTCCTGGACTTGGGGGTCTGTTCAGGCCAGATCGACGAACCCGGCCGTGGCTTTTCGCACCGCTTCGACGGTCCCCTGGACATGCGCATGGACCGGCGTTCGCCCATCAGCGCCGCCACCCTTCTCAACGAGAATTCGGAGGAGGAGTTGGGCCGCATCCTGCGCGAGTACGGCGAGGAACGACACGCGCGCCGCATCGCCCGTGCCGCGGTGGAGCGACGGCAGACGAAACCGTGGGAACGAACGCTCGAGTTCGCGGAAATGGCCAACCGTCTCGGCGACCGGCGCCGTGGCGGAGTTCCGCCGGCCACCCGATGCTTCCAGGCCTTGCGCATCGCGGTCAATGACGAATTGGGCCAGTTGCAGAAAGCGCTGAGGATCGCCGTAATACTGCTCCGCCAGAACGGCCGAGTGGTTGTTATCTCGTTTCATTCGTTGGAAGATCGGATGGTGAAACATTTCTTCCGCGCCGAGGCCGCCGCCTGTGTCTGCCCGCCGGAACTGCCGGTATGCAACTGCGGCAAGAAGGTGACCCTGCGAGTCGTCACGACCAAGCCGGTGCGGCCGACAGATGCCGAGGTAGCGGAGAATCGACGGGCCGCTTCGGCACGCCTCAGGGCGGCGGAGCGACCGTGAACGGAGTGCGGGAACGGAGCGCGGCGAAGGGATCCGAAGCATGTTGAACCCTTACCGAGGACGCACCTACCGCCGGTACCAGTTGCGCGTGGAACTGGAACCGGCGACGCGGCGTTTCCGCTGTCACTGCGCCGCTCTGTTTCTCTTCGTGCTGGCCGCCGCACTGACCTATGTCTGGCTACGCAGCGAAGAGGACCGGTTGGGACGTGAGTCGCAGGAACTCCGGCACGACTTAGACGAGAGGAACAAGGAACTGGTCAATCTGCGAGTCGAAATGGAAGGCTACCGCAGCGGCCGACACATTCTGACCGCTGTCGATCGAATGGGGCTGAAGCTGCGCCCCCCGACGCCAGGCCAGGTTCGGCGCATTCCGTCGTCATCGACGGAAGCGGCCCCGAAATGGCTTGCTGTTGAAGGTGCCGTAGCCCGGAAGTAGGGCACAGCCAGGACGAGCACGCACCGGAGAAGGAGGGTTCAGGGTTCAGGTGTCAGCGGGGAGAAACCGCGGATAACCGCCGAGGAACCGCCCCCGAATCCACCCCGTCCCCCGACCTCTGAACCTCTGAACCTCTGAACCCGGGAAGACCATCGACGTCCATGCAACGCCAGTACCTGCTAGTCCGAATGGCCATCATCCTGTCCGTCCTCGGCCTGGGCTACGCGGCCTTGATGGTCCACGTCTACCGCCTGCAGATTGCCCGCCATGGCGAACTGATTGAGAAGGCCCGGGGCAAGTACACCGCCTGCCGCACGGAGAGCGGAGAGCGCGGAAGGATCTGTGACTTGGACGGAAACCTCTTGGCCGGCAACATCTCCTGCCGCGATGTGCTGGCCGAACCGCGCCGGTTCAACCGTGACCGGGCCCAGATCGTCCGCGTGCTCAGCAAGGAACTCGGCATCGCCCCGACTGACCTGGCCCGGCGGTTTGCCCTGGCCAACGGCCAGGAGTCGCGGCCCAAGGAGATCGTCGTCAAACGCGGCCTGGACATCCGCACCGCCGAGAACATCGCCGCGTACCATTTCCGCGGCATCCGTTTCATCGACGGCTATCGTCGGAACTATCCCAAAGGTTCGCTCCTGGCCAACCTGCTCGGATTCACGGACATCGACGGCAAAGGCGTCAGCGGTGTGGAGCAACTGGAGGACTCCTACCTGGTCCCCACGCCCGGCCGCGCCGTATACGAGCGCGACCGTCGCGGCCATGCGCTGCAAAACGAGTCCTGCACCGAGCAGGCAGCCCACAACGGCTCGGATGTTTACCTCACCATTCGCGAACCGATCCAGAACATCGTCGAGGAAGAACTCATGGAAATGGTGCGCAAGCACCGGCCCAAGGCCGCCTACGCCGTCATGGCCAACCCGGCCACGGGCGCCATCCTGGCCATGGCCCAGTACCCGGCGTTCGATGCCAACAACCGCGAGACCATGCGCGACCCCAGCCACTGGCGGAACCGTCTGCTCAGCGAGGGTTTCGAACCGGGGTCGGTGATGAAGGCGGTGACGGCCGCCGGCGCCATCGACTACGGAGTGGTCGGCCTGAACAGCATGTTCGATTGCGAGAGTGGCGCTTGGGTCTACTGTAGAAAGACGCTCCACGACACGCACAAGTACGGACGCATGCCGGTCTGGGAGATCATCCAGAAATCCAGCAACATCGGTATGGCCAAGATCGGCATTGAAATGGGCCCGGCCCGGCTCTACCAGACCATGAAGCGCTTCGGCTTCGGTGATACCACCGGCATCGGCTTGCCCGACGAAGCGTCCGGCATCTTCCGGCCTCTGAACAAGTGGGACGGCCTGTCCATCAGCCGGTTCCCGATCGGCCAGGGTGTGCTGGTCACGCCGCTGCAGCTCCTGCAGGCCTACTGCGCGATTGCCAACCAGGGCGTCATGATGCAGCTGCATGTCCTTGACCGGATTGTGGCCCCGGAGACCGGTTACATGGAAGTCACCGTCCCGCAAGTCAAGCGCCGCGCGGTCAAGCCCGAGTCTGCCACGACCCTCATCCAAGCCCTGAAACTGGTCACGACCGAGGACGGCACGGCGCCCAAGGCCGCCGTCGAGGGCTACGAGGTCGCCGGCAAGACGGGAACGGCCCAGAAGGTCGTCAACGGCGTCTATTCCTCCAGTGAATATGTGGCCAGTTTCGCGGGGTTCGTCCCCGCCGACAACGCGGCCTTCGTGTTGATCATTGCCGCGGACACGCCGACGGACAACGGGTACTACGGCGGCACGGTAGCGGCGCCGACCTTCAGCCACATCGCGGAGCGGACCCTGAAGTACCTCCAGGTGGCGCCCGCGCAGCGACCTGTCGGCAGGATCAACGGTGGACCCCCGGAGGCCAGGACTGATGCCGCAGTCGAAACCGTTTCACGCGTACCTTGAGCACCTCGCCGGGCTCGATCCCGTCGTACTCAATTCCGCGCAACCGACAATCCTCGGCGCCACGTCCGACTCCCGCGAGGTCCGGCCGGGCTGGCTGTTCTGCGCCATTCCCGGCTCGCGCCAGGACGGCACGGAGTTCGTCGCGGCCGCAGTCCAGGCCGGCGCCGTGGCCGTCGTCGCGCCGCGGCCCGTCCCGGTCCCGCCGCACGTGGCCCTGGTCCAGGTGCGCGACGCGTATGCCGCCGCCGGCCGCGTCGCCGAAGTCCTGCATGATTTTCCCTCACGATCCATGCGCCTGTTCGGCATCACCGGCACCAAGGGCAAGACCACCTGCGCATTCCTGCTCCGCGCCATCCTCACCCGCGCCGGCATCCGCACCGGTATGATCGGCACGGTCGTCTATGATGTCGGGAGCCGCCAAATCCCGGCCGACCGCACCACGCCGACCCCGTTCGAGGTCCAGGCCCTGCTCGCCGAGATGCGCGATACCGGCCTGGCCGCTGCCGTGATCGAGACATCAAGCCACTCGCTGCACCAGCACCGCATGGGCGCGGCGCGCTTCGCCGGCGCGCTGTTCACCAATCTTTCCGGCGAACACCTCGACTATCACAAGGACATGAACTCATACTTCGAGGCCAAGAAACTGCTGTTCACCGAGCACCTCGCGCCCGACGCCCCAGCCGTCGTCAACCTCGACAACGAGTGGGGACGCCGGCTCGCCCGGGACCTGCGCGACACCGGGAGCGCGTCCCAGCCCGTGTCCCACGGCGTGCTCGCCACGTTCGGCGTGCACCGCAACGCCGACTTCCGCACCACCTACGTCCGCACCTCCGTGACCGGCTCGGCGTTCACCCTGAAGAGCGCATCGGACCGGCTCCGACTCCCCTCCCCGCTCATGGGCCGGTTCAACGTCAGCAACATCGCCGGCGTCGCGACGCTCGCGCTGCGGCTCGGCATCGATCCGGAGACCATCGCGGCGGTGGTGCACGAGTTCCACGGCGCGCCCGGCCGACTGCAGCGTGTCGATACGGACCGCAAGTTCGCCGTGTTCGTCGACTATGCCCACACCGACGACGCGTTGCTGAACGTGCTCAGCACCCTGCGCGCCCTCAAGCCGAAGCGACTCGTGGCGGTCTTCGGCTGCGGCGGCAACCGCGACCGCACCAAGCGCCCGCGCATGGGCCGCGTCGCCGCCGAACTGGCCGACGTCGTCATCGTCACCAGCGACAACCCGCGAGACGAGGACCCGCGCGAGATCATCCGCGAAATCGAGGCCGGCATCCCGCCCGGCACCGCCAGCCACGTCGCCGTCGACCGCCGCGAGGCCATCCGCCTCGCCGTGCGCGACGCGCGCCCCGGCGACCTGATCGTGATCGCCGGCAAAGGCCACGAGGACTACCAGGAAATCAAAGGCGAGAAATTCCCTTTCGACGACACCTGCGAGGTCCGTACCGCCCTCACCGAACTCGGCTCGCCGACCGGATAGCCCCCCGGCCCGTCCTCCGCGGTGCGCGCGACCCGCCCCTCCCCCCGGGAGTAGAGCATGGCTCCAGCCTTGCTCACCGTTCACCCAAGCACGGCGGATTGGCGCGCTCGATGACGTCCGAAGTCCCGAGGCCTGGGGGTCCTCCTATTCTGGCGCCGACGGGCCCGCACGCCCGCCGCCGCCATCACGCTACCGCGACGCGCGGCGCGGTCGCCAGGCGGCCCAGCGGACTGCCCGCCGGGTTGCGGACCTCGCGCAGGACGTGCGTGTAGATCATGGTCGTCTCGACGCGGTTGTGACCCGGGAACTCCTGGATCTGCCGGATATCTACGCCCGACGGCAGCAAGTGCGTTGCAAACAAGTGCCTTAGCGTGTGCACCGATGCCGGCTTGGCGATCCCCGCCTTCCGCACCGCGTCATGCACCGCGCGCTGGATCGTCGTCGGATCGACGTGGTGTCGCCGCACTCTCCCACTGCGGGGCGGCCACCGAACCGAACACACAACACACAACACGCAACACACAACACGCAACACACAACGTTCAGGAATCAGATGGGGGAATCGGGTCGTTTCCTGGCCTTTCGCGAACGGGCCGTGCGGATGCTGGCCCCGAAGATCCGAATCAGTTCCTCCGTCTCCCCGTGCAACGGTTCCACCTGTCGTGTTTCCTTGATCAGTTGGGCTTTCACAATGAGGCGAAGCCAACGCCGCGACTCCTTGAGTTCCTTCAGCGCAACGCTCGACTTGTGAATGAAGTCGTCCGGGGACTCGGCCCCCTGGGCTTCGCCATGATTCGAGAGTGGCGCCGTTCCCGAGCGCAGAAGTTGGTTGGCCACGTGGCAGGCCGCCCGTGATCTGGGCAGCGCATCCGTCAACCGGACAATCCCAGCCGCATAGTCCAGGAGCCTGTCCTCCAAGTCATACTTGCGTGGTTCCTCAGTTCCCATTTTCGCACTCCCCCTATCTGCCTGTCCCTTGTTGCACGTTGGATGTTGCATGTTGCATGTTGCATGTTGGATGCTGCCTATGGTTGGTTCGGGCAGGTACCACGACGGAGATGATTCGGCGGCCGCCCCAGGTCGGCGCGCAGCTCATCCAGGAACGCCGTCAGACACGCCTCGAAGTCCGTGTGCCCCTGCGTCCGCGCAAACACCAGAAAGCGCCGCACCCACTGCCCCAGGACCGGAACCTGATTCACACCCGCCAACTGCCGGTCCCGCACGTACCGCTCAAACTCCGCGACGACCTGATCGAACATGGCCCGTTCCTCCTTGCTTGCGTCCCTCAACACACCTCGCCGCACCACATCGCACAAGACAGAGCCTGCGGCTCGTGAGCTCTGTCGCATCTTAGGCT
>MHBL01000424.1 GCA_001803235.1 Lentisphaerae bacterium RIFOXYA12_64_32
CGACGGGCGGGTAGGTCGCGGTGCCAGCCCAGACCGACCCCGCCTGACCGTCAGTACTGCGGGCGGCCCTCCGCCCGCCATCCGAGCCTTGTGCTGCGTGCGTTCCGAAAAGCGGGCGGCGGGTCTCCTGACGCCAGCCGCCCACAACCGGCACCCGCCTCAGTCCGCTTCCTTGGCCTTGCTCGGCTTGGCGGCGGGCGCCGACGTTGTCTCTACGGCCGGGGTCGACCAGTCGACCGACCATGGCTTGCGGCGGCGGAACTTCTCCTTGAACTTGTTCTCGACCATGCCACGCGACTCCAGACTGATCATGCAGGCGCGCATGCAGCCGCGGCCGCCGCAGACGGCCTGGCCCGTGTTGTAGACGTTGGACGGTTTCTTGTAGAAGGGTGTCCACGGCGCACGCTTGACGGACTTGCCGTACATCGAATCCATATACGAGTCCTCGGGGGCCAGCGGTTCGTCAGAGGGGATGCCGCCGCGGAATGCCGTGTCGCACGCCTTGCAGTCCAGTTCGCCCCACTCGACATCGTACCCCGCCAGCTTGACTTTGACGGTCTTCTTCGGGTCGATGGCGTTGCCGGGGCACTGCTTCACACAGGCCATGCAGCGGTTGCAGAGGGTGCCCGGCTTGATGATCGGGTCGGGCTTGAGTTCCGCTTCCGTGAAGATCAGCCCGACACGTTGGCGCGGGCCGAACTGCGGCGTCAGAAACACCTTGCTGTAACCGATTTCGCCCAGGCCGCAGAGAAACCCGGCAATGCGCAGGTGGACCATGACGTCCGGGGCGGCACGGCCGGGCGCGACCGGCCGGCTGTAGTTGCGGCGCGAACCGCCTTCCCCGTCCACGGCGCGCCAGTCGCTCTGGTGCCCCATGGGGAACGCTTCGTACCCGTGGTCCTCGATGAACTTGGACAGGTTGATGACCGTCATCGGCATGTACAGGTACGTCAGGCCGCCGTAGCCCATGGCCGAGTAGTTGCTGAAGAAGGTCCCTTCCTCGATGCCGCGCAGGCTGCCGCGAAACACGCGGAAGGCCATGGCAATCACCGACTTCGCTTCCGGCATGATCTGGCGCGGGTCCATCTGCAGAGGCGCGCCTTCCCAGCGGTCAATACTGCCGATCGACACGGCGTCGGCGCCCAGAGCTCGAGCCATTTTCTTCACGGATGCTGCGGTTAACATGGGGACCTCCTTGTTGGGGTTCAAAGGTTCAGGGGTTTAGGGGCTTAGGGGTTGGGTTGCTGTCGGGGCTCAGCTCTCAGCCTTCATTCCTCCCTGGCGCTGGGGAGGAACTCAGGCGTCGGGCGGCGGCGGTCACGGTGCGCCGCATCTGCTCCTTGCGTGCGGCGGCCGCGCTCTGGTCATGGCTGAAGCTGGCGCCCAGCACCGCCACGAGTTGGTTGCCCGGGCCGTAGACCGGCGCCGCGGTCCGGAACGGCGCGTCGTCAGCCACCACGACCAGACCTTTTTCCCTGGCCGAAGCCAGGAACTGCTCGAGTTCAGACTCGCGCTTCCACAGGCGGCCGGCGTTCTCGACGAACGGGTATCTGCGGCGGTATGCCGCGCACTCCGCATCCGGCGCAAAGGCGAGGTAGCACAGCCCGGTGGCGTTGGTGTACGGCGCCATGGTCCGGCCCGGATAGCGTTCCAGCGCACCCGGTCGGGCCGGGGCCATGCGCAACGCCACCGTCAGGTCGTCGCTCGTGGGTTCGGTCAGCACCACAGTGGCGTCGCTGAGTGCCTCGAAGACTTCGAGGACCACCATTTCCGCTTTCCGGAACCACTGGCGCCGGTGCTGCAGGACGGCCAGTTCAGCCACGGCCGGACCGAGCCGGTACCGGACCGGGCGAGAGGTCTTTTCAAGAAAGCCCTTGGCAACCAGCGTGCGCGCCAGGTTGAATGCCGTGGGCGGACGGACCTGGAGCCGCGCGGCAAGCTCGGAGAGGAGCAACCCGTGCTCCGATTCGGCCGCGAGCCGCAGCAGATCCAGCCCTCGTGCCAGCGATTGCACCATGTCACTGTGCGCCATTATTCATCCTAACGATATAATAGTTCATCCTTGATGAATACAGTAGGCCACGTTCGGACATGTGTCAAGGGGGGAAGGCAAAAATAGGGGCATCCTGTGCAGGTAAGTCTGCAAAGGGGCAGTGGCGCGGGACCTCCGGGACCGCGGCAGGGTGCTCGGGGCCGTCCCGGCCCGAGTTCCTCGGCCGGGGACCGGCCCGAGCACCCCGCTTCGGCGCGGGACGCGCCGAGCCACTGTGGGGCCAATCACGTCATGGCCGGGACAAGCCGCCTTTCCGCGAGTCTGGAATTGCCCTCACTGGTCAGAGAGGGACGACCGTGCGGATACGTTCACGGGCCTATCGTGTGGCGGGGCGGGTTGTGGGGGTTGCGGGGCGTCGACTACCAGATCAGTCCCTGGCCCGCGAGCCAGCCGGAGGAGTAGTAGGCGTACGGGGCGCCCGTGTAGTACCCCGCGTGGCCGTCGAAGAAGCCGATGTTCTCGCCGTTGTTATTGTGAACCATGACCATGTCGCCATCGTTTCGTACCGAGGCGCCCCAGTTCGAGTCAAAGCCCATCGGCGTTCGGTCGTCGCAAATCATGACGGTCTTCTGCGGTTGCTTGATCTCGGCCAGGTGGGCGGTGCGCTTGGGGGTGGCCCAGCCGCCGCCCTTTATTCCGTTGAACCGGTAGGTGCGGAAGACGGTCGCCGTGGTCTTCACGGCTGGGCAGGTGAAGACGCCCAGGTCGCCGACATGACTGCGGATGCGGTAGTCCCAGCAGTGCGGGCCGGGATAGGGGAAGCCGTTGACGACGATCGGGTTGGTCCAGTCGGTGTCCTGCGGGACCGTGTCGTCGTTGTCGTCGGTGTACATCAGCGCGGCCAGCATCATCTGCTTCTCATTGCTCATGCAGAGGCTCTGCTTCGCCTTTTCCTGGGCCTGGCGCAGGGACGGCAGCAACATTGACGCCAAGATGGCAATGATGGCAATGACGACGAGGAGCTCGATGAGTGTAAACGAATGAGCCCTGAGCTTGTCGAAGGGTTCGATCAGAGTGAAACGGCTGCCAGGCGGCGAGTTGTGTTCTGGCACCTGACGATTATGACGTTGGGTGAGTTCCGGAAAGACCAGTCCCCTGGGCCGGCAGTGCTTCATGGCTTGCATCCCTCACTTCCTGCAGTCCCCGTCAGCCCCGAGGCGGCGGCTTTCTGGTGGTGCCGGGGTAGCCCCCCCGGACATAGGGTTTGTAACCCCGTCTCACCGTTGTCATACCATACTACGCGAGGGCATCGATGAAAAGCCGAACGTGGCCAGGCACAGGGCTGTTTCAAGATCCGGCGCCGCGTCTCGAAAGGCCACGCCTCCGCGCACACCAAGTAGGGGCGGCCTGTCCTCAGGCCGCCCCCCCCCCGGCGCTTGAAACAGCCCTGGGCCAGGCACGTGTGTGGTGACCCGGCGCGAACGGCGCACGGCATCACGGCGGTGGTACGGACACCGCGATGCTGTTCGGTTCCACCAAGAGGCGATTGGGCGCGACGCCGTCGGGAATCGTGCCGAGTGGCTGCCAACCGGTCTCCGTCTCGCTCCAGAGCGTCGTGCGTCGCTCCGCCTGGAAGACCAGGCCGACGGCTTTGGCGGTGTCGGGGATCGGTGTCGTGAAGGCGGTCCATTGCCTGGCCTGATTGAGGTAGCGAAGGCTGATGGCACGGGCCGTGCCCGGGGGCAGGGGGATACGGTTCTGCGGCAGCAGTACGAGGTAGTCGATCGCGCCGTCGCCGTAGTTGGTCACCAGCGTGGTCCCGCACTGCCAGTCATACTCGCGGAACCCGTTCCAGATGCCGTTGCCGCTCGAGTCGAGGAAATTCGGATCCAGCGCCAGTTCGGTGTCGTGCCAGCCGTCCGGCCCGCCGACGCGTTCGTTCTTGTAGGCCCGAGTCGGGACGCTGTCGGAGATGATCGGCAGCGTGTACTCGCCCACGCCGCGCCAGCACAGGCGGCAGCCGCCCGCGCCCCGGACCGGGACCGGCACACCTGCCTGTGCGCCCAGTCTCGTACACAAGAGCGGGTAGTAGCTCTTGTTCAGGACCCCGACCGCGATGCCGTCCCGGACTTCGGTCGGGCACAGGCCGCGCCAGTCCCCTGTTCTGTGATGTCGGTAGTTGCCCGCCTCGAAGTGGGGCGAGAACGTATCGCTGGCGCCGAACTTGTGCCACGCCATGCCCTGGAGCGGGAACGGCGTGTCGGCCTGGAACAGCTGCTCGAAGCGGCGGGAGAGCACGACCCGGGTCACGGTGACCTGACCGGTTGCCGAGGCGCGCAACTCAAGGGCCGTGTCGTCATCCGTGTCCGGCGGGGTCTGGCACGCGACGCTCAGCCAGCCGTCGGCGCCGAACGTGGCCATTCTCTCTGAGATGATCGCGCCGTCGGTTTGGCAGAGCTGCAGCGTGAGCACGCCGCCCTGGCCTTGTGCCAGTTCCAGCGCACAGGTGAACGACAGAGCAGGGCGTACGCCCGGGAATCGGCCCAGTGACATGGCCGGTGCGCCGGGCCGGACCACGACGTCCGGCGCCTCGGACTGCAGGCAGCGTCCGTCTCGAAACAACTGCAGAGGTCCGCCGTAGGCCAGTTCCCACGTTCCCGCGTCGCGGTCCCAGCGCTTGGCGCCCTCGATGTTTTCGAATTGGACCCGGGTTGCGGAGTCCGCAAGCGCGCCGGCGTCGACCATGCAGACAAGCCAAAGGATGCAAGTGCGGGCGACGCGGCTCACGGTTTCTTCTCCAGCTTGGCGATGATTTCGGTGTTGCGAGCCTTGACGGCGCGGTAGTTGCGCAGTGCCTCCTCCTGCGCGGCGAGTTTCTGCTCCAGCTTGACGTTCTCCTTCTGCTGCGCCGCGATCCGGACCTTGAGTTCCTCGCACGTGCGGTACGTGTCGAGCGGCGCGGCAGTGGCGGTGGAGTTGGTCTTCTCCTCGGCACCGAGCCGCGGGGCGAGAACGGCCAACGTTGCCGTCATACCGACGCCGAGCAGAGCCATCGCAATCTGTCGTTTCATGGGTGTGTCTCCGTCGTTACTCCTACTCCTGATTACCGCGTCACGCCCGCCGCCAAGGCGTTCTTGCCCCGGTCCGGATGCGATCGGGCGCACCGTGGCTCGGTGCGTCCCGCGCCGAAGCGGGGTGTCTCGGCCGGCTCTGTCCGGCGAAGCCGTTTGGGCGAAGACGGATCCCCGGCCGAGGGCCTCGGTCCGGGACGGACCCGAGCACCCTGCTGCGGTCCCGGAGGTCCCGCGCCACTGTGGTCTCGTTAGTCGGATCACTCTCACGGCACCACGATCTCAATGGTCTTCAGATACTCGAACCCGGGCGTGGGCGGATCGTTGGGGACCTCCGTCGCCTCGACCGCCTGCTCGGCACCGCCGGCGCGGACCAGGAACGCCTTGGCCTCAGGGAGCACAAACCACGCCGTGCCCTGCGCATCTGCGGTGACGCCGACCGGCGTCGTGGCCTGGCCTGCCCGGGGGATTGCGAACACCTGCGCGAACGGCACCGGCGCGCCGTTCCGGACGACGCGGACCAGGAACTCCGGCGCGCGGTTCGCCTTCAGCGGCGGCATGGGCGTGAGCGAGTCGCGGTAGGCGTCATTGACCGCGTTGCGCACGTGCGTGGGCGTCTTGGCATCGAACCAGTTGATGCCCATTTCGCCGTGGACGCCGGCTGTGATCATGGCGAACTCTTTCTTGTAGCCGGGGCCCGACAGGCTCGGCCACGGCACCGGAATGTACGGATAGCGCGGCATGGCCTTGACGATGCTGTTGGCTTTGTATTCTTCGAGCATCTGGGGCGTGATCCGCCACGGTCCGCAGCCGTCCGGATCGAGCTGGATGAATCCGTCCAGCGACAGGCCCATGTAGATCGCGCCTGGGACTTCCAGATCGCGGTACAGCGCCGCCACTTCACGGACGCGGCTGGCTTTGGCCGCGACCTGGGCGGGGATGGCGCCGACCCAGCCGTCCCAGGCGCCGTAGGAGTGGTAGAGCGTTTCGCCGAACAGCGCAGGGCGTCCGTCGTACACCGTTTCCCAGTTCTGCACGAACTCAAAAATATGGAAGTCCGGGTAGTGGTAATTGGCCGTGTCGCACGGCGGCTCTTCTTGCCACTTGCCCTTGTGTCCCCAGGTGCCCTCGTCGCCGTCCCGGGTCAGGACGCGGGTGGGGTCGAGGGCTTTGACGTACTTCTCGTAGTACGCGCCGAGTCGGTCGTTGCGTACGTTGAACTCGAGCTGCTCCGGCGTGTCCCATGCCTGCGTGAAGATCTCGTTGTCCGGCGAGTACACGACCACGGACGGGTGGTTCCGCATCATCCGGACCCAACGCGCGCAGTTCTTCAGGTTCTCGAAATGCACCGGGTGCGCCAGGAACTCCTCCACGGAGAGGTAGCCATCCTTGCGGCCTTTGCCGGTTGGGTCCTTGGCCAGCGGCCAGGGGTGGAGGATGGGGTACATCTGCGCGCACACCAGCATGCCGAGTTCATCGGCGACCTCCGGCAACTCGGTGGCGTTGTATGAAAACGGGTTGCCCTGGTGGCTGCGGATCATGTTGATGTGGTCGGCCCTGAGGAGCGGCAGCATCACATCCAGGTGGCGCCGGACATTCATTCGGAAGTGCCCAACGTCGCCCTGCAGAAAGATGCGTTTCCCGTTCAGGTAGAAGTGCGAGCCCTCGACCCAGAACTCGCGGAACCCGAACCGCGTGAAGGCGCGGTCCACGACCTTGCCGTCCTGGACCACGTCCGTGACCAGGGTGTACAGCGTTGGGTCGCCATACTTGCCGCCGATGCCCCACAGCGCCGGGTCGGCCCACGGTTGCGATATTCGCACTTCGATGTCGGCGCCGCTGTTGACGCTGACCGTTCTGGTCCCGGGGCGGAAGCGCACCCGGCCGTCCCGGACGCAGGCGTGTCGGAGTTCGAACGTCTGCGTCTTGCCGGTGCGGTTGCGGACCCACGTCCTGGCCTCGATGCGCGCCTCGCGATAGCTCGAGATGATCCAGGTGTCCGACACCGCCAGGGGTGCGGCGGCTTCGAGGACGACGTCACCGGCGATCCCCCACATCTCCTCGGTCAGGTCGCGCCGCGCGGGGCCGAGCGTGCGGTCGGCGCCCGCGTAGACGGCCAGGACGTTGTCGCGCGGCTTGACCGCACTGCCGAGCGCGAAGCGCATGGGGCCGCACCAGGCGGTGTCCTCGCCGATCAGCGTACCGTTGAGGAAGGCGCGAACGCGCGTGTTCGTGTTGTTCAGGGACAGGGTCAGGTCCCGCGTTTCCCAGCCGTCCGGCAGGTCGAAGCGCAGCCGGTACCAGACGCCCTGCGACGTCCGTGCGTCCGGCAGGACGTAGTCGCCGCCGCACGGCAGTGTCTGGCTTGGACCGTAGAAGGGATCGCCTTTGCCCTTGACGGGGACGTTGCGGCCGCGGAAGTACTCGTGGTAACACTCGATCGGCACGCGCGTGCGAGTCCATCCGGCTTCCGGCGGTTGCTGGTCGTCAAAGCCTTGCGAACTGCGCTTCGTGGCCGCGGCGATCTCCCAGGCATCGCTGTTCAGGCACAGCGTCGCTCGCGGTGTTTCCACGGGCTCAAACGGTTCGTCGATCGAGCGCGCCGCGTCGCCGCCGGCCGTGGCCAGCGCGGCGTGCCGCTGTTCGTAGAGCATCTCGATCCGTTCGTACTGCGCCGCGATCTCGCCCCGCAATTGCGCCAGTTCGTCGGTCTTCGCCTGCAGCTTGCCCTGCAGGTCCGCCGTGGCCGCCTGGAGTTTCTGCTCGTCCCGGACGAGGTCCTCCTGCTGTGCCGCGAGCGCCGCGGGGGCGAGGATGGAAACCTCTGCCTTGAGCAGGCCGAGAAGCGCGCCGGAGTCCTTGGCTTTGATCACCGCGGCGATCTTGAGCGGGCCGGGTCGGGCGCAGTCAATGTCGGGGTTCAGGACCAGCGCCGTGTCGGGCGCGAGTGTTGCCGTCATGTCGCGTCGGAACAGCGGCTGATCCGCGGCGTCGGAGACGAGCAGTTCCAGGTTGACGTCCACACGCTTCTCGTAGCCCAGCCCGAGTGCGACGCGATGCGGACCGGGGAAGTAGGGGGCGTCACCCTCCAGGCCCATCCGGGCGAAGGCGCCGCCGTCCATGGCGTCGACCTGGCCGAGGCCGGCGCACTCCGCGGCGATCTTGCGTTTCGGGTCGTCGAGCACGACGTGCAACCCCTCGGCTGGCCCGCCCTTCGTGTCCGTGATCGCGAGACAGAAGCCGTGCCCGCCGATCCGGTCCACGACCTTGAGCAGGATCAGGTTGGCGCCCTTCTGCAGGTCAACGAGGTGGATGTTGGAATCCGGCGTCGTCCCGCGGCAGACGGACAGCCCGCCGATGAAGGCGTGATTGACGTAGAGCTTGTAGTCGTCGTCACTGCCGAGGCGGACCTGGACCTTCTGCGGTCCGGGTGAGACGACGCGGCAGGCGGCGTAAGCCACCATGTGGTCCTTGATCGGGGCGAAGCGGTCGTTGAGGTCGACGACCGGCGACGCGTCTGTCCAGTGCAGGGGCTCCCATTGGATGTCGAAGTTCCGCGTCTCGGTGAACCCCCACTGGTTTGTGGAACCGATGCCGGCGATCAGTTTCGCCTTGTCGGCCACGAACGTCGCCGAGTCGCGCAGCCCGGGATACGGCTCGACGTTCGCTTCGCCGCCCTGTGCGGTCAGCAGATCGTCGGCGAACCCGGTCGGTTCAGCGCCGGCGTTGGTGCTCGGGTACGGGCCGATGATCAGCCAGTCGCGAATGAACCCCTTCGGGTCCGGGCTGTACGGTGTTTCCGTGGCGCGGCCGGCGCCCGCGAGCAGAAGCAGGCAACCACACGTCAGGTGCGCACCCGTCCGGCGCCAGGCCAGTGCAGTCCATCCCTTGGGCATGGGGTGTCTCCCTCCGAATAGGTATAGCAATCCTCGTCGCCATCGTGCGTCGATGTTCGCGGAATGGCGCAGGCGCTATCATAGCATCCGATGGAACGCTGGCAACCGGGCGGCGGAGTGGTGGTGCGTCAGCTCAGGGTGGAGCACAGACCCCTGCCACCTTGTGTGGCAGGTGAACGGGTTCATTGGCTACTTCGCCGCACCTCGTTCCCTCTCTTCCCTTTCCCCCGTCCGCCGGCGGCGGACGGGGGAAAGGGAAGAGAGGGGGGACACGCATGTTTGGCGGGCGAACCCGATTCACCCGTGGCACGAGGCCACGGGGGTCTCACGCATGGGCCAGCACGCAGTCGTTCCACCCGCGACTGGCGTATTACGCGTGGCGGTCGTGCGTTAGCGGAAAGGCGAGTTTCTCGCTCCGAGCGCAAAGTGGCGGGACCGTCTCGGTCCCGCGCCGTCGGACCGAGACGGTCCGACCACTTTGTCAGGCAGGTTCCGTCAGCCGTGACATCGACGGCACTCCGACACCCCGGTGAGCAAGGCTGGAGCCATGCTCTACTTTGTCCGTGCGGAGTCCGCACGTCAGCGTTGGTAGATGGGGAGCTGGCGGCAGGTTACGGACAGGGCGAGGACGGACATGGCGGTGGCGTAGTTCGGGCCGAGCTTTTGTTCGAGTTCGCCGCGCGGTGTCCACGACCCGTCTTCTTTCTGGTTCTTGAGCAGCAGGTCGAAGAGCATCGGAGCGAACCGTTCCCAGTAGCCTTCCCCGAGCTGAAACATGCCCTGCGAGCAGTAGTAGAGCGCGTAGTTGTACGCTTTCTCGTCGCCGGCCAGCTTCTGAAAGTTCTGCAGTACATAGTCGCCTGCCGCCTTGGTCGCATCGCTGCGGTGGTCCCCGCACAGTTCCAGGCTGAGCAGGCCGGCACCCGTGCGCGCCAGGTTCGAACTGTTGCCCCCGGGCTGGTAGCTGAACCCGCCGTCTTTCGAGCGACACCGCAGGATGAATGCGACCGCCTGCTTGACCGCGTCTTCCGGGACACCCGCGCCGTTGGCCCGGGCCGCGCGCAGTGACATCAGCGCCCAACCCGACAAGGACAGGTCGCTGTCCGTACTGCCCGGCGAGTAGCGCCAGCCGCCTTGGTGCGCCTCGGCTTTCTGGACACGCTGCGCGTCGAGTGTGACTTTGAGCGCTTTGGGCAGGACGGCATCCAGTTTGGCCTGGCGCTCAGCGTCGATGATGCCGGACACTTCCGCCAGCATCAGGGTGGCGATGGTGTGGATGTACATGTTGTCGCCGCTCTGCCCGGTGACCATCCCGTTGTCGCGCTGGCTGTTGAGGACGAAGTCCACGCCGCGGTTGAGGGCGTCGCCGTAGGGCGGCAGTCCGGGCGCGTAGCCGCGGGCGAGGAACGCCATGACCGCCAGCGATGTGTAGGCAACAACATTGCTTTCTCCCTCGTTCGCCCAGGCGCCGTCGGCGCGCTGGCTGTTGGCCAGGTAGTTCAGGCCGCGGTCAATGGCGACCTCGCAGGCGGCCTGCAGGCGCACCTCCTCCTGCGACGCGGCGTCCGCCAGCGCGAGGGGAGCGGCGAGCAGAAGCGCGGCGGCGAGCACCGCGGTCGCGACGCGGCGTGCCGGCCGGGTGGGGCCTGGGTTTGGCGGGGACACGGGTTTGGTTGTCGGTGTGTGTGTCATGGTGGTGGGGTGTTCAGGTGTCAGAGAATTTTCGCGGGGAGATGTGGGCGGCTCGGGATCTTCGAGGTCATCGAGATCTTCGGGATCATCGACCGCTTGACCTGACATCTGAACACTGGGGCCTCCCGCTGCGGTGCGTCACTTTCGCTGCTTGGACAGTTCCTCGAAGTAGCGGCGGATAATGGGGCGATACTCTTCCGGGCCGTCGTTGGCGGCGGCCTGGAGCACTTCGTCACGGAGGTTGCCGGGGAGTTTGATCCAGTCCTGCATGCGAATGCCGAAACGCTGGTGGACCAGGGCTTCCTCGGCTGTGCGCGGCCCTCCGGTGCCGCCGCCTTCGGATGTCGAGGTGGCCATCATGGCGGCGGCCCGTGATGGTTCGGTGAGCGCGCCAAAGTCGCGGATCCGGTCCGCGGCGCGGTTGGCGGCCTGCTGCAGCGTGTCGGCGGCCTGGATGGCGGTGGTCGCGGTGCGGTCGCGTGCGGCGTCGCGCGTCTGCTGTGTGGCCTCGGCAACAAGGGCAGCCGTGCGTTCTCGCGCCTGCGCCGGGTCGGGTGTCGTCGTCGTTACTTCGGGGGCGGTGTTTGGCTGGGCGGGTGGTGTGGCGTCGGTGGCCGCCTGCTGGCGCAACGCTGTGGCGCGGTCGTGCCAGGAATTGGCCAACGCGTCCATGTTTGCGGCTGCATCGGCGAGGCGGTCGGCAGTCTGGTCCTGACTGCGGTTGGCCACGTCGGCGAGGTCGCGCGGCATCTGGCGGTCGGGGTTGCGCCGGCTCTCGACGGCTTCGCGGTCCAGGCGTTTGAGATCGTTGGCAGCGTTGCCGGCGCTTTCCTTTGCCTGGCCGAGCAGGTCGGTGACGCGGTCCTGCTGCTGGCGCAGGCCCGGATCCTGTTTGTCGCCGAACGTGTGTCGTTCGAAGTTGCGCCAGTCCGCCATGTCGCGGTGCGCGTCGGCGACGCGCGCGGTCAGGTCCGCTTGGTCCTGCACCGCCGCGGCGGTCGGCGTCTTGGCGGCCAGCGTCGCGAGGGTCTTCTGCAGTTGTTCCTGGCGCTCGGCGAGTTGGCCGGCCTTGTCCGCCAGCGCGGCGGACGGCGCGCTGGCCTCGGGGTGTGCGGCCAGGCGCTGTGCGGCGTCGCGGTTGAGGGCGCGCTCCAAGTCACGGAGCTCGCGCGCTGTCTTGGCCGCTTCCGCGGCCGCGGTCTGCGGGTTGAACGCCGCTGGGTCCGCGAGGGCCTGTTGGGTACGTTGCGCGGAGTCCGCAACGCCGTCCGGCAGTTTCGCCGCGGGGTCGGGGAGTCTGGCGGTCTGGCTCTGCAGTGCGGCGGCCGCGGCCGTGAGGTCCTGCTGCCGGCGTGCGAGCTGTTCGCGGGCCGTGTCCTGGCAGGCCTGACGGGCCTGAGCGTGGCGGCTGGCCGCGTCTTCGGTCTTGCGGGCGAGGTCATCCTGGCGCTTTGCGAGCGCGTTCTGGCGTTGCGTCTCCTTCTCGTCGGCAGCCTTGGTTTGGCGGAGGTTTTCCGCGGCCATCTTCTGGTTCGGGACCGCCTGCGCGGGTTGGTCGTCGCGCAGCGCCTCGACGGCGTGGTTCATGGCGGTGGCGGCGTCCTCCGGTTTGGTGCGCAGGCGTGTCGTTTCAGTGGCGAGCGCGGCTTGGTCGCGGGCGAGGGCGCTGACTTCGCGCTGAGACTCAGCGACTGCGGCTGCCTTCGGGGCCAGGCCGGCGGTCTGCTTTTGGGTCTCAGCCAGGTCGCGGTATTGAGAAGCCATGTCGGCGAACTTCCGGCTGCTCGCATCCGCCAGGGCGGCGAGGGCGGCCGGGTCCTGCCGTGTGAGTTCGGTGAGTTGGGCAGCGACTTTGTTCTGCTCGCGGGCCCAGGCTTCGTCACGTTCGCGCCGTGCCGGGTCGTCCGGGGGGTGCGGGGTGGTGGCGTCGGCACCGGCGACGGTTGGCGGTTGCGCCGTGGCGCGCTCGCGGGCGAGCTCTGTCTGGCGGTCCGCGAGCTTGGACAGGGCCAGCGCGGTACGGATTTCGCGGGCCATGCGGTCGATGTCGGCCAACGTCATGTTGAGGGTTTCCGCGGCTGTCTTCAGGCTGGCCTGGGTGTCGGTGGCGAGTTTGACGCGCTCGGTCTGGCGGTCGGCGAGCTTGATCTGGCTGAGTTGGCTCAGGAGTCGGTTCACGGGGTCTTCGGCGAACCGGCGCAAGTCCTCCGGAAGCTTGGCGAAGAAGCCGCCCTCGCTGCGGTCGGCCAGGTTGCGCAAGATCCGGTTTGCCTCGGCCAGCCTCGCGCGTGTTTCGTCAATGGTCTTGGCTGTGTTCTCTTTGACCGGTTCCTCCTTTTCGAGGCGCTGGCGGATGGGGTCCATCTGCCGCTCGGCGGTGGCAATGTCCTTCTTCACCGCCTCGAGCGTCTGGCGGATTTCCTTGACCTGGTTCTCGAACGCCTGTTCCTGGAACGACTTGGCCCCGTCATCGAGCAGGATGGTGAGCATGTCGGACAAGCCGGTCTGGGGGCCGCTCGCGGTGGCGGGAAGGTTGTCGGCCGCCTTGACCTGGACGGTGACGCGGTTTGCTTTGTCAAAGGCCGGGTCGGACAGTTCGATCGTCGTGCTGCCGCTGAAGCGCTTAGGCAACGGCGCCGAATCGTCGTCTGGCGGGAGTTGGAACGGCTGTGGCGACAGGGCCGCGCCATCGGCGGCCACGAGCAGGTGCACGCTGGCCAGGCCGACGTCGTCGGCCGCGGTCACCGCGAGGGTGACGCGGTCGTTGCGGGTGAGGTGGATTTCGCGCCCGCCCAGGTCGAGTGTTGCGGCCGGCGCACAATCGGCCACTGCCTGCACGGTGCGTTCGTAGCGCGGGTTCTCGAGCTTGAAGTCGTCCTTGAAGCGCAGCGTGTAGATGCCGGCCGTGCCAGCGACCAGCGGCAGTCTGAACTGGTACCGGGCGCCGTCCGTATCGGTTGCGGACTCCGCTGGTGTGCCGGAGATGACCGTGGCCTGGGCACCCTCGATAGTCAGGCGGGCGTCGGCCACTGCCTTGTTGATGTGGACCGTCAGTGTGGCGGTGGACCCGGCCAGGGCGGACACGGCGCCGCCGTTGTTCTCGGTGCGGGGCGGGAAGCGTGTGTAGGCGGGATACTCGTAACGCACTTCGACCTGCCGGATGGCGGGCGGGACGGCCACGTCCACGCGATAGGCGCGTGTCAGTGCGCGCCCGGCCATAACGCGGTACAGGAACTGTTTGTCCACGTTCGGGTACGTGAGAAGAAAGCGCTGGCGTCCGGCGGTGGGCGTATTGACGCGCAGGAGTTCTTCGCGTGTTTCGCGGCCGTCCGGGTCGAGGCGCAGCAGGTAGGCGGGCGTGGCGTTCGGCGCGGTCCACTCTGCGGCGATTTCGACGCGCGAGCCGAGCGCGACGGTCGTGTCGCCCGGTGTGACCTCGAGTTGCAGGGCCGGGAGGTTGCCCAGGTCGAGGAACGGCGCCGTGGCGCGCGAGACCAGGCACTTGGCACGGTCCGGCCAGAGCAGCGTCAGCAGTACGAGCACGGTCACGGGCAGCAGGCAGACTCCGAACCAGGGCAGGGCAGCGCGGAACGACATTTCCCGGCGTGGTTCGAGTCCGGCCGCATCGAGGGTAGCCGCGTCGGTCAGGGCATTGATGAGCGTTTGCGAGCCGCGCAGTTCCTGCGAGTCCTGGCTGGTGAGCAATTCGATGGCGGAACTGAGGCGTTCCTGCAATTCCGGGTGTCGCGCTTCGACCATGCGCGCGACCCCGGCGGCCGTGAAGCTGCGCGCCAGCGGCCGGACCAGGAACCACCACGCCGCGGCCGCGACCGGACCGTAGAACGACGCCGACAGCAGCCAGCGCTGCCACGGGCGCCAGACCAGCAGGACCGAGTCAGCCGCCATGACGAGCAGCAGCGCGATGACGGCGACGGCGGTCAGCGCGAAGACGCCGCGCAGGGCGATCACCAGGCGGGCGCGGCGGATCAGCCGGCGCAGGAGCGCCGCGATCGCCGCAGGCAACGGGTTGTTTTTGGGGCCGTTCACGGGAGGCTCACCTTCTTTCGCAACGCCCATTCCGCAATGGCGACGCCTGCGATTGCGAGCAGGAGCAACCACGAGTTCCACAGGTCGTACTGGCGGCGTTCGTTCTGCACCAGGGACGGTGGTCCGAACTTCGACAGGACGTCGTCGATGCGCGGCGGGGCCACGATGACGCCGCCGGTGGCCGTGGCGATGCGCCCGGGCAGTTCGCGGTCCGGCGCCAGCCAGGTCGTCTCGGCACTGAGGTCGCGGGCGACGGCAAACCCCGCGGTCGGCAGGGGTGCGTTGCCGGTGTTCGCGTCGGTCTCGATCTCGACCTTGTAGGTTCCCTCGGCCAGGTCGGGCACCGTGGTCTCGTACAGTCCGGTGGCGGCGGACGCACCGGCGAGTTTGCGTCGGGCCACCGGCTGCCGGTCGCCAGTGAGAATGATGGCCGTGACGTTCGCCCCGGCGATGGGGCGGCAGTCGGGTGTGGCCAAGCGTACCCGGACGCGGACCGGCTCGCGAGGCTGGTAGCGCGCTTTGTCCGTGCCGATGCGCACACCGCCGGAGCCGTACAGCAGCTTGTCGGCCGTGCCCCAGCGCAGAATCTGACCCCAGAACCGGTGGTGATAGGTGTCGCCGGAGCGATAGCGCAGGCGCCAGGACTGGTCCACGGCCGAGAACAGGATGCGGCCGGCCGCGTAGTGCTGAGCCACGACCAGGGCGTTGGCACGCTCGAACCGACGCCGGTTGTTCAAGGTCCCTTCGGATGGGACTTCGTTGTCGCCCGCGGACTTGAGGAACGCTGGCGGGTCGACCGGGCAGGCGTAGGCGAGCACGCTGGCCCCGGGCTTCGTATCGAGAATCGGGTGCCGCCAGTACATGGCCGGCAGTGCGTTCCAGACCCGCTGGCTCTCTTCCGCATTCCCGGACAATTGCATGACCACGTGTTCGCCCCCCTCCTGAGTGAGAACGAACCGGTACGAGTCCTCCGGGCCGCCGGTGAGGGGGCGGCTGACACGGTTGAACGTGACCGGCAGCAAGTCGGTCAGGGGCATGCCGGCGTAGGCGTGAGGCATGAAGGCCGTGCCGGCGATGGCGACCAGCATGCCGCCGCGCTCGCTCACGAACCGCGTCAGCGTCTCCTGCGTGCCGGTGCCGAGTTCCTTCGGGTCGACGTCGCCGAGGATGATCACATCGAACTTCAGCCACTCCTCGGCGCCGACCGGCAGTGCGGTCGCTTCGCACGCCTCCGCGCTGCGCGACACCGAGGCGCCGACGGCGGGCGGGACCGGTTGGTCGTCGGTCCGGTCCGGGTGCAGCAGCACGTACTGCAGGCGCACGGACGAATCGCGGCCGGCGAACAGGTTCTTCAGGTACCGGAACTCCCAGCGCGGCCGACGGTCGATGAGCAGCACCTGTGTCTTGTCGCGCGTGACCGCGACGGGAAGGCGGTACTCGTTGTTGGTGACGCTGACTTCGCCGGGTTGCGGCGGGATCACGATCTTGTACTCGTGGAAGCCGCTAGTGCCGGGCGTGTCGGCGAGCACCACCTGCTGACGTCCAACTTCGGAGTCGACCTTGACCGTCTGCGAATCCACGATCTTGCCGTCGCTGATCAGTTGCACCGGGATTTCGATGCCGGCCACGCCTTCGACCTTGACGTCGACGTGTGCCGCGAACCGGTCCCCTTCGTAGATCAGGTCCGGCGCGTCCACGTTCGCAATGGCGGCGTCCAGTGGCGGATGGCTGGCGTTGCCGAAGAGCACGGTGCAGACGGGGACCTTGAGTTTGCCCAGCCGCCGCACGATCTCGTCGGGCGCGGTTCGGCCGTTGTGGCGGCCGTCGCTGAGCAGCAGCACGCCGGCGAGCTGATCGGACGGGATGTCGTTCATGACTTTTTGCAGGGCTGCGGTCAGGTCTGTCGAGCTGTTCCGGGCTGTGTCAGACTCTGCGGCGGCGTCGGGGGCACTGCCGCGGGCGAGCTTGTCGACGCTGGTTTCCGCCGGGGTTGCGGCGAAGGTGTAGGCGCGCACGCCGTAGTCGTCGGTCAGGCGCTGGAGCAGGCTCCCAGCGCGGCTGCCGGCCGCGTCCCGGTGATCGGCGGTCAGCGTCTTGACGGCGAGGTCGAAGCGCGGTGCGGCGGCGATGCCGTCCACCGCCTGGCGCGTCTCGGCCGGCAGGGCGGCGTAGAGCGCCTGGTCGAGTTCCGCGTCGCACGCGGCCAGGTCGGCTTCGACCGGCTGCAAGGCTGTGACCGTCTGCGCGAGCGCGTCCAAGGCCTGGCGCAGAGTGGCGGCGATCTGGCCGGCGTCCTTTGCTGCCGCCGCGGTGTCGAGATGCTTCCGAGCCTCGGGAAGTCGTGAGTCTGCCTCCTCCTGCAGCGTCTTGACCATCGGTGCGAGACGCCGGTGCAGTGCGTCGTTGATCTCCGGGGCCTTTGCGGACTGCGCAGCGCCGGTCGCGGTCCGGACGCGTCTTACCGTCTCCAGAACGCGGTCTACGACGGCGGCAGCGGTCTTGACCTGGTTCATCTGTCCGGCGAGTGTTTCCGGAGCGGCGCCGGCGAGTGGCGCCAGACTGTCGGAGACGGACTGGAGCTGCTGGCGCGCGTCGCGGATGTCATCGGTGAGGCGGTCGAACGCGACCGGGCGCGTGACGTCCGCGACCCCGGCGGCCTCGGCGAGACGCAGGCAGTCCCGGGCCGGGAGCTTGCCGTCACTGACGCGCATGGACGCGCTGTCGTCGAGCAGGACGGCGACGTGGCGGTCGATCTTGCGCTCGACCGAACGGATGAGGATGGGCTGGCAGAGCATGAGCGCGAGGAGCAGGACGAGGGCGGCACGCAGTCCGACCAGGATCCGGCCCGCCCGCGTCGGGACCGACTGGAGTTCCACGCTGTAGAGCCAGTGCACGAGTTCGAGCCCTGCGGCGCCCAGCAGGCACGGCAGTGGCAACGGCAGCGGTGTGGCCAGGACAACAATGTGCTGAACGGTCTCGACCCACGCGGACAGCGCGGCAAACCCGACCGTGGCGCGCAAAATGACGGCGGCCAGGATCCCCGGGCGTGTGAACGGCCGGAACCGGTCGCGGTGCAGCCAGACCCAGAGCGCCGTAAGGACTACGGCCAGCACCAGCGGCACGGCCCCGGGCGTCGTGTCGGGCAACAGCAGGCGCAGTTTGGTGTTGTCGGGTGTCATGGCGGCGTCGGGGCGTTGGGCGTTGGGGGGATTGGGGTGTTGGGTCACTGGGTCATTGAGTCACTTGGCGACGGTCACAGCGCCGCGATGGCTCGGCTTGTGACCCCGTGACGCAGTGACTCAGTGACGCATGATGTCGAACGAGACCCGAGAGAGTCTGATCTCCTATAGCCTGTTCACGGCCTGTTTCTTCATCTGCGCGGTTGCGGTGATCAGGTGCTGCGCCCTGGCGACGCGGGCGCGCAGGTCGTCGGCCGGGGTTGTGAGCACCACGGTTTCGGCGCTGTGCACGCGGCGTTGTCGCGCGATCCAGCGGCAAAGTGCGGTCTCGGCCAGGGCGGCGGCGAATGCGATCAGCGCGAGGTGTTTCCAGATCTCCAGGCCGGGGAAGCCGCCGCCCATGGCTGCAATGGCCTCCGTCTGGCCGCGGACGGGCAGGATGTCGACCTGGGCGCGGACGCTGGCGAAGTCCGCATCCGACAGGCGCGTGAGCACGCTCTCCTCGGGCGGGCGCAGGACGGTGAACGGCAGTGAGTCCTGGCCGCCGGCGGCGGCGCGGGCGTTTCCCGGGAGCTGAATCCGGTACAGCCCAGGTGCGAGAGTCTCGCTGAACCGGACCACGGCGTGGTCGCCGGTGGCGATGAGCAGTCCGGCGCCCTGTTGTCCGTCCGGGAGCACGACAGGCGCCTCGCGGGTTTCGCTGAGCGAGCGTGGTTTGGCGGAGGAGGTGTTGCACAGTTGACGCGGTGCGCCCTGGACCAACTCGAATGCCACCTCGGTGCCGGGTTTGACGTTGCTTTCGCACGCGGCTGGGGCGGCCAGGTAGTAGACCATTTCGTGGATGAGCGGCACGTACGCCTTGGCCGCGGGCAGGCTGCTGTCGGCGGCGCCGAGCGAGAGGGCGGACAGCATCACGAAGCCGCGCCCGAACTCGCGTTCGACCAGGAACGAATCGCCGTTCTCGAGTTGACCGCAGACGTGGACGGACGCATCGCGCGGGTCGGTGGCGAGTTTCCACCACGCGTGGATGATCTGCGTGCCGGCGTCGGAGTGCGACGTGTCGGCGACCAGGCGCAGGGCCGGGTGCGTGAAACTTTTCAGGTCCAGGTGCAGTGGTGTCTTGCCGGTCGGCTGGGTGTGCCGTGCTTCGAACGTCGCCGGGATGAACGGCTCTCCGGCGCGCGACGTGAACGCGTTGTAGAAGCCGGCTTCCACCTGGCTGCCGGCGGTCACCAGCAGGCCGCCGCCGTTGTGCACGAACGCCAGCAGTTTGTTGGCAAAGGCCTGCGGCAAGCGCGGTACATCGGCCAGGACAATGGCGCGGAAGCGGAACAGGTCGTCGATGAGTGCGGCGTCTGCGGCTTCGGCGACTGTTGGCTCGATGAGGCTGCGCAGGGCCGGATCGTTGCTCGCGGCGGGCGCGAGTGCCAGCTGGATCAGGCCGGCCGGGGTCTCGAACGGACGACTGCCGGACGCGCCGTTGACGATCAGGACGGGGAGCCGCTCGAGCACGTCGACCGCGCGGCTGTCGACGTTGTCCGCCGCCAGGTCGTCGTCGTAGGCGAGCTGGAACCCGGTGACGTGCCGGCCGGGTTTGTCGAACCGGTGCTCGAACCGGACGGTCTCGGACGCGCCGGGCGGCAGTTCCTTGGCGAACGACTCGCGGCCTGCCGCCTGGTCGTCGACGGTGAAGGCCACGGCGCCCGGCAACACCGGCAGCAGTCCGGAGTTGCGGACCGTGACCTCGAACTCGACGGGCCGGTCCAGGCCGATGACCTGGCGCGAGATGTGCACGCCGCTGATGCCGGCGTTGCGGTACGTGGGCGGCGGCGCAAGGATGCGGCACACGAGCTTGGGCGGCGGGGTCAGGGCCTTGAGGCGCTGCGCCAGGTAACTCCAGCGCGGCACGTTCTGCGGGTCCCAGTTCAGCGCCTGGCCGTCCGTGATCAGAATGACGCGCCGGATCGGGTTCTGGCTCTCCGCCAGCATGGCGGCCGCGGCGTTGAGCGACTCCAGCACGCCCATGGCGCCGCCTGCCGGCTTGAACTCGGGGTGGTGCAGGATGCCCTGGAGCGCGGCGTGGTCCTGGGTTGTGGACTTGACCAACGCGCGGGGTTGCGCGCCGGCCAGGATGATGCCGGCCGCGTCACCGGGATTGAGTTTTTCGATGATGGCGGCGGCCTCCTCGATCGCGTGCTGGAACAGCGGCCGGCCGTCGAGGTTCACCCGCATCGAGTCGGAGCCGTCGATGATGATCACCACATCACGCTCGCCGGACGGGGTGAACCAGGCCTGCTTCAGGAGCCAGCCCTGGACGCCGGCGGCCAGGATGCCGATGGTCAGGAGGCTCGCGGTGGCCAGCAGGAGCCGCCGCCGGAGTGTGACGGATTTCCACACTGCGCCGGCGGTGCCGGCACAGATCGCGGCGCCGGAGAAGAACAGCAACACCAGGCTCCAGGGCAGGGCGGCGCGCGTCGGCAGGAACGGCCGCGCCATGGCCATGACCACGGCGGCAATCAGCAGGCAGCGCAGGGCGAGCAGGACGATCTCCTCGAGGAGCAGGCGCCGACGCTGCGCCAGCAGCGACGCCAGCAGGAAGCGCATGGCCGCCCACTCGACCGCCTTGGCCTTGTGCCGGTTCAGCAGGTGGATCACCACCGGTGCCGCCACCAGCACCAACCCGGCCAACATGATGAGGTTGAGGAAGGTCACGTGGTCCTCGCCCGGCCGGCCAGGTAGTTGGCCAGCGCAACGTCGAAGTCCTGGCGCGTCGAGAATGGCACGTAGTCGACGGCCATTTCGCCGCAACCTTTCTTGATCCGTTCCATGAAGCCGCGGACTTCGTCCAGGTACGTGGCCCGCAGCGCTTTGGGGTCGATCTCGAGGCGGCTTGTGGGCAGTTCGAGGTCGTGGAATTCGCTCCAGCCGTCGAATGGGAAGGTCAGTTCTTCTTCGGCCATGACGTGCAACAGGAGGACTTCATGGCGGCGGAAACGAAAGTGGTGCAACGCCTTGAGGATGGCTTCCGGATCATCGAACAGGTCGGAGATCAGGACGATCAAGCCGCGGCGCGGCACGCGTTCGGCAATGTCGTGAATGACCGGGCCGAGGGCGGTCTCGTCGCCGGCCTGGGTGTCGTACAGCTCTTGGAGCAGGACGCGCAGGTGGCTGGTGCGGCTGCGCGCCGGCAAGTGGCGGCGGACGCGCGTGTCGAACGTGACCAGGCCGACGGCGTCCTGCTGGTGGATCATCAGGTGCAGCAGCGTGGCCGCCAGGTAGCGGCCGTAGTCGAGCTTGCTGAGGCGCCGGCCGTTGCGCGAGGACGCGAGATTGCCGGTGTAGTTCATCGACCCGGACGCGTCGAGCAGCACGGTGCAGCGCAGGTTGGTTTCTTCCATGTACTGCTTGATGTAGTACCGGTCGGTCTTGCCGAACACGCGCCAGTCCAGGTCGCGGATGTTGTCGCCGGGCGCGTACTCGCGGTGCTCCGCAAACTCGACGGAGAAACCGTGGAACGGGCTGCGGTGCCGGCCGGACACGGACCCCTCGACCACGCCGCGGGCGAGGAACTCCATCCGGTGGATGGTCGCCAGCGCGGCCGGGTCCAGCAGGCTCATGTACGCGGGGATGTTGGGGGTGGTTTCCAAGTCGCTCGCTCTTCCGGCCGTCAGGCCGTATGCGTCGTATTTGTCCTATGCGTCGTATGCTTCTCCCGGCCGCTAGGCCGCGCCCTACACCACGCTTTCGCCTTTCGGGGTGACTTTGTCGAGGAGGCGCTGGACGATCTGGTCGGCGGAGATGCCGGCGGCTTCCGCGTTGAACGTGGTCACCAGCCGGTGCCGGAGCACGGGCAGGGCGACCTCGCGCACGTCCTCGGTGGTGGCGTGGTAGCGGCCGTGCAGGATGGCGCGCGCCTTGGCCGCGAGCATGAGATTGATGCTGGCGCGCGGGCCGGCGCCCCACTGGACCAGTTCGCGGATGAACTCCGGCGCACCGGGTTCGCGCGGCCGCGTCGCCCGGACCAGGTCGCGGGCGTGCTCGAACACGTGATCGGCGGCCGGGACGCGGTGCACGATCTTCTGCAGCCGCATGATGTCCTCCGCGCCGAGCACGGGTTCGAGCCGGACCTCGACGCGGCCGCTGACCTGCTTCATGATGGCAATCTCTTCGTCCGGGTTCGGATAGTCGACGTGGATCATGAACATGAACCGGTCCAGTTGCGCTTCGGGCAGCGGATAGGTGCCTTCCTGCTCGACCGGGTTCTGCGTGGCGAGTACGAAGAAGGGGTCGGGCAGCGGGTAGTTCTGCTCGCCGACGGTGACCTGTCGCTCCTGCATCGCTTCGAGCAGCGCGGCCTGCGTCTTGGGCGGCGTGCGATTGATCTCGTCGGCCAGGAGCATGTTGGCGAAGATCGGGCCATGCAGGAACCGGAACACGCGCCGTCCGGTGGTGCGGTCTTCTTCGAGCACGTCGGTGCCGGTGATGTCCGAGGGCATCAGGTCGGGGGTGAACTGCACGCGCTTGAACGACAACGAGACGACTTTGGCCAGGGTGCTCACGAGCAGCGTCTTGGCCAGGCCGGGCACGCCCACAAGCAGCGCGTGGCCGCGGCAGAATACGGCGATCAGCACCTGCTCGACCACGTCGCTTTGGCCGACAATGCGCCGCGAAATCTGGTCCTGCATGGTCCGGTACGCCTCGAGCAGGCTCTTGACCGCAGCAATGTCGTCGGCGTCACTGATCTGAACGCGTTCGGCCGTCTCGGGCTTTTCGATGGTCTCGGTCGTTTGGGGCATGATTGGGGCTCCTTGGGTGATGCCGGCTGCAACTCTCCAGGGCACTTGCCCAGCCGGCACGCTGTACATCTGCCGGTTTCTCATTGAGTCACTGGGTCACTGAGTCAGCGCCCGAGTCGCGGCGACGCAATGCACCCTGTTGCCTGCGTCTGTGACCCCGTGACGCAGTGACTCAATGACGCAGTGATCGACCACACCTCCTGTGACGAATTCCGGAACGCGGCTGCCGCCAGATCCACCGTCAGGGCGGCCGTGCACATCCGGTCTTCAGCGTTCCGGCTCGAACACGTCGACCACGGGCAGGTTGCCGCGCATGACGGCGGTCTGGCCCGGGGTCACGGACACCTGATGCCCGGAACGGTTCCGGACGCGGACGCAGCCTTCCTTGACGCGGACTTCCACGGTCGTGTTGAGCCCGGCGTCCTTGAGCGCTTCGTCGCGGACGCCCATCTTCATGGGGTGCAGGAGGGTCAGGCCGTTGCGGTGCGGTGCGGTTGGCGTGTTGCCCTGCGGCGGCGTTGCGGAGTCCGCGGTCGTGCGGCTGGTGACGCTGAACTCGGTCCCGACCACGGTCACTTCGCCGGCGGGCGTGAGCACGCGGAAGGTGCGGCCGGACTTCTGCTTTGCCACGGCGCAACTGACTTCGCCTTCGAACAGGGTCACGGTCTCGCCGCTGAACCGTTTCACATTCAAGCTGAACCGGCTCTCGGGCCGGACCACCACGCGCGAGCCGTCCGCGAACAGCGCTTCCACGTTGTCCACGGCGCGGACGCTGGCGCTGGCCGGGATCGCCGCATCGGTGCGGAGTTCGCGACCGCTGTCGTTCAGGACGAGCGTGCCGGTCTGTACCTTGACCGATGGCGGTGCCGTGAACACCACGAGCAGCCATATGACGGTGACGGCAGCCGCGACGCAGGCGGCAATGCGGGTCAGCAGGCGCGACATGGCCGGCGACGGGAGGAGTCGGAACCGGCGTTGCGCGCGGGTGTCGCTATGGAGCCGCTCGAACCGCGCCAGGCTGGCGGGGTCGGCGGCGGGCGCGCCGTCGAGCAGGATCTGGAACGCCTCGAGGCAGTCCCGGCACTCGGCCAGGTGCGGCGGCATTTCCCAGTACTCGCCCCAGCTCTGGCGCGCCTCCACGGCCGCCTGCAGGTCGGTCAGGCTGAGGTGCGGAGTCCGCACGGTCCGCGCGGACTTGGCCCGGTCCAGGCACGCCTGCAGTTCGGGAGTGAGTTCGGGCACGGCGTCGCCGGGCGCTGCGGGGGTCGCAGTGGCCGGCGGTACGGGGGCGGATGTGTGTTGGTTCATGGTGCTTGCGCTCGTCTAACGGTGATCGTGTCACCGGTAATTGCGCAAGCCGCCGGCGGTTTCGTACAGGCCGGCGCAGATTTTTCGGAGTCGAGGGAATCGAGGAACCCGAAGAACTCGAAGAACTCGACGCCCCCGCCCGGCCCATCGGCTCACTCAGCGCCGCATCACCCCGCCGCCATGACGTTGGTCCGGCCGTCATTCCCGCGCGTCATGACCAGCACGACTTGCTCCGGGTACTTGCGCTTGATGGCTTGGCCTTCGTCGATTTGCTGCTGCATGGGGGAGTCCTTTCAGGAACCTGTTCTGTCGCGGCTGATCATGTCGGGAGTACTCTCGTTGTCCCGGGAGAACCCCTCGGTGCTTACCATACGATTCCGGCGTTGCATCGGCAAGGATGAGAATCGGGAAGCGCGAGGCTTGTAGTCCCGCGTTTACGCGGTCCGGGTGGCGCGTGGGTGCGTGGGGCATGACCAAGGCCGTCCCGCCCGGCAGGCCGTGGCCATCGCCAGCCGGCTGTGGACTGCGGCGGCAGAGTCCAGCCCGGAGGGTGGGACGGCGACGCCGCTTTGGCTGAGACGTATTGCCCAGGCGACGCGCTCCAGCCAAAGCGGTGTCGCGGCCGCCGGCAGCGGCCTTGCCACCGCAGTCCATATCGCGGTGTTGCCGAGAACCGTGGCAGCCGTGGTGGGCTGAGGCATTTGCTGTCGCGCCGCGTTATCCGCTGCCAAACAGCAGAAAAGTGCAAAATAACAGCGGGACGGCGCATTTCGCGACGGCGGGGGAGGAGGTATACTCCTATATCTGAGAGCGGAATTCGACTTTGGGCCTGCGGGCAAGGGACTGCCCGCACCACAGTCAGAGCCTTCTGGAGTCAGTGGCCCGGCCAGTCCCTTGGCCGGTGTACCTCAACCTTCCATCTCGAGCCGAGAGGCTTCCAATGCAACATCGGGCCCTGAACTTACTCGCCAACTGGGCGAAACACTCTGAGACCCATTGGTACGCGATTCCCGGCCGGCCGGACCTGGGCTGCTACGGGACGGGGTACAACTCGTGGGGCGTGCAGACGAACCAGAAGTACCTGTCGGCCATGGCGACGCTGGCGGCGCGCGGTGCGGAGATCGCAGGGCTGGATTGCGACTGGGCGCGCGAACGCGCGCTGGCCGCGTTGCGGTTCAGTCTCGATTCGCACGTCACTGGGCCAGGTCGATGCACGGACGGGACGCAGTGGGGGCATACCTGGATCAGTTCGCTTGGGGTCGAACGCATGATGCACGGGGTGCACCTGCTGAGTCCGCACTTCAACGACAGCGACCGCGACGCGTTGCGGCGCATGCTCACCAGCGAGGCGGACTGGCTGTTTCTGCACTGCCGCCGCGGTAATGCGGACGGCGTGGTGGCGGACCGGTGGAACCACTCCGGGAAGAACGTGCCGGAGTCGAACCTGTGGAACGGCGCGCTGCTCTGGCGCGCGGCGGTGATGTACCCGGATCACCCGCACGCGGCCGACTGGCAGGAGCGCGCGCACGTGTTCCTCATTAATTCGGTGAGCGTGGCGGCGGATGCGACGGACGACACGGTGGTCGCGGGCAAGCCGGTGCGGGAGCGGCACGTGGGCGCGAACTTCTTCCCCAATTACGCGCTCGATCACCACGGGTACTTCAATGTCGGGTACATGGTGATCTGCGTCTCGAACGCCGCCATGTTACACTTCGATCTGAAACTGCAGGGCCTGCCGCGGCCGGAGTCGCTGGACCACCACGAGGCGGACCTGTGGCAGGTGTTGCGGCGCCTGGTCTTCGATGATGGGCGCCTGGCGCGGCTTGGCGGCGACAGTCGCACCCGTTACGCCTACTGCCAGGAATACCTGCTCCCGAGCCTGATGTACGCGGCGGACCGGTTCGGCGACGCGCACGCGCTCGGGTTGGCCGAGGGCCAGTTGGGGCTCATCGAGAAGGAAGCCGCGTACGCCGCCGACGGCAGTTTCTACGGACGGCGTCTCGCGGAAATGGCCGCACAGAACCCGTACTACTACACGCGGCTGGAGTCGGACCGCGCCTGCGTGCTGGGCATGCTGGTCGCGTACCGGCCGATGGTGTGTGCACCGGAGTTTGTGCAGGCTCCGCGCCGCCACGGGCCTTGCGCCCGTGGGGCGACGATTACGATAGAGGGGGACGACGACCGCCCCCCTCTATCGCAATCGTCGCCCCACCGAGACAAGCTCGGTGGCGGCGGAATTCAGAAGATGGGGTTCGAGGCGTCGGTGGCGGGCGGGTGGTGCGAGCCGGAACACGGCAACGTCATGCACCGCAGCGCCAAGCGTCTGGCGTCGTTCGCCTGGCGCGCGTTCGGGATTGGGCAGGGCATGTGTCAGCCGCCGACGGACAGTCACCTCGCGAACTGGGACGGGAACCTGACCGGGTGCGTCGAGTTCCTCAGCAGTCCGTACCCGTTCGGGGGCGCGGTGGCGCCGAGCAGTCGGCGGTTCGTGGACTGCCGAATCGATACGTTTGATGGCGGGTTCGTGACCAGCGGGACGATCAACGAAGGCGCGGACGCGGTCTTTGCGGAGGGCTGGAGCGGCAAGGACCTGGCGGCGCACCAGATCGTGTTTGCGGCGCTGCCGGACGACCGCACGGTGGTGGGGATGGAACTGTGCCGGGTCGGCGCGAAGCGCTGCGCTGTTCGGAGTGTGCTGGGGCTGCACTTGAGTCTGGCCAACGACCTGTACAACGGCTTCCGCAGAACGCTGCAGGCCGCGAGCGGGCGGAAGGTATTGCGGAGTCCGCCGCGCGAGGATGCGGTAGTGCCGCTGGACAGCCGCTGGGTGAGTGTGGACGGCAAGATTGGGCTGATTGGACTCTACGGCGCGGACATGCTGACGGTGCGCCGAAGCGCGGAACGACGGCGGCTCGGGAGCGGGTATAGGTCGTTGTATCTCGAGGAGATTGGCTGGTCCTGCAGCGTCGGGCCGCGCTGGGTTGAGCCGGGCCAGGTCCTGCTCGATGCGGGCTGGGCGGTGTTGTCGGGCGCTGGGACGCGGCAGACGCGGGCTGTGGCGGAGGCCGCCACAACCGGGCACGTGCAACTCGCCGATCCGAACCTGCGCGGCGTGTCGGTGCCGGGCGCGGATGGCCGGACATACGTGGTGCTGGTGAACTTCGGCACGGCGCCGGCGACGGTCCCGGTCGCGGCTCTGGCCGGCGGCGGTGTGAGCGTTACGGACTTGGTCGGCGGCGGGGTCGTGTTGCGAGACGGGGACCTCGAGATTCTGCCCGGCCAGGCGCGGGTCGTGGTGCGGCAGGGGTGAGGGGGCATCCCACGGTGGCTCGGCGCGTCCCGCGCCGAAGCGGGGTGCGCCGGTCGGCTATGTCCGGAAAAGCTGCTCGCACGACGACGGATCCCCGGGCGAGGATCTCGGTCCGAGACGGACCCGCGGCACCCTGCTGCGGTCCCGGAGGTCCCGCGCCACTGCCGGCGGCTGTCAGAACGCAATTTCGAGGCGGCGGAGTATGCCGTCGTCGGTGGCGGCGAGCAGCGTGGCGCCGTCGGTCAGCAGGTCCACGACGGGTTTGCCGAGGTCGGACGCGGCCAGGACCGAGCCGTCCCCGGCGAGCGTCACGACGCGGCCCGTCCCGGTTCCGACGACGACCAGGCTTCGCCCGTCCGCGGCCTTCACGGCGGTCAGGGCGCTGATCGGACCGCCCAGGTCGACGGCCCAGCGACGCTTGCCGTCCGCGCCGAAGCAGCAGACGTAGTGGCTGAGCGACCCGGCGAGGATCTCGTCCTTGCCATCAGCGTCCACGTCGGCCGTGAGGACGTTCTTCACTTCGTCGCCGGTGTTGTACTTCATGCGCAGCTTGCCGTCGGCAGCGAGGTAGTGCACGTAACCGTCGCCGCTGCCGATGACGACGCCGCGCGTCTTATCGCCGTCGAAGGAACCGGTGGTGACATCGTAACAGATGGGGCCGAAGTGGTAGCCCCACAGCTTCGTGCCGTCGCCCTTGAGGGCCGGGAACCAGTAGTAATGCGTGCCGCAAAGCACCTCGCACTTGCCGTCGCCGTCGATGTCGGCCACGGCGCTGGAGCGGGACGGGTGCACGCTTTCGTAGTTCCACAGCGGCGTGCCGTCCGCTTTGTAGGCGTAGAAGCGCCAGTTTTCGGCGCCGGCAATGACTTCCGGAACGCCGTCCCCGTCCAAGTCGCCGGTCCGGACCAGGTTGACGTAGGCCGGGCGGCGGTAGAACTCGAGCTTCTGTTTCCAGCGCTCCTTGCCGGTGCTGTCCAGAACGCAGACGTGGCAGTCCTGCCGCGCCAGGACGATTTCGTCTTTGCCGTCCCGGTCGAGGTCTGCCGCCGTCACATCGTTCAACTGGCAGCCGAACGGGACTGCCCACTGCCGTGTTCCATCGGGTTTGAGCGCAAGCAGAGTGCCCTCGCGGGTGGCGACCAGAATGCTGGGTTGCGCCTGTTCCGGGTCGAGCCTGGCGGTGGCGATACGCGTGATGTTGAATGCCGGCGGTTCGACCGTCGAGCCCTCCGGCACCCGGCCTTCGACCAGGACTTCGGACAGGTACACGGCTGACCCGGCTTTCGGCGTGAACACGAGCCGAACCCAGCGCGCCGCCTGCCCGCCGGCTTGAAGCGAATACTCGAGCGGCGCTCCGAAATCGGGGTGCGGGCCTGGGTCGGTGACCTCGCCGAGCGCGCGTGTGTCCTGGGCAAACGCATCGTTGCTGATGGCGACCGTGACGCGCTCCGGCAGGTATGAGGTCATCTTGCTCGAGGTCGCGGCCCACCACTGATACCACCGAACCTGGTCCAGCGTGCACGTCCCGCCCAGATCGATCGTCACCGTGACCGGCTTGTCGGGCTCGAACATGACCGACGTGTCGGTGTTGTTGTCCGAGTTGCCGTCGAGCAGCGCTTCGACCGTGTTGGGCGACTTGGCGTTGAAAGCGTTCTGTTTCGCGGGCGGCACGTCGCTCTGGATCTTGACGCCGAGGTTGACCGTTCCGGCGATCCCGCGGTTGCCGGTCAGGACGAGGCGTTCGGGCGCGAGGCGCTGCTCCCACGCGACGGGCAGCGGTTTGGCCGTGGCGCCGGCGCCGAGCATGGTCTTGGGTTCACGCGTCGGCAGTTTCGCGGGTGAGAGGTCGTCCTGCGGGCGTGCGATGTCCGCACACCCCGGTTGTGCCGCGGTGTGGAGTGCGGTCTCGCCGAGCTTCGCGCTCGTGCCGCCAAGGAGCGTCAACCCGGTATCGTCCGTCACGATGGCTGTGGCGTCGGACTGGAACGCCAGTCCGGACGGCCACGCCTGCATTGGCCCGAGCACGATGCCGACGCTGCCGCTGTCCGTCTGCACCAGCACGCCGTCGGCTCCGGCGACCGGCTGCAATTGCCAGGGCGCCACCGTGCCGTCCGGCTTGCCATGGAGCGCGGTGGCGAACAGGTACGGTTCGCCGGCGTCGAGGTCGACGGCTGCAATGGCGCTGAGCGAGCGCACGACCGGTTCGGCGTGGCTGTAGCCGCGCCAGTTCTCGCCCAGCGTCGCGTCGTTGTTCAACGTGAGGCCCGGCCCGGGCGCCAGGTCCAGCCGGAAGCTCGGGCCGTTCTGGGTCAGCAGCATGCCGTTGCCGGACATCTCGGCGGCGCCGATGCCGTGCCAGAGCAGGCGCAACTGGTAACGCGCTTTCTCCTTCGGCACGATGCGGTCGAGGACGACGAACGCGTTCTGTGGCTTCAACCACACCACCGTCCGGTCCCAGTCGACCCCGGCGTAGTTGGCCATGCGCGTGCGGCTGAACCCATAGCGCGGCGTTTCACCGGCGCCGAGTAATTCGCAGTAATCCGGGATGGGGGCGGACTCGCCATCCTTGAACACGAGCAGCGAGTTGTGGTACTTGACCGGCGCCTTGAAGTAGTCGTTGTCCGCCAGCCAGATGCGGTCGAACTGGGTCAGGCGCGGCAGGCTGTTGCCATCCAGGTGCTTGTGGCCGCCATTGCTGAGGCCGTCGAGGAGCAGGTGTGCGGCCTGCGGGTCCATGGCCTCGCGGAAGGTGACCTTGTCGAAGCATCTTTCCAGCGGGGGCCGCCCGTCGGCCGGGAACGACTCGTAGTACGCGGGTTCGAGCGGCCAGACTTCAACACCGTTGTACCGGTCCGGCTTGACCCCTTCGCCGCTGCGGTAGAAGGCGGACAGTTCGCAGGTGTTCTTGATTCGGCGTTTGAGCGCGCCGGCCCAGGTGGCGGCGGGGTCATGGGTGACGAAGCTGAAGATGTCCAGGCAGATCATTTCGGAGTTCCAGCACTGCCAACTGCCGGTGTCGCCGTACGGCACCTGGTAGCCGAGGTTGTCCATGTTGCCGATGCAGAAGTCGATGATGCGCTTGGCGTTGCCATTCTCGAAAACGGTGAAATCCGGGCGGGCCATGGCATAGCGGAAGAGGTGGCCGTTGGTCAGCCACTGGTAGCCGTTGCAGTCCTCGTGGGGCTTGAAGTAGCCGGCCTGGCGTTTGAAGATGGCGTCCGCCATGCCCAGCCACGTCCGACCTTCGACCGTGTCGCAGCCGTTGGTGAAGTACAGGCCGGCAAAAAGCGTCCCCAGGGCGGGGAAGGTCTGGTGATTGAACGGCACATGCGAGCTGTTGACCGCGCCGGCGCACTTGGGGACGACGGCCTCGGCCAGCCAGCGCCCCATCGCCTGGGTGACCTGCAGCCGCTCGGCGTCGGTCAGCGCCGGGTCATGCTCGATGACGTCCCAGCCCGGGACTACCAGGCTGGAAGGGAAGTCGCTGTCGAAACCCCAGGGGCCGCCGAATTTGCTCGGGTCGGCCACGGCGCTCTTGGTGTACAGGTCCCAGACGGCGACGAACAGTTTGGCCTCGACGCTGTGGCCGGTCAGCAGGTAGCGGTTCGCGACCGTTTGCAGCAGGCCGGCCAGGGAGGTGTGCGCGCCTTCGTCGAGCCGGCGCTGCGCCTCCTTCATGCCGTCCTGCAGTCGCTTCTCACTGGGTGGTTGCCCGGCCCAGGCAAAGCGCTTGAGGAATTCCGCGCTGTACTGGGCTGTGAACAGCCGCGGCAACACCAGGTCGGCGCCTTGCGGTTGCTGCCCCACGGCGTCAGCGAACAGGGCGGCGGCTTTCATCAGACCCGCGTCGTCCGAACCGCCGCCGACGATGGCGTTCACGCCCTTGCCGAACGGGTCGAACACGGTGTGTACGAGCGCGCCCCCGGCGCCGGGGCAGACCACGTCGACCGGGGTGAGATAGCGCGAGTAGAGCAGCAGCAGGGCGGGGTTGCTGTCAAGGTTACCGAGGAGAATCACCGTCTGTGCCGGTTCACGGTCCGCCGGCGTGCCTGGGCGTGCCTCCAGTGCGACGCCGGAGCGGTTGCGGACGGCCTGGACGATGACGGCCGCCGCGTCGCGCCCGGCCTGGGAGTCGGGGTGCAGCACGACGGCGCGAGCCTGCCCGGCCTGGGCGACGACGGTGTCGGGCGTCAGCTTTTTGGGCGCCTGCAGTCCGGCGATGGTGGCCAGTGCCGGGGCCGTCCGCAGGTTGTCTATGCTGGCCGCGACCGTGCCTTTCGGCGTGGCGGTGCCGATGATGAACTCGATGCGGTCCACCGCTGTAGCCTTGCGGGTCTCGACCACGGCCGGTTCCCAACCCATGCCGTTCGCTCCCAACTCGCGCTGCAGTGCGAGCGTCAACCAGTCTCCGCGTTTCGGCGAGCCGACCTTGGCGAACGGCTGGCCGCTGAAACTCCAAGCCGGCTTGCTCTCGCCCCGATTGTAGCAACGCACGTAGAAGTTCATCAGGGTGTCCGGGGTGTCGCCGCGCGCGTCGAACATCAGTCGTGACGCGTCGAGGTCCACGGGCGTCGCGAGTGGGATCATGATGCCGAAGTACTGGTTCCCGGGAGCGTCCTTTGCGACGGCACTGAATTTGACCGCGCCGTTGCCGTCGGTGCTGTTGCCTTCACCGGTGACGACGTCCAGTGTGCGCGGCGAGTCAGTGCCCCACGTCTGCTGGATGCCTTGCACGGAGTCGAGAGGGAGCAGCGACTGTTCGGTGTCGGCAGCCGACGCGGCCAGGGCTGCAGCGGCGAGATAGAGTGCAGGGAGGGTAGGGCGCATGGTTGACCTCCGTGGCTGTGAGACAGTCCAACGCGATGTCACGGGCCGGCGTGTTTCCGGCCTCTACTATCCGAGAAACCCAACCGGATGGTTGGCTGAATATACGAGGTGCAGTGCGGCACGTCAAGCCGTGCGGGGGCCCCGGCAGGGCTGTTTCAAGATCGGGTCACGCCGCATGGGAACGCTCCGTATCGACGCGCGTTC
>MHBL01000425.1 GCA_001803235.1 Lentisphaerae bacterium RIFOXYA12_64_32
GGGGACACGCCGGGGGTACTCGCTGCACGCGACGGTCACGAATCTTGAAACAGCCCTGATTGCTCCGGGGCTGGCGTGGCGGCCACACCGCCGCGGGTGTATACTCGGGCGTGCCGCCTCTGTACCTGCAGGGGCGGCCGCGGAGGGACCCCGATGAGCCAGAATTCCGGTACGCCGGACCGCAGAACCCCCGAACGTTGCCGGGAGACGGCGCTGCGCCTGCTCTCCCAGCGCGCCCACAGTCGCGAGGAACTGCGCCGTAAGCTGGTGGCGCGCGGTTACGCGCTGCAGGTCGTTGGCGAGGTGCTGGACGGCCTTGCCGGCGTACGCCTGGTAGACGATCTGGAGTATGCCAAGGCATACTGCGAACAGCGCACCGCCGGTTCGCGAGCGCTCGGGCGCACGCGTGTCGCGATGGAACTGCGTCGACGCGGGGTTGACGGCGATGTGATCACCCAGGCGCTGGCCGAGGTGGAGGGGGGCAACGACGCCGAGGCCGAGTTGAACAACGCACTCGAAGCGGGGCGCCGGAAGTGGCGGTCGATCCGCGGCCAACCCGGCGACCGCCTGGCGCTGGCCAAGGTCTACCGCTTCCTCGCCAGCCGCGGTTTTTCAGGGGAAACCTGCCGTCGGGTCATGGACCGCCTCGGGAGTGCGGAGACCGCAGACTGAGGCGCCGCCGACCGCCACGCCGCAACGCGTGCCAGCGGGCTTGCCTCGGTGTCGGACGCTGGACTTCGGCCTCGGCCTACTCCGCGGCTGTCCACGGGTAGACGATCCGGAGCCGTTCGCCGTCACGGCGGGCGGACTCCGCGGCAAAGACCCCGGGCAGGCTCATGCGCAGCGCCTCGCGCACCCCGATGGGCGCCGGCTTGCCGGCGCGGATGGCGCCCAGGAAGCGGTCGATCAGCACGTAGTCCGCGCCGCCATGCCCGGCGCTGGCCGCCGCGGCGCCGTATTCGGGGCGCACCGTGTCGATGGGCAACTCGACGAAACGCTTGTCGAGGTACAGGTCGGTCGAGCGAAACAGGTTCTTCTGCGCCCCGTTGTAACCCGGGGTCCGCTCGAAATAGCCCTTGGTCGTGAAGAAACGGTAGTGGTGGTTGCAGCCGGGATAGTGGTTCACGAAGCTGGTCAACAGCCGCACGACGACACCGGAACGGGTCTTGAACAGGGCGCTCATGGCGTCGTGCTGGCCCGTTTTCCGGTTCACGTGACTGCCGGTATCGAAGCAGGTGACCCATTCGAGATCCTCGTCGACCAGGCGCATCACCGGGCCGAGTGAGTGCGTGCAGTACCGGATCGACTCGTACGTCTCGCGCCAGGGCGTGCTGGCGAACAGGCTCTGCACGTCGTGGATGTACTCCGCTTCGACGTAGTACGGGTCGCCCAGCAACCCCTTGGCGCGCAGGTCGACGGCCGTCTCGACAAACGCCCACATGTTCGGATTCGCCCCCAGCATGTAGAACGCCTGGCTCGCCTGCTGCGCGTCCCACAGCATCTGCGCCTCAGCCGTGCTGTCCACGGCGGGCACGTCGCCCATGACGAAAACGTTCTTGCGCAGTGCCATGGCACAGAAGGTCGCATGCACCGTCGCCGGCGTCTCGACGAACAGCGCGTCCAGGTTCGCCTCGGCCAGCATGCGTTCGAAGTCCGTATAGGTCTGCACGCCGGAGTGCTCGGTGACCAGGCTGGCATACATGCTGGGGTTCAGGTCGCAGACGGCGGCGGGAATCACGTCCTTGAAGTTCTTCACCGCCAGGTTGAACAGCCCCCTGCCGCGCCCGCCGCACCCCACCACCCCGAGCCGAATTTGCGTCTTCATGATGTGTCTTTCCCTTTCCCGATCGCTCGGATCGTTTCAGCCCCGCGGGAGTCTCTGGTGTTGGTTGCAGAGAAGCCGGGATCGGCCTGCAAGGCCGACACTACAGCCGATCGTGAACGGCCCTCATGAGTGTAGTGGCCGCGTCGCACGCGGCGCCGGCTCGGCCTACACGTTGAACCGGAACTCGATGACGTCGCCGTCCCGGACCACGTAATCCTTGCCGTTCAGCGCGTACAGGTTGTCCGCCTTGGCCTGGCGTTCCGAACCCGCGCGCAGCAGGTCGGCGCCGGCGACCGTCTCGGCGCGGATGAACCCGCGCTCGATGTCCGTGTGGATCTTGCCGGCGGCCTCAGGCGCCTTGGCGCCGCGCCGCACCGGCCAGGCCCTGACCTCATCCGGTCCGACCGTGAAGAAACTGATCAGGCCCAGCGACTCGTACGCGGCGCGGGAGAGCCGGTGCGAGGCGGGCTCCGCGATACCCAAGTCAGCCATGAACGCCTGGCGTTCCTCGGCCGGCAGTTCCGCCAGCTCGCGCTCGATGGCGGCGCTCAGCAGCGCCACACTGATGCCCTCGGCCTCCAGCCGGCCCTGCACGGCGGCAAACTCCGCCTTGGCGGCCGCCAGGTCCTCGCCCGCGTTCAGCACCACCAGCGTCGGCTTGCGCGTCAGGAACTGCAGGCTGCGGATGAGCTTCTCCTCTTCGGCGGTCATCTCGAGGCGGGACAGCGGCTTCTCGGCCTCCAAGTGCGTGCGGCAGCGCTCCAGCAGCTCCTTCTCGCGCTCAGGCAGGTCGTTGACCGCCTTGCCCTTGATGCTCTCCTTGGCCAAACGCTCCAGGCGCGTCTCAACCATGGCGAAATCCGCAAACCCGAACTCGGTCGACAGGATCTGCGCGTCGCGGGCCGGGTCGACCGTACCTTTCAGGTGCGGGACGTGCGGGGCCGGAAAGGCACGCACCACCTCGACCAACGCGTCGACTCGCCTCACGGTCTCCAGCCAGTCCGAGCTGCGCTCGGCGCCCGGCACCATGTCCGGAAGCAGCACAATCTGGAACTCCGCGTACTTGGTGCGCTTGGGGTTATACATGCCGGAGAGCGTATCGATGCGCGGGTCGCGCACCGCCGCCGTGCCGATGGCCAGCCCCTTTCGGGTCGGGGCCTTATCTGCCGCAACACCGGTGAGCAGTTCGAAGACCGTCTTCTTACCCGCCTGCGGCAGGCCGACAATGCCGAGTTCCATAGAATGTAAGCCCCTTGCAGAAAACCCGCCGTGCGGGGGGAGTGGAATCACTTTCAGGTGTCGGGTTTCAGGTTTCAGCCGGAAGCGGCCGGATCCCGAGGCACTCTGGCCTTCCCTGACACCTGAACACTGAAACCCGAAACCTCTTCATCAGAGTTCGTCGTCGACCTCGTCGTCCTCGAGTTCGTCGTCGACCTCGTCGTCCACAACATCGTCGGCGTCGGCATCCTCGTCCGGGAAATCCTCGTCGAGATCATCGTCGTCGGGGGGCGGCAAGGGCTGGATCAGAGCGGCTTCGATCCTCGGCTCTTCCGCGGGCTTCTTCTCCATTTCCTCGACCACGGACACGCCGCTGATCTCGTCGGTCTCGCGCAGACGCATGACGCGGACACCCAGCGAACTGCGCCCCACGGTCCGGATGTCGCTGGCACGGATGCGGACCATCTGGCCGTTGACCGACGTGATGATCAGTTCCTGCTTCTCACTCTCGATCTGCACTGCGGCGACGACCTTGTCTTCCCCGCGCAGCCGGATGCTGATGACGCCCTTGCTGCCGCGCCGTGTCAGGCGGTAACCGCCGCCGATGTCCTTGTCCTGCTCGGCAATGCCCGTGCCGATGCGCGTGCGCTTGCCCATGCCACGCGTGGTGATGACCAGCAGGTCGGCTTGCGGGTCGACCACGGTCATCGAGACGATCTGCGTGGTGAGTTTGCCCTTCTCGTCGCGCAGTTCCATCCCGCGCACGCCGCGGGTGACGCGGCTCATGCGACGGACCTCGGCCTCGCTGAAGCGGCAGGCCCGGCCGGCCTCGGAGGAGAGCAGCACCTGGCGGCTGCCATCGGTCAGCTTGGCGTCGATCAGGTCGTCTCCCTCGTCCAGAACGATGGCACGAATGCCGCGCCGCCGCAGGTGCCGGAAAGCGCGCAACGGCGTCTTCTTGACCACCGCGTTCTTGGTGGCCATGACGATGTACTGGTCGGAAACGTCCACCTCCGGGACCGGAATCATGGCCCGGACGCGCTCGCCCTCCTCCAGGCCGATGAGGTTGACCAGCGCGCGGCCGGCCGAAGTGCGCCCGGCCTCGGGGATCTCGTAGACCTTCAGCCAGTGCATCAGGCCCTTGTTCGTGAAAAACAATAGATAGTCGTGCGTGTAGGCGGTCAGAATGTGCTCGACGAAGTCCTCTTCCTTGGTCTCCATGCCCACCACGCCGACGCCGCCGCGGTTCTGGGTCTCGTAGGTCGCCTCGGGCACGCGCTTGATGTAGCCGCTGGCCGAGACCGTGATGATCCACACCGCCTGCGCGATGAGGTCTTCGATGTCCAACTCGCGCTCGGCCGGGTGGATCTCGGTGCGCCGGGGGTCGGCGTACTTCTGCCGGATCTCGATCAGTTCAGCCTTGACCACGTCCATCCGCATCTTGCGGTTGGCGAGCAGTTCCTTGAAGTACGCGATTTTCTTCGTCAGCTCGTCGAACTCGGCCTGGAGCTCCTCGATGGCCAGACCGGTCAACTGGTGCAGACGCATTTCGAGGATCGCCGCGCACTGGGCCTGGCTGAGCCCGAACCGCGCCATCAGCGCCCGGGCCGCGTCTTCTTTCGTCCGGGCGGAGCGGATGATGCGCACCACCTCGTCGACGTTGTTCACGGCAATGAGCAGGCCCTGCACGATGTGGGCCCGCTCTTCGGCCTTGGCCAATTCAAACTCAGTGCGGCGCGTCACCACCTCGAGCCGGTGATCGATGTACGCCTGCAGCAGCTGCCGCAGGTTCAGCACGCGCGGCCGGTTCCGGTCCACGACCAGAAAATGCGCCCCAAAACTGGTCTGCAGCATCGTGTTGCGGTAGAGTTGGTTGAGCACCACCTCGCCAATCGCACCGCGCTTGAGGTCGACGACGATGCGGATGCCCGTGCGGCTGCTCGACTCGTCGTTCAGCCCGCTGATCCCGGTCAAGCGCTTCTCGTTGACGAGTTCCGCGATCCGGGTGACCAGGGATTCTTTGTTCAGCGCGTACGGGATCTCGGTGATAATGATGCGTTCCTTGCCGTCCACTTCCTCGATCTGCGCCTTGCCGCGCATGCGGATCGTGCCATGGCCGGTCTCGTACAGCTCCACGATCGACTGCACACCGGTGATGACGCCGCCGGTCGGGAAATCCGGGCCCGGCATGACCTGCATCAGTTCCGGCACCGTCGCGGTCGGCTTGTCGATGAGCATGACGGTGGCGTCGATGACCTCGCCGAGGTTGTGCGGCGGGATGTTCGTCGCCATGCCGACGCCGATGCCGGTGCTGCCGTTGACCAGGAGGTTGGGGAAGCGGGCCGGGAGCACGACCGGTTCGAGGGTCTGCTCGTCGAACGTCCGCCGCATGTCGACCGTGTCGCGGTCGATGTCGGTCAGCAGTTCTTCAGCGAGCCGCTCCAGGCGACACTCGGTGTACCGGTAGGCGGCCGGCGCGTCGCCGTCGATGCTGCCGAAGTTGCCCTGGCCGTCGACCAGCACGTTGCGCATGGAGAACGGCTGGGCCATGCGCACCAGCGTGTCGTACACCGCCTGATCGCCGTGCGGATGGAAGTTACCGATGACTTCACCGACGACTTTCGCGCACTTGGTGTAGGCGTGACCCTTGGTCAGCCCGAGCCGGTTCATGGCGAACAGGATACGGCGGTTGCCCGGCTTCAGCCCGTCGCGCACGTCCGGAATGGCGCGGCCGACATTGACGCTCAGCGAGTACTGCAGGTACGCGCTGTGCATGATCTCTTCGATATTCGCCGGAATATCATTCTGCGTGATGGCTTGCTGTTTGGTGGCGTCGTCACTCATCGCAACGGTATTTCCTTGGCTCGCATTTTAGGGCATGGTTCAAAGGTTCACCGTTCAGGGGTTCAAGGTTGGTCGAATCTACGCTTACATCCGATAGCCTTGACAACCTTGAACCGCCGAACCGTGAACCATGCCCATATTAGATTTCAGATTTTCGAGTGCTGATTTTCGGAGGGCGAGCGAGCCGGCCCGATCTCGCGCCACCCACGCAGGCCCCGGCCGATGATCCCGACCGCCGCTGCCGTAGAAGTCGCAGCGCTCTGCCCCGCAAAATCCAAAATCAGCGATCACAAATCAGCAATCAGAACTCCTTGCCGTCCAGCCGGCGCAGTGCCGGCGGCTCAGATGTCCAGGTCCTTGACCGTGGACGCGTACTTCTCGATGTATTCGCGGCGCGGCAGGACATCGTCGCCCATCAGCAGCGTGAACATGCGCTCCGCCTCGAAAGCGTCTTCCATGCTGACCCGAAGCATCTTGCGCCGTTCCGGGTCCATGGTGGTTTCCCAGAGCTGGTCCGGGTTCATTTCACCCAAGCCTTTGTAGCGCTGGATATGGAGGCCCTGGCGGCCGCTGGCCCGGATCTCATCGTACATCTCCATCAGACTCGTGACTTGCACCCGTTGCTCCTTGTGCCGCAGCTCGAGGAACGGCGCGTCGCCGTGGTAGAGGTGCGCGATGGTCAGTTCGTGCTCCGCCAGCCGCTGCTCGATCTCCTTGAACGCCGTCGCTTCGTAAATGGGATGCACGTCAATGCCCGGGTGCTGGACTTTGGCCTCGGGAACCAGCGCTTCGACGGGCGCACTCGTCGCATCGGTCGGCGCCACGCCCGCGTCCGCCGCCGGCTGAGACGCCGCATCGGGGGTCGGGGCATCCGCGGGGGCGGGGGCGGCGGGCGGCGCTTCCGGGGTCAGCGGCGCCAGACGCGCCTCGGCAGCCGCAATGACCGCCGCCTCCTCGTCATCGCTGTAGACAAAGGTCTCCGACGTGGTGCCGTCCGGCTCGCGGACGCTCACCAGCGCCACCGGGAAGGTGCCCAGTTCCGGGTGCTTCTTCTCCAAGTAGCTCTCCGGCGAAATACCATGCCGGGCCAGTCCCGAAGCCAGACGCAAGGTCTCGCGGATGATGGCGATGATGGAGTTGAGTTTGACGGCCGGAACCTGGCCGTCGCTGAGCCGCCAGACCTCCACATCTTCCATGGCCAGTTCGAGCAGCAGGTTGTCGAGCTTCTCCTCGCTCTCGACGTACTCCTCGCGCTTGCGCCGACGGACCTTGAACAGCGGCGGTTTGGCAATGTAGATGTACCCGGCCTCGATCAACGGTTTCATCTGCCGGTAGAAAAAGGTCAGCAGCAGCGTGCGGATGTGCGAGCCGTCCACGTCGGCATCGGTCATGATCACGATGCGGTGGTACCGGGCTTTGGTGATCTCGAACTCGTCCGCGCCAACGCCGCAGCCGATGGCGGTGATCAGGGCCCGGATCTCCAGGTTGTTCAGGATCTTGTCGAGCCGGGCCTTCTCGACGTTGAGCAGCTTGCCGCGGATGGGCAACACCGCCTGGAACTGGCTGTTGCGCCCCTGCTTGGCCGAACCGCCGGCGGAATCGCCCTCGACGATGTACACCTCCGCCAACGCCGGGTTGCGCTCCGAACAGTCCGCCAACTTGCCGGGCAGGCTGGAACCGTCCAAGGCGGTCTTGCGCCGGGTCAATTCGCGCGCTTTCCGGGCTGCCTCGCGCGCCCGCGACGCCAGCAGCGTCTTCTCGGCCACCTGCCGGGCTTCCTGCGGGTGCTCCTCGAAGTAGACGGCCAGCCCGTCATTCAGAATGGACTCGACCAGGCCGCGGACCTCGCCGTTGCCGAGCTTGGTCTTGGTCTGGCCCTCGAACTGCGGGTCCCGCACCTTGACGCTGATGATCGCGACCAGGCCCTCGCGAACGTCGCTACCGGAGACGGGTTCCTCATTCTTGAACGCCGGGAGTGCTTTGATGTAGCTGTTGATGGTTCGCGTCAGGGCCGCCTGGAACCCGGACAGGTGCGTGCCGCCCTCGATCGTGTTGATGTTGTTGGCGTAGCTGAAGATGGTCTCGTTGAAGCTGTCGTTATACTGCATCGCCACTTCGGCTTCGAACGCCTCGCGCGCCTCGCGCAGGTAGATCACGGCCGACAACGGCTGCTTGCCCTGATTCAGGTGCTCGACGAACTGCCGGAGGCCGCCCTCGTAGTGGAAGACCTCGGCACGGTCGCCTTCCGTGACGCGTTCGTCCTTCAGCGAGATGGTGACGCCGGCGTTCAGAAACGCCAGTTCGCGCAGGCGGCTGGCCAGGATTTCCCACTTGAACTCGACGGTGCTGAAGATCTGCGTGTCCGGCTTGAAGGTGACCGAGGTGCCCGTATGGCTGGCGTTGGCCACGCGCTTCAGGGCGGTAACGGTCGTCCCGCGCTCGAAGCGCATGTGGTGCACGCCGCCGTCGCGTTTGACCTCGACCTCGAACCACTCGCTGAGCGCGTTCACGCACGAAACGCCGACGCCATGCAGACCGCCCGACACCTTGTAGGCCGAGTGGTTGAACTTGCCGCCCGCGTGCAACTTGGTCAGCGCCACTTCGACGGCGGGCATGTTCTCGGTCTCGTGCATGCCGACCGGAATGCCGCGCCCATCGTCGGTGACCGTGATGCTGCCGTCGACGTGGATGGCAACCGCAATGATCTTGCAGTACCCGGCCAGCGCTTCATCGATGCTGTTGTCCACCACCTCGTAGACCAGGTGATGCACGCCGCGCTCGCCGGTGTCGCCGATGTACATACTGGGGCGGAGGCGTACCGCCTCCAGCCCCTCCAGCACCGTGATGGTACTCTCGTTGTAGCCGCCGTTGTCCCTGATTGTCGGGGCTTCACCCTCGGGCGGCTTCACAGCCTCGGTTTCTTCATCCATACGTCACCCGACTCCCTGCTGATAACCGGTCAAGCTCCGCAGCTGTCCCCACGACCGCCACGGACGGCACGAACATCACCCGAGCACGACGGCCGAAACGGCCACCCCACAACCGGACGGCAACGGCACAGGAGGGAAAATGAAGGAAAGACAGGAAATGCGCCCGTAGCGTGCTCGGAACCTATGCGTTACGTTCCTCAATTCCTTATCCGCCCGCCGCTTGCGGCGGCTGCTTCCGTGATCCGTCTAAAAATACCAGAAACCCTCCCGGAAACCCATTCTTGATAAGGTAACGCGAGATGCCGCGAAAGCAATGCGAAAAGGCCGCGAAAATGTACCCTTGCAACCCGCTTCCGGAACGCGTATACTTGAGCCCGGTTCACGCCCTGGCCGACGGGGCTTCCGGACACGGTCCGGGACGTCACCAAAACCGGCAAAGAGGCCAAAGGAGCACCGCACCATGGAAGTCGGAGTTCTCTCGTCGCCGCGCAAGGACGGCAGCAATCCGTTCACGGTCATTGCCGAGTACGGCGTCACAAACACGCAGTACTGCAACTGGAGCACGGCCTACTGGACGTGCGAAAACGCGCAAAAGGCCAAGGCGGACGCCGCGGCGGTCGGGGTGCGGATCTCGGCCGTGTGGGCCGGGTACACCGGCCCGGCGGTCTGGAATTTCATCGACGGTCCGCAAACGCTCGGACTCGTGCCCGCGGAGTTCCGCGAGCAGCGCGTGAAGGAACTGAAGCAGGGCGCGGACTTCGCCGCCTGGTGCGGCGCGCCGGCCATCATCACGCACTGCGGGTTCATCCCCGAAAACCCGAAGGATGCGCTCTACGCCCCGACGCTGGCCGCCATCGTCGAGGTCGGCAAGCACTGCAAGCAGTTGGGGCTGGGCTTCTGGTTCGAGACCGGCCAGGAAACGCCCGTCGTGCTGCTGCGCGTCATCGAGGACAGCGGCCTGGACAACCTGGGCGTGAATCTGGACACCGCAAACCTGGTCCTGTACGGCAAGGGCAATGCGACCGACTCGCTGGACGTGTTCGGCAAGCACGTGCGCGGCCTGCACGCCAAGGACGGATTCTACCCGACCAACGGCCGCGAACTCGGGCGCCAGGTCGCCATTGGCGAAGGCAAGGTCGATTTCCCCAAGGTCATTGCCGGCCTGCACCAACTCGGCTACGCCGGCGACGTAACCATCGAGCGCGAGATCAGCGGCCCGCAGCAGGCGGCCGACATCAAGAAGTCCGTCACCTACCTGCGGCGCCTGATCAAGTCTGCCGAAAAAAAGCGACCTGTGCAAGCAGGGTAACGCCGGGTAGGTCGCGGTGCCAGCCCAGACCGCCTTGCCTGACCGACAGCACCGCGGGCGGCCCTCCGCCCGCTATCCGAGTCTTGTGCTAGGTGCGGGCCGTGAAGCGGGCGGAGGGCCGCCCGCGGTACTGTCAGATGGTGGCGGGGCTCAATCCGCTGCTTGCACAGGTCGAAAAAAAGGCCGTCCGCACCGCGTGAGCCGTAGGACGAACAGATCATCGCTGGCCCCCGCTGCAAGAGGGTCAGAGACCGGCCTGCACGGCCGGCGCTACAGCCGAGGTGTCGTGATTGCGGAGCAACCCTGACATGTGGAACGTCTGCAACATGGTCTGGCGTATCGGCGATATCCTGGCGGTGCCGGAGCAGATCGAGTGGTGCCGGAACGCCGGGTTCGACGGTGTCGGCGTGCACGCCAGCCCGGGCGCATCGGGCGCGTGGGAAGGCATTGAACCGACCACGTGCAGCGCAGCGCGGCGCCGCGAAGTCCGCAACCTGCTCGCCGGCTTTGCGATGTGCGAGGTGCACGCGCCGTTCGCGATCAACCTGACGGACGCGTCGCTGGATGACGGCGTCCGGCAACTCGACCCCGTGCTGGCCTTTGCCGGGGATATCGGCGCCAAAGTCGTCACCGTGCACGCCGATTTGCCGGCCGCCGGATCTGGGTCTGTGGAACGCTGGGCCGAGGCCATGGGCACGGTCAATGCGCGCGCCGGCAGCCTGGGGCTGAGGATCGGCCTCGAAGTCCTGTGGAGTTTCGAGATGGTCCGCGCCTGGCGCCTCGCGCACGTCGGCGTGACGCTGGACGTTGGGCACATGTATATCATCAAGGACGGCAAATACCTGGAACCGTTCGGTTCGATCGGTGACACGGTGCGGCACATCGGCGACGCCCTGGTCCATCTGCACATGCATGACGTGGCGGAGTTCGACCACATGGAGATCGGCACCGGCCGCGTCGACTTCCGCAGCCTCCTCGACGCGCTGCAGGAGATCCGCTATGCACACGGCATGTGCCTGGAACTGAACCCGGACCGCGTCTCACCGGACGGCATCCGCCGCAGCCTGGCCTGGCTCAGGACGGACTTCGAGCGACGCCGCGGATAGCGGACGTGATCCACACGCAACCGACGGGGTGTGAGTGTGTGAGTGACTGAGCGGGGGGAAGTGAGTGAGTGGAGCATTGAGGGGTAACCCTGGAGCGCCCGCGTCCTCGCGGGCTTAACCGTTGCCAAGTATGCAGATGCGTGAGTCCGAGGCGCATACAGCCGGGTGTTCAGGCCCCCTTGACGCCCGCTCGCCACGGCGTCTTGTCACGCCGAAGTGCCAGGACGAAGGCGGAAGCTTCTGAGCGAAGCCGGAACACGCGCCCCGGGATCCTGAGACCATGACTCGACTTTTCATCGCCGATATACATGCCAACCTGCCGGCGTTCGAGGCGGTCCTCGAGGCGGCAGGGCATGTGGACGAGGTCGTGTTCCTCGGTGACGTCATTGGCTGCGGGCCGTACCCGGCCGAGTGCGTGCACCTGCTGATGAGCCTCTCGCCCTGCGCCATTGCGGGAAACCACGACCTGGCCATTCTGCGCCAACCGGCGCACGAAGCGGCGGCCGCGCCGGCCGGCGACTGGGACGCCTGGTCGCGCTGCCAGTTGAGCGAGGCACACGCGGGCTACCTCGCGGCGCTGCCGCTGGAGCTGAACACCGTGTCCTGCGGCGAAACCGTGCGGCTCATTCACAAAACGGACGCGCCCTACTACCTGCATCCCGCCATGCCCGACCGTTTGCTCGCGGAATACTTCCGGTGCATTCCGGGCGGCACGGTCTACTGTGGGCACTCGCACCGCCTGATCTCGCGCGTGGTGGACGGGCGCCGCCTGGTCTGCCTGCCGCCGGTCGGGCAGCCCCGGAACGGCGACCCGCGCGCCGGCTACGCGCTCGAGATCGACGGGGTGCTGGAGTTCCACTTCGTCGCGTACGACGTCGAGACGGTCATCACCGACCTGGCGCGGGTCGGGCTGCCGGACGCCTACCGTCAGCGCTGGGAATGCTTCCTGCGCCGGGGTTGCGACCCGGAGTGGTCGCGCGAGTACCGGCCGGAGTAGGCTGGGCGGGCCCGAACGGCATTCGCGCCGGTAATGCGTCAGTCGCGGGTGGAGATAAGGTCGACGGTTGACCGGGGCTGGCGCCTAGAGTGGTCGGAGCACGTGCGCAAGCGAGGATGGTCCCCGTCAAACAGGAACGAACATGACTCGGCACGGCATCGAGATACCGCAGGACCGGATCGCTGCGTTCTGCCGCGAGAACGGCATCCGCCGCCTGGCGCTGTTCGGCTCCATCCTGCGTGACGACTTCCGACCGGACAGCGACGTTGACGTACTGGTCGAGTTCGAACCCGGAGTGCACGTGGGTCTGGACTTCATCCGGATGCAGGACGAGCTCTCGGCCATTCTGGGTCGCAAGGTTGACCTGAACACGCCTGGATGCCTAAGCAAGTACTTCCGGGACGACGTGCTGAGGGAAGCGCAGGTGCAGTATGTCGCGGCATGATGACAGCATCAGCATCCGGCAGATGCTCGACCATGTCGAAGAGGCAATGGCTCTCGCCCGGGATCGGTCCAAGCCGGACCTCGCGTCCGACCGCGTCTTCTACCTGGCGCTGGTGAAGCTCGTAGAGATCGTAGGAGAGGCAGCCGCCCGTGTTTCGGAGCCTTGGCAGGCAGCACATCCGGACATCCCGTGGCGTCTGATCATCGGCACACGGCACCGCTTGATCCACGGCTACGACACCGTGGACCACAACATCCTCTGGGACATTGTGACCCTCGACTTCCCGCCCTTGGCCGCCCAGATCAAAGCGTTGCTGCCGGACAAGCGGGCCTGAACGACGAAGGCCCTGGCCTGACTTATTCATGAAGCCGCACGCCTCGTAAATAAGCCAGGTTAGTGCACAAGGCTCATGGGACGCCCTAATCTCTTGGCACCTTCTGGCCGCGGCAATACAGGGCCTTTCCTTCACCAACACAGGCTTTGTCGAGCTTGCCGTCCCGGTCAAGCATCACCAACGCCGCCGGGGCGTCCGTCGAGAAGTCCGCGAATCGCACCTCACCGGCGCTGGCGTCCCGCGAGCAGTAGAGGTGTCGCGCGCCGTCCGCGAAAACGATCTCGCAGCAACTGGCGGCGACCGGTTGGCCCTGGCTGTCGGTGACCGGCAGGCTGCGCACGGCCGTGACCGGGCAGGTCTCACCCTGGCGCAACGGGTACAGCACCAGCGTCATGCGCTGCGGTCCCGTGCCCTGCCAGCGGTACGCCGCCGTCGGGCAAGGCTTGAGTGTGGTGAAGTTGCGGTCCACCCAGCCCTGCAGTTCCGGCTCAGTCTGACCCTTGACGAGCTGGACCGTCAAGCCATCGAACGGCACGGCCAGGAGCTGGATGTTCGCGGTCGGCTCACGGGTCGCCACCTGCAGCCCGTCCGCCGTCGCGTCCTCCGCATTGAGGTGGAACAGGCTCTCGTAACTGTGCGCGGTGCTGTCCACCGGCGCCAGCACGTCGGTCACGATCCAGTACTGCGGCTTGACGAAAAAGACCCGACGCGTGTGCTTCACCGCAATGTTGGTCTTGCGGTCACCGTAGCCGTCCTCGTACGTACCTTCCACCAGGTCGAACTGCGGCGTGGTCAGCCACAGGTTCGTGAGCGGCTGGTACGGCTTGGGCAGGGTCCACGTGCCCGGGACGAACGCGCGGCGTTGGTCCTGGCCGTCGACGCGGATGGTATTGTGCGCCCGCGTCGAGAGCACGTACTTACGCTCCGGCGAGGTGTCGTACATGTGGCTGCCGGCCTCGCGGATCAGTTCCTTGCCGTAGCCGTAGAGGGTGAACGCGAGCTTGTCCTCGTGCTGGTGGCTGGCGCCCCAGGTCCCGGCGTCCAGCATCAGGTACAGCGAGTTGGCCGGATCCCAGCCGGTACGCATCATGTACTGGCCGGCGTACGGGAAGGCGACCGAGTCGGGCGGCGGTGTCTGCCCCTCGGCGCCCGCCGTGGCGAACCATAGGAAGTCCTTGCGCTCCGGGAACAGCTTCACGGCGTCCTTGAGCAGGCCGACCGGCAGCGGGTGGTTGCCGGAGTCGTTCGGCCCCACCAGCACGCGGTTGGGCATGGAGTTGTAGCACAGAAAGTTGACCATGCGTTCGACCGTCGCCAGGTAGTCCTTGGGAAACAGGTCCTGCTGGCCGTTGAGCGTCGCCAATTCCAGCGCGGCGACGAACGATTCGGTGACACCGATCATGTACCCGGCCGCCAGTTCCCACTGCACACCATCAGGGTAAACCTGGCGCTGCAGTTCGTCGGTCAGGCGCTGCGCCGCAACCGTGCGCCAGAACGTCGACCGCTGGAACTCGGGGTTCATGAGGGCCGTGTACAGCACTCCGGTCATCTCCGATATGACCCAGTTGTTGCCCACCACGATGCTCGGGTTGCGGACCAGGTGTTCAGCCTGTTCGTGCAGCGATTTCCAGACCGTGACGACCGCCTCGTCGGTCCAGGCGGGGCTGGACTGGGTGACGGCGATCGGGTGCGCCCAGAACTGCAGCAGGCGCGCGGCGGTGTTGAGCGTTTCCCAGGCGTAGTGGTACGGCGAGTTGCCGTCGCGCAGCATGAGCCGGGGGCAATCCTGCGCCCAGGCCACCATGTCGGCAACCATTTTCTGGGCATAGCGCTCGTCGCGGGTGCTGACGTAACCGGCGTACAGGTCGTTGAAGTGGACGAAGCGGTTGAGGATCGCGTTGTACTCGCAGGTCTCGAGCGGGCCGCCGCGGTAGCACTCGGGGTTGTAGCTCCAGTCGACGCGCCCCTCGGGTTTGTACACTTCCTTGCCCATGCGGTACTCGCCGCGCAGAACCGCCTCGGCGCGCTGGCGCGCGGCGTCGTTCCACGTTGAGCCCTGGCGCGTGTTCCAGTGGTCGAACCAGACCGGGGCCTTGCGGTTGCGGATGTACTCGCCGAACGCGTGCTTGGCCGCCGCGCGGTCGTCACGGCCCAAGGCGGCCTTGACCTCGGCCATCGCGGGCATATCCAGATCCAGGGCTTGGAAGAACTCGTCGTCCGTCATGCGCGGGCCCTGGCCGACGGGCGGCGTCACGAGGTTGATCACGCGCACGTCGTCGAGCAGCAGTTCGGTGCCCGGGACAGGCTTGATGCCCGGCCACTGCTCGGCGCCGATCGAGATCGTGAGCGAGACGATCTGCGTCCAGTCCGGCAGGCTCTTGCCGTAGAACTCCTCGAAGGGGATGATGAACGGCATCCACCCGGCCAGGCGGATGCGCAGCGGCGCGGTCGCGGCGCCCGGCCAAACCCCAGACTTGCATTCGCGGATTGCTCTCGTATGTTCTGCAATTCCGAGAGGTGAGAATTCGGGATACTCTCAGGTAGAGGGAGAATCCGGAAAACGCGTGCGGGTCGCCTCGACCGTGACAGGCGGCGTTCTGGCATCGTGCCCGAACTTCGTGGCCGGCCGTCTCACGAGGCGGCAGGGTTGCGCATTTCCTCCGTCATGGCTGCCCTGCTTTGGCGGGGCAACGACAAGGCGGAAAAAACTCCGCCGCATAGGGTTAAACTCGCAGGCTTGGGTTGTGATCGGCGCGGGCGGGATTTCCGGGCGCGAACCAACAACATGACTCGTCAACGCTGCAATGAGAGTGGCGGGAAGCTTCCCGCCCTGCAAGACCAATGTCCGCGTTGCGGCTTGGCGTCGCGGCGCCGCCGCACGGCTGCGGTCGGGGCCTTTCTGGCGGGCGCGCTGCTCTGCCTTGCGGGGTCCGCATGGGCCTTCAAGTCTGTCCGGCCAGCACCGGCACCGCAGCCGCAGGTCCCGCCCGCGGTGCGCGAGCCTGAACTCACACTCGGCGCCCTGCTGACCATGTCCCCCGCCGAGATCGGCAAGGTCGACGTCGCCGCGATGAACCTACTCTGTGCCCAGGGCTTGCCCGGTGCAGAAAACCTCGACGTGACGCAGTGCCTCCGGACCCTGGACGAGTGGGCACGCCTGGCGGACCGGATGACCCAGGAGCGTATCGGCATCTTCCAGGCCAATCCGGAGCAGTTCAAGAACTCGGAGAACTGGTGGCGCGTTGGCGCGCTGGTCGGGGTGCTGAACCGTGTCATCGGCACCTCGTACAACCCCGCGCTGAAGAACGTCCGCGTCTTCGATCCGTTCGACAGCACCTTCTTCCGCAGTCCCAAGGATGTGTTCATCCACGGCCTGTTGACGGGGAACCGCCAGGGCACGTGCGCGTCCATGCCGGTCCTGGTCGTATCGGTCGGGCGCCGGCTCGGCTACCCGCTCAAACTGGTCGCCGGTGCGAACCACCTCTTCGTGCGCTGGGACGGCGCCGGTGACCGGTTCAACGTCGAGGTGACGGACGCGTTCGCCGAGAGCAAGCCAGACGACTTCTACCACACCTGGCCACGCCCGAACCGGTTGCCACTCAAGTCCATGACACCGGCAGAGGAACTGTCGACGTTCCTGGGTTTCCGGGGTTTGTGTTTCATGGAGCACCAGCGCTGGCGCGACGCCGAGGTCGCCTTCGTCCACGCCCACGCGCTGGTGCCGGACAGCAAGACCAATCTCCCATACCTGGAGCGGCTCCTCATGGCGGAGCAGTACGGCATCCCCATGCAACCGCCAACGTCCATGGGGCCGAGGTAGGAGGACCACATGTCGAGCTTCTCCCGCATGATCCGCACCGCACTGGCCGCCGTCCTGGCCGCAACCGCACTGCTGCCCGCCGCAACCGCCCGCGCCATGTACTGCAACAACGACCCGGTGAACCTGGTCGATCCGCTGGGTCTGGCGGCGTACTACTTCGATGGAACCGCCAACCACCCGCATCCCAGGAACCTGGACGGCACACCCAACTACAAGACCAACGTCCGGAAGCTCTATGATGTAACAAGAGGTGCGGCGTTCTATGCGTACGGCATCGGCTCGGGGTACAATGCTGACGGCTCTCTCACGACCAGCGGGGTCGCGAACGAAGGAGCCACGGGCAATAGCATGAAGGAGCGCGCCGAATGGATGTTGGGCAAACTCGAAAGCCAACTGCGGGCCGGTGACAAGGTCGTGGATCTGTTCGGGTTCAGTCGTGGTTCGGCGACAGCAACCTATTTCCTGAATCGCATTCAACAGGAGGTAGACAGGGGGAACCCGCTCTACCGGGGCATCGAGATCCGTTTCGTTGCTCTGTTTGACCAAGTCCCGAGCAAACTGGGCATGACGCGAACCGTGGGGAGTGCGGCCTGGAACGCCACGTTGGCATCGGTCTCGTTCGGCGCGTGGGGGTACAACCCATACGAGCGCATCAGTGACAGTAGTGGAGAGTTCCATTTCACGCTGCCGAAAGGTATGAGATTCACCCATAGGCCACTCCATCCGGTCGCCCTTGACGAAGGGCGACGCGAGTTCGCCGTGACCGACCTCCAAGGCGCTCTGCAGGTCGGGTTCCGGGGGGTTCATTCCAACGTGGGCGGCGGGTATCCCAGGGATTTCTTTGAGTACATCACCTGCAGGTTCGTCTACGAGAGAGCGACCAGGGCAGGACTGGGGTTTTTCGATGAGAAATACCGCGCCATGGACCCGTCAATGCGGGGCTTGTACGACCGGTACGCACACGATTTCGATGCGGGTTTCCTGCCGTTGCTCGATATCTCGCCAACCGACAACAGCAAGGCCTACTGGGATGATGGCGAACCGAGGGCTCTTCCGCAAGGCATGGTGCTGCACCCGAGTGTGCGGTGGTTCAAGAGCGCTCCAGCCAACCCGATTCCGGCGTATATTTACCTACCATGAAACACCCGCACTCCCCGATCCTGGCGTGTATTGCAGCGGTGGTGGTCTTCCTGCACTGTGGATGTGGTTCCGCAGCGAACCGGATTGCCATGGCCCAGGGCACCCTGAGCGTGGTGAACAAGTCCGAGGCAGACATCTTCCCGGTCGTTCAGACGACATACGAGGAGGACTTCGGCGGGGTGTCTGCCGGCGCATTCAAGGTGATCGGCTTTGCGGCTGTCGAGGTCGACAAGGTTGTGCGGGTCGCGTGGGGCGAGGGCAAGTGGGATGCGTCCAAGACTACGGTGTCTTTTCCGATGAAGGTCAGCGCGGAGGTCGCGCGCCAGACGAAGTATCTGGAGTTCTGCTACAAAGGCAAAGGCGAGTGGGTGCTCAATCTCTACGGGGCGGCGGAGCCAGAGGCGAAGAACCTGCTCGCCTCGATAGCCGGAGTTGTGGAGCCGAAAACATCGGACCCGCAAGGGGGCAGAGAATAGGACTCGACCAGTGCGGGTAAGTCCAGCCCCGGCCGGAGAGACGTCGGGGGCCCGCACGTAGTGGTGTCGCAGTCCCGGCGGGGGTCCGCCGGGAAAGACACCATCCCCGCGCCGTCGCTGCAACACGCCGGATGGGCTCTTGGCGCTCCACTTCGTTGCGCGCGCTGCGAGCCCACTACGAACGGGGGTATCCTCCCCTCCGCCGCGGTGGCGATGCTCGACCGGACGCATGGGCGCGTTGGCGACCACGGCCAGACCGCAGCGACGTGGCGCACCCCCAGCGTCCAAGTCGAACTCGAGGTCAAAGACGGCTGGCTGCACTCGACCCGGGTGAGATAGGGATAGCGCGGAGGCGTTCGATCAGGGCGTTGCCGGTGTACAGCACTATTCCACTGTGACTCGCTCTTGCGCTTGACCAGCAACCTTGAGAATACTATGGTTCTTTGTACTCCGAGCATGAATCCGAGGGGATCCCGTCCGGCAATGGGTTCTTGCTGGGCCGAAATGGATCGTTGTGTGATACGGCTCATAGCCGCAATGAAATGACGATCCGGACAGATGTCTTCGGCAGAACGATGATGTGATGACTCAAGGAAGTTGTATGCCGAGCGAGAATCTCAAGTATAAGCCGCTTGTAGAGGCGATACTGGAGGTCAGGTGGGCCGTGCAGCGGACGCCACAGGGCATGGCGTTGGATCCGCACTACAAGTTGCTGCCTGGCCGCCTGTTTGACAGGATTTCGGGCGAGTACCCGGTGCATGAGGAGTTGCCCACGGCCGGCTTCCCTGATGAGATCATCGGTCAGGTTGTGCAACACAGGTTCCGGGTTGCGTCGAACGCGTGGCCACTGATCCAGGTTGGTCCGGGCGTTTTCACCGTCAACGAAACAGCCGACTACACGTGGGCTGATTTCCGTGCACGATGTGTGGCAGCGGTGGCCAGTCTGTTCGACGCCTACCCCAAGAGGGAGGATCTGAAGGTTCAGCGCTTGATGCTGCGTTACATCGACGCGGAAGATTTTGACCATTCCTCCTTGGACTGCCTTGGCTTCCTGAAGGAGAAAATGAAGATCGATGTCTCACTTCCAGCCGCCCTGTTTCGTGACGGGGTGGAAAGCAGGCCGGTATCGCTGAACCTCCATACCTCCTTCGCGTCCCAGTCGCCCAAGGGAACGGTGAATGTGCGCTTCGCAACTGGACAGCGGGAAGGAAAGAGGGTTCTGCTTTGGGAGACGATGGTCCAATCGGCCAGTCCAGACGAGTTGCCGGTGATGCCTGACGCGTTCCAATCATGGGTTGATGCTGCCCATGGCATTACCCACAGGTGGTTCATGACCCTGATCGACGGTGAATTGAAGAGGAAGTACTCCGGTGTATAGAAGTGCCGACTCCGTGCGGGATCTGGTCGTCTCCTCGCAAGAGGGGATTCCCGCCTCCGCGAAATGGGAAGCCGATCTGTCGGATGATCCCATCGTGTTCACATTCCCCAAGTTCCGGTCCGCCGGAATACCATGGGCGTGGGCGGTCCCTGCCTTGGTCGAACGTCTGGCTGCAGTGAGTTACTGCTGGCAGGCAGACGACGCCATCGTCGAGCAACTTGCGAGGAGCAATGTGGACGCGGAAGAAGTCAGCGTAGCGCCTGTCATGCCAGCCAACCTTGCGGTGAGTCCAGAGTTGCTGTCGCAATGCGAGAGGAGTGGTGTACTCCCCTACCTCAACACAGCATTGGCGCTTGTGTCCGAGTGTTTCCTGGACGTCGCGGGTATGGCGCTTGAGATGCAGGAGGATCCTGAGGTCGACGAGTCCTGGTACTCCCTGTGCGTCAGGGTGCGAGGCGAGAACGAGACGCTTCTCAGAGCGTTTGACGCCTACACGAGACTGTGGGTGACCCGCGTTCCCTGGCCCCACTCCAACCGTATCCGCCTGTCCCTGGATGTTCTCGAACGTTGATGCGATGAAACCAACCGAGTTTCTTTCATTCGCGCAGAAGACGCTGTGTCGGGGACAAGGGCCGGCGGACTCCCGGTCTGCGATAAGTCGGGCCTACTACTCAGCCTTCCTATACTGTCGCGAGAAGTTGGAGTCACATGGTTTGGCCATTCCCCATAGTGCCAAGGGCCACCAACAGGTCCAAAGCAGTCTGCTGAACTCAGGGAGCGTCAAGTACCAGGCGATTGGCAGCAAGCTCGGCGCACTCCAGACGAAGCGGATTCATTCGGACTATGAACTGTCAAAGGCCGACGTGGAGAACCTCCCGACGGCGAAACTCCACGTGGATCTGGCGGAACAACTCATTGGGGAGATGAGTGACTTCGACTCGGATCCAGACCTGCCCAGTGTTCTGACCGCCATCCGGCGGCACCAGAGTTCGCCCACCGGTGCCCGGTAGGGCGGCGATTGGTGTCGACAGGCATGGCAGCGTGGTTTGCCTGCCCTTGGGGCGCCCCGGTGCCACTCCCCGCCATCATGCTCTCATTTTCTTCCTGCCGCGCCCCGGTGCGGACCCCGCACGCTCGGAACGAATCCGTTCGAGCAGGGCGCTGGCGGGCTCGTAGGTGCGGCCGTTCTGGCGGGCCAACTCGGCTTCGGTGGGGACCAGTTCGCCACGGAAGGCCCTGGCCAGGATGGCCTGGGTGATCTTCTCGACGCGCGCCGTCGCCGCCGCCACCCGCGCCTCGATCTTGTCGGCCAGCGCGAACAACGCCTCGACACGACGCATAATCTCGCGCTGCTCGGGGAGAGGAGGGAGCGGGACCGTGAACGCCTTTACGTCGCCGACATTAAGGTGAGGCGACGCAGTCCCGCCGGTCAGACTGCGAACTTGGTCAAGTATGTGGGAACTGTTAAGCAGATGCATCAGATACGGTGACGACATGCACCGGCCCGCACGCAAGAGCATCATGCGTTGTCCCAGGCATGCGCGGAGACCCGCCGGGAACAGACACGCAATGCCAAGAATCCCACCTTCGCGGCTGTAGAGCACGTCACCGGGTTGCGGTGTTAGCCGTGCGATCCGGGTCGCGTATGTCTCCTGCGACACGAATCGCACTTCCGTAAGATCCAAACGCGCCGGCTTGAAGTTCGTCGTACGAAGGCAGACTTCACCGGTCGTCGTCCACTTCGGCGTGGAATGTGGGCAATCGACAATCGCCTTACAGACTTCCGACACGGATGTCATCCGCCACGTGGACGGCAGTTCACCGCTCGCCCTCTGGTCCGGCTTTCGCCACTCTGCGGTGAGTTCGCCGGAGCAGGCGGCGGCGAGGACGGACTGGCGGAAGCGTTTGAGGAGGGCCGGGAGTTTGGCCAGGCGCGCCCGGGCCGCGCTCACCCGCGCCAGCAACTCACTCGACCTTCGCCACAATCCGTTCCTGCTCGGCGAGAGGAGGAAGAGGAATCTCGACCGTCTGGAAGTAGTCAACCGGGACACGTTTCTGCCCCACCGATCCGGTCATGTTCTCGGCTGCGTCGCGGCGAAACGATTTCTGCCGAACGAAGTGGTACACGTACTCGGCGAGAATTGCCGCGGTTGGCCGCAGGACGTGGAACTCCGTCGACTCGAACCCGTATGCGTTCTCCAGGTCCCGCGCGACCGCCGCTTTGCCGTTCTCCATGCAAGGCGTGATTTTGGCCACGATCACGTCGCCATTTCGGAATGCTGTGAAGCCCTTGCGGACTTCGCCAAACCTGCGGGTCTGCGGGGCGGTGATGCCGCCGCGGTCCGCGTCGACCGCTGGCATTGGAACGAACGTAACGGGCAGGTCGTCGGCCAGTTCTCCAGTGCGGGGCTTCGGTGGGTTGAGCGTGCAGACCTCCGGTAGCCGGCAACCCGCCCATCCTTCGGGCAGGGAGGCGGTGTCGCGATTGGGCGTGTCGGGTCTGTCGCTCATTGCCGTCTCTGGCATGCGTGCGGGCTCAGGTGTCAGTGTTCAGGTGTCAGCAAGAGCCGCTGAAACCTGACACCCGAAACCTGGCACCTCCATCTGTGTCCATCGGTGTTCATCGGTGGTTCCTCAATCCGGGATCAACCACGGATGAACACCGATCAACGCCGATACCGAATAAATTGCCTATTACCAATACCCATTACCCAATGACGCGCCAGCGGGCGTGCTTGCCGCGACCGGTGCACTGGACCACGCCCGCGGTGCGCAGGTCCTTGAGAACCTTGCGGATCATGTCCTGGCTGACCTCTGGGCACTGCTTCCGCAGTTCGGTGATGTGAAACGGCTCCCGGAAACGTGCCACGGCTGCCCGGACCGTCTCCGTCTTTTCTCCCGGCGGCAGCGTCGTGTCGCCATAGCGCCGTTCGAACTCGGCATACAGCTCCTTGAGCGTGAACAGCAGGTAGTTGACGTGGGGCCACGGGTCGTGCCGGCCTTCGTGCCACCCTACCGAACTCTGCCGGAGTGTCTCGTAGTACCGGTCCTTGCTTTGCTCGATGATGCGTTCGAGACTGATATAGCGCCCGGCGGTGAACCCCAGGTGGTAGAGTTGCAGGAGCAGCAGCAGGCGCGAGACCCGGCCGTTGCCGTCGCGAAACGGATGAATGCAGAGGAAATCGAAGCTTACTGCGGCCCAGACGATGAGCGGCGGGACTTGCCGGTCGCGCAGGAGTTCGGTGGCGAGGCGGCAAAGGCCGGCCATGGCGGCAGGCGTTTCTTTTGCTGACAGTGGCTTGAACCGCAGCGACACCCGACCGTCGGCGTGCCGCTCGATGATCTCGCCGTCCTTGTCCTTGAGGCACCCGCTGTCCCAGAGTCCGGGCCTGGCAAGTGCGTGCAGCTTCAGCACGGTCTCGGGTGACAGGGGGATACCGGCCGCCTCGCGGTGGATCCAGGCCAGGGCCGCCTGGTAGCCGCGCACTTCCTCCTCGTTGCGGTCGTGCAGTCTACTCTTGCCGAAAAGACTTGAACTCGCGCGCCTCGATCTCGGCCAGGGCGAACCGGCGCCAGCGGTCGCCACCGAGCCAGCCCTTGCCGACGGGCGAATCGGTGTCCTTGCGTTTCGCCCGGCCGTTCGGATCGGCGCCGTAGCATTTCTCGAACTCGGCGAAGTGCTCGGCCGTCAGCGGGCGATCCTTCTTGGTGATGCCCGGCACGTTCGAGCGCGCATCGTAGATCCAAACCTGTTCCGTGGCGTATCCCCGGGTGAAGAACACCACATTGGCTTTGACGCCCTGGCTGTAGGGCGTAAACGTGCCGCGCGGCAGGCGCAGGACGGTGTGCAGGTCGCAGTCCTCGCACAGGATCTTGAACACCTCGCCGGCCTGATCGGCGAACAGGCAGTTGTCGGGCAGGACCACCGCGGCGCGGCCACCCGGTTTGAGCACGGTCAGGATGTGTTGGACAAAGTTGAGTTGCTTGTTGCTGGTCTCGACGGTGAAGTCCTCGCGGTTCGGGGCCTGGTTGGCGCCCTTGGTGCCGAACGGCGGATTGGTGAGGACCACGTCGAACCGGGCGGCGGACGGCGCCTCGTAGATGGTGTCGCCGAGCACGATGGCCGGCTCGATGCCGTGCAGGTACAGGTTCATCAGCGCCAGGCGGCGCGGCCGCTCGACGAGTTCCTGGCCATGGTAGGCTGACCGTTTGATGCGCCGCGCCAGGTCACGGTCCAGTGCCCCGCCCTGCGTCTGCGCCATGAGCCACTCGTAGGCGACGACGAGGAAACCGCCCGTGCCGCAGGCCGGATCGCAGATGGTGAACTCGGCGTGGACCCGCGGGTCAGGCTTCATGCACCGGACGATGGACTGGATGAGCTTGCGCGGGGTGAAGTACTGGCCGGCGCCTTTCTTGCCCTCGCTGGCGGCCTGTTCGAGCAGTCCTTCGTATGCCTGGGCCTTGACGTCCACGTCGAGACTCGTCCACTCGGTCTCGGCGATCAGGTTGATGAGGCGCTTGAGGTTGACCGGGTTGTTGAACCGGTTCTGACTCTTGGCGTAGATGTCGCCGAGGATGCCGGGCTGTTTGCCGAGGCAGGTCAATACGTAGCCGTAATGCTCGATGAGGGCCGTTCCGGTCTGTTCAGAGAGATGGGGCCAGGAGCAGTCGATTTCGACGTCCTTGCCACGGGCGTCTTTGTAGGCGAGCGCGTCGAGTTTGATGCCACGCTCGTCGGCCATCTTGATGAAGAGCAGGTAGGTGATCTGCTCGATGTAGTCGCCATAGTCCACGCCGTCATGCCGTAGCGTGTGACAGAAGCCCCAGAGTTTGCCGACAATGTCAGTCATGAGGAGACCTCGCAGGAGGTGTCAGGTGTCGGGTGTCAGTGGGTGGGGGCCAACCGGTTTCATGCGTATCCTCCTGGACCTCGTACAGGGTGGAGCTCTCGCGCATTTCCCAACGCTGCTCGGCCGCAGGGAGCTTGCGCTCCAGGACTTTCTCCAGTCCGTTCAGCATCCGGATACACTCCTTGTATCGAGCGCGGAGAGCGCAGTACTGCGCGTCAGTGACGTACCCCTTGAGTCTGGCCACATAGAGATGATGGACGCTCTCAGCTGCCTCGCCCCGACTGCGGTTAACGCCTTCGACCTTGTTCCGAACATGCCTGTCGTCGTTCTTCTCGGCCAATTGCGCTGGAGCACTGTTCGAGGAACGCCGAGCCTGTGCCCCCAGTTCGAAACGTTCCTCCGGCGGCCACTTGTGGCTGACCTCAGATACGTCGATGTGCAGGCGGCACAGTCGCTGGTAGACCACCAAGTCCTCCACGTCCAGGAAGTTCTTCTCCGACACGCGCGGTCCTCCCTCTGACACGTAATTCCAAGTACGTTCCAAGTCCCAGGTGTCCGTGTTCAGGGGCTGACACCTGACACCCGACACCTGACACCTTACTCTTATGCCGCCACCGCCTCATTCATCTCGCGCAGCAGGTGTGCGAGGTCACCGTTGAAGGCCCGGTCTGCCGCGGTCCAGCCACCGGCGCGCTCGAGTACCGGGGAGACGGCGAAGTCGTCGCGGTCGACCGAGAGGTTGGCCACCAGGTGTTCGCGGATACCGATGGCCGCGATCCTCTCCGGGTTCTCACGGACGAAGGTGGCGAACTGCGCCAGGTAGTCGCCCGGCTTGACCAGGTACCCGCCGGCTTCGCGGAGGAACGTCTCGGTGGTGACTGTATCGGTGGTCTCGTCGGCCACGAGGAATGGCCGTGGCGGGCGCGGGTAGTTCACGAGCAAGTCGAGGAGCCGTGGGTCCCGCAGGAGCGCCATGGTCGCGGTGAAGTCGTGCGCCAGACGGTCGGGCAGCGCGCGTGCAAACACCGCAACGTCGCCGTCCGGCATGAACGGGCGGAACAGGTTGCGCGCCTCGCCAGACATCTCCTTGTCGATGCGCTGCAGCCGTTTGACCAGGCAGCGGGTGTTGTACGCCCGGTCGCGGTTGTTCCAGATGTCCTCGATGATCTCGGCGATGGTGCGGCTCGGGCCGACCGGGAGGCTGGCCGTGATCGCGGTCGCCTGCTGGAAGCGCCGCAGCAGTGTGCCGGCGAAACAGTCGAACACGGTGAAATGCGACTTGTCCGGGTACTTCTCGCCCAGCCGCGTGCCACGGCCCAGCATCTGCTCGAACAGGATTCGTGACTGAACCGGCCGCAGGAACACGATGACCTCCAGATCCGGGATGTCCACACCGGTCGACATGAGGTCCACGGACACGGCGATACCGGGCTCGCGGCGATTGCGGAATTCGCGAATGCGCTGGAGTGGCCGGTCGACGCGGCCGGTGATCTTCTTCTCCGTGACCTGACCGATTCTGTTCCCGGAAGTTGTCCCCTCGTACATCTCCAAACGGAATCTAGTGTAGCAGGCCACGCCGTGAATGCCAGTTGGCGCCAGTGTGGGGGACGGTCGCTGCTGTGGGCCTGCTTCTCCTGCCGCCCTCACTTGTTCAGCACAATGAGGCCGGCGTAGTCGACCTCCCAGATGGCGCCGCCGGTCGTGGTCCAGACCATCCACGAGTTGTCGGCGATGCGGCGGATGTTGAGGTTGAACGGGAGTTCTTTGGCGACCGCCGGGTCGATGCCGGCGGCGTCCAGCGAGATGCGCCACTCGGCGGTCCAGCAGCCGTCGGCGATCCTGGCGGCGTATTGCACGGCGGCGCCGAGCTGCCGGGCCTGTTCCGTCGTGGCGCCGGCGTCGCAGACGCTCTCGGTCTTGCCGTCCGGGAACCCGCGCAGGTTGAAGATGGGGTTGGTGTAACAGAGGCTTTTCGACTGCACGGGATTGCGGAACGCCAGCTCCATGGCGTCGACTTCGCCCCAGGCCCCGGCCGTCTTCGGTGGTTTCGCGGGATCCAGCGGGTTGACGACGAGCAGGTAGAGCGCGGCGCCGTCGAACGCAGCCCAGGCGGTCGAAATGTACTTGGACGGTGTGCCGCACGCCGCTTCGGCACAGCGCAGGGCTGTGGCCGCGTCACGCGGCCAGTCGTCCGGCTCGCCGTCAATGGTGATGCTGCCCGGTGCGACGCGGATGGCCGTGTGCTTGGGGGGATTGGCCTTCTTGGCCCGGGCGGGTTCCTGGTTCGGGAGCGGTTCGTGCTGCACCGGCCATGAAGCGCGGAGCTCGTCCTGGTACAGGCCGATCTTCTCCACCGGGATGGCCTTGAACCCGAGCTGGAACGCGGGCGACTCGGGCGTGAGCCGGAAATCCTGCTTTGCGGCGTCGACGAAGAGCGGGTCGCCGTCGAGCAGGTTCGATTCGAAAATGGTGAGCGGCTTGGCCTGCGGACTGACCTCGTCCCAGCGCCCGCCGACGCAGATGTTGTGGGCCACGCGGTTATTCTTCGGCTTCTCCGGTTCGTCTTCGAGCATGCCGACCAGTTGCGGGTAGCGGTCCTTCCACGGCGAGTCCTGGTACGGCATCTCCTTGAGCTTCGGCGGCTGGCTGGTGGTGGCGCCGTAGTTGTACGTGCCCATGCCGCGCGCGTCGATGTGCAGGGCCGGCGTGCAGTCCACGAAGACGTTGTTCTCGACGATGTTGTCGCGCCCGCCGCCGATGAATGCGGCGCGCGTAACCTTCCAGAACACATTGTTGGAAATGACGTGACCGCTGAGGATGTCATCGAGGTACACGCCCACACAGCCCTTGCCGCGGAAGCCGGTGACGTGATGCATGTAATTGTACTGGAACACGTTATTGCGGTAAGACCAGTTGCAGCCCGAGTAGACCGCACCGGCGTCGTTCGATTCGTGGCAGACACTGTGGATCTCGTTGTACTCGAACACGTGGTCGTTGCCCGCGAACCCGATCGCCTGGTGCGGCGCGTCGTGGATCAGGTTGTGCGCCACGCGGTTGCCGACGCCGTTGCACTGGACCCCGGCCTGGTACATGCGGCTCCAGCGGCTGTAGTGGTAGATGTGGTTGTTCTCCGCGTAGAGCCCGGCGGGCGTCAGGGTCTTGCGGTCGCCGCCTTCAAGATACACGCCGCCGAGTCCGGTATCGGTGATGTCGCAGCCGAGCACGCCGTTCGCGGTGCCGCTGCCGAGTCGCGCCGCCCAGGCGCCCACGTTGCGGATGACGCAGCCGGCGACGCGATTGCCGGTCCCGCCGCTGATCGTGACCGCCGTGCCGCGACACGCCTCAAGGGTGAAGCCGCGGACGGTGACGTGCGACGCATCCTTCATCGCGATCAGTGTTTCGGCCCCTGACACGGTCGGGTGCCCGGCCGTGACGTTGCCGGCCTCACCGGGCGGCCAGAAGTAGAGCAGGCCCGCCTCGCGGTCCAGATACCACTCGCCGGGGCTGTCCAGTTCGCAGAGCAGGTTGAAGCCGTAGAACCACCGATCCTTGCGGTAGCCGTAGTAGTGGTATGGCGGCTTCACTTTCAGGACATGTTTCTCCGGGTCAATGCTCTCGATGGGGTGGCGCTGATCCGACCAGTCGTGGTACCAGTACCCGTGCACCCAGCCGTCCTTCTCGCCGATCCAGCGCGATGGCCGGTCGCCCTCGTACACGATCCAGCCTTCCTTGCACATGTCCTGGCCGCGACCGTTCTTGACGACCGGGCTGGCCATGTCGACGATGGGCGTGAACCCGTCGTTCGGCCAGCGTGCCAGGGTCATGGGCCGGTCCTGGAAGAACAGTTCCAGCCCGGCCACGCCCTTGCCGGTGTTCCAATCCTGCTTGCCGTAATCCGTGATGCCCAGCGCCTTCAGGTCCGCCTGCAGGACGTGCCCGCGTGCGGTCTCGTCGAGGCGCGCCAGGACCTCGGGATCGGTGACCGGGGCGAAGTTCGTCACTTCGCGCCCGCCCACCAGACGCACTTCGGCGCCCGCCTGAGCGCGGTACGTGATCGGGCACTCGGCCGTGCCGGCGTCCGCCGCGGTGAGCTCGAAGGGCTTATCCAGGGGATACACGCCCTTCTGCACCTCGACGGACAGGGCGCCCGCGGGAAGTGCACCGACGGCCTTCACGCGCCGCACTTCATCACGCGCCTGTTCCAGACTCCGGAACGGGCCGTCGGCCGAGACCACGATCGGCGCGGGGGCCGCCTCAAGCGCAGCCGACATCAGCAAACAGGTAGTGGCAGCCAGGGGAATAGTGTGTGTCATCGTGCGATTTCCTCCGTGCGGAGTCCGCGCCGACCCGCGGGGCCGAACGCGAAACCAACCGAGTTAACCCTATGCCCGTCGCAGCGAAGATAGGGCCAGAGTGTGTGAAACGCAAACCCGCCCCGCCGGACGGTGCATGACATTCCTGTCGTTTGCCAGAACGCAGGACCGCAGTGGCGCGGGACCTCCGGGACCGCAGCAGAGTGCCCTCGGGCCGTCCCGGCCCGAGACCCTCGGCCGGGGACCGGCCCGAGCACCCCGCTTCGGCGCGGGACGCGCCGAGCCACTGCGCGATCGGCCGCATCCTAACCCGGCAAGCTGCATCTCTGCGAGGCTGGCTCCACCCGCACAGGTCGCTCTTCGGCACGCAACGGCCGGCGCCGCGTCCGCGTCTGCATTTCCCCGGCCTGCTTGACACTTCGCGCAGTCTCGCGTATCCTGTGGGGCATCAGTACGAAGTCCGCAGTGACTGCATCGGGAAGGCATGAGCAGGAAAGACCGGCGCGACAGGAGGGTCCCCGCCATGAGTTTGATGAAGACCAAGCCCCGACGTACTCAGTTCAGGTTGTTGGCGATCCTGTCGCCGGTCGTGCTGGCGCTGGTCGCCGGCGGTTGCACGGGGAGGGTAACGGACGTGACAACATCCGCACGCGCGAACCCGGTGACGGTTGCCGCGGAGTCCGCAACGGCCCAGGCTGCGACGGCGGGACTGGTCGGGTACTGGCCGTTCGAGTCGAGCCTGGCCGACGCGTCCGGCACGGGGCGGAATGCGGATGGCGAGGCGCCGCGGTTCGCGCCCGGCAAGCAAGGCATGGCGCTGGCCCCGAACGGGCAGGCTGTAACACTTCCCGATGCCCCGGAATTGCAGCTCGCGCCGGGGTTCCGCATCGACTGCTGGGTGTACTGGGACAAGAAGCCGGAAGGCTATGAAGAGATCGTCAAGAAGGACACGGAGTACATGCTCCGGGTCGACTCGCAGGGCGAAGGCGGGCGGTTCGCGTTCTTCGCGTACCTTGACGGCTGGGAACCGCGCGTGCGCGGGCCGGCACCGGAGCCGGGACAGTGGTACCACGTGGTCGCGCAGTGGACGGGCAACGAGGCGATCCTGGAAGTCAATGGCGTCAAGGCCACTTCGGCGCACGCGGGCATTCCGGCGCCCACGGAGAACCCGGTCCGGCTCGGGGGCATCACGGGGCGGCTGGACGAGCTGCGGCTGTTCAACCCGATGGCGCTGTGCTCGCGCCACATGGCGGCGCTGGCCGCGGCCGTGCCCGCGGCGGAGCGCCTGACCCAGACCCATTTCGGGAGCGCCGACGGCTGGCAGGGCTGGCAGGCCCTCGGCGGCGCGACGCTGGCGGTGAGCGGTGGTCAGATGAGCGGCAAACTCGATGCTCCATACGCGTGGTTGGTCAATCCCAAGCTCAACGTGGAGGTCACGCGGTGCCGGTATGTGTGCGTGGACCTGGACGCAGCCGGGTGTGAACAGGCGACGCTGAGCTTCATCACGGACCGCGGCGCCAGCCAGATGTCCTTCCCGCTCTGGGGTGGGACGCGCACGTCGATCGTGGATCTCTCGTCGTGTCCGCAGTGGGGCGGGATTCTGAAGTCGCTGGCGCTGGCCCTGCCCGGGGACAAGACCGGGGCTATGGTGGTCGACAACGTCTGGATCGCCGGCCAGCCGGCAGGGCGGCCATTCGTGTACCTGCGCAGCCTGGCGCCGGGCCGGGCGGCGCTGCGGGCCGGGCGCGAAGAGCAGGTGCTGGCCGTCGTGCGCAGTTTGGGGGCGCCGGCGACGAACGTGCGGGTGCGGCTGATCGCACCGCCCGGACTGACGCTGCTTGACGACGCGGCGCGCACCATCGTGCGCATGGACCGGGACACGACCGAGCCGGCACAGTGGCGCGTCCAGGCACAGAAGCCCATGGACGCCGAGGTGACGGCGGAGCTGACCGCGGACGGGTTCGCGCCGGTGACGACCGCACTGCAACTCCGCTTCACGGCGCCGCTTGACCTGCCGAAGGCGGACTACGTGCCGGAGCCCAAACCGGCGCCGTCCAAGTACCTGACGCTCATGCACTACTGCCCGCTGTGGAAGGAAGGCACGCACTACGGCTGGGGCAAGATCGAGCCGTGGCCGGAGCGGCGTCCCGCCATCGGCTGGTACGACGAGGGCACCCCGGAGGTCGCCGACTGGCACATCAAGATGGCAGTCGAGCACGGCGTGCAGGGCTTCATCTACTGCTGGTACCGCGCCGGGTTGAGCGCGGAGATAAGGCAGTCGATTGGCCACGCCCTGCATGACGGCATGCTCAAGGCGCGGTACCTGGACCGGTTCAAGTTTATCATCATGTGGGAGAACGGCTGCGCGTCCGGGTGCAAGGACCGCGACGACCTGCTCAACAACCTGATGCCGTACTGGATGACGAACTACTTCAAGAATCCGTCCTACATGAAGATCGACAACAAGCCCGTGCTGTTCATCTGGGTTCCCGGGAACGTGTCGCGCGACCTGGGCGCGCCGGACAAAGTCCGGGAGGCGTTCGAGCTGATGCGCGCGGCCTGCCGCAAGGAAGGTTTCGACGGGCTCACCATCGTCGGCTGCGTTGCTTCGGCAGACAAAGGGACGCTCGAGCGCATGGCGGCGGAAGGCTGGGACGCCAGTTCCGCGTACGGCATTGCATCGCCGACCGATCTGCCGCCGGCGCGCGACATCGAGGGCATCCGCACCACGGACCACGCCAGCAGCCTGCTGGGGCAGGAGAAGAGTTGGCGCGGCAAGAAGGAGATCGGCGCGCTGCCGGACATTGTCGACGTGATGATGGGCTGGGACCCGCGCCCGTGGCACGGCAGTAAGACATCGTCGTACCTGGCCGGCGCCACGCCGGCGCACTTCAAGGCGGCCTGCGAGCGCGCCAAGGCCTTGGTCGACGCCACGCCGGGCAAAGGACTGGACAAGCGCCTGGTCGTGTTCGACAACTGGAACGAGTTCGGTGAAGGGCACTTCCTGGAACCGTGCTCGGGGTTCGGGTTCGGGTTCCTCGATGCGATCAAGGATGTCTTCTGCGAGGGCACGCCGCCGTGCCAGGATATCACGCCTGCGGATGTGGGGCTGCCGTACCCGGAGCGCGCGTACCTGAAGCGGCGCGAGATCCTCGGCGGCTTGGAGGACCGGCAGCGGCAGGTCCTGGACAACCTCGTCGGTTGGTGGCGGTTCGAGGAGGACGATGCGGACATCGCACGGGACTCCTCGGCGTGTGAGTTCCACGGCTGGAAGCAGGATGCCGGCTCAGCCCCGGGCAAGTCTGGAAAGGGCCTCCTGTGCCAGGGCGGGTCCGTGACGATCGGCCCGAACAAGCTGTTCTGGCCGGACCAGGGCATCAGCGTCGAGTTGTGGCTCAAGACGGACGTGCCGAACCAGTCCGATCGGTGGATGGTCAACACGGTGGGGCGCGCCAGCACCGGCTACCGACTGGGGTTCGGCGACGGCAAGGTCTGCTGGCAGATTCCGAAGACCGCGTGGAGCCACGGCGTGACCAGCCCGCAGCCGGTCGCGCTCGGCACGTGGACGCACGTGGTGGCGACCTACGACAACCAGACCCTGCGGTTGTACATCGACGGCGCCGAGACGGCGACGCTCGAACGCGGCGGTCCCATTGCGGCGTCCGGTTCGGGGCTCTGCCTGGGTAATTTCACCGGCGGGCACCAGGGCGCGTTCTTCCAAGGCGTTATGGACGAGGTGAAGCTCTTCGACCGCGCCCTGACCGCCGCAGAGGTCGCCGCGCACTACGCGAGCGCCGGCAAGTGAAGGGCGGGCGGAGACGCCGCAGTGGCGCGGGACCTCCGGGACCGCAGCAGAGTACTCGGGTCCGTCCCGGACCGAGGCCCCGGCCGGGGACCGGCCGGCACGGCGGTGTGAACTCCAACGGGTGCGTGACGCATTGTCCGCGCGCGTGATGCGACAGTGAAAGGTGGGAAATCGCGTGGTGCTGCCAAGGTGGAGGCCAGGTCTCCCGGCCTGGCCTGTCTCGGCCGCGGCACCACATCGCACCGGGTCAGGAGGCCCGGTGCCCACCTTCCGCTGACGCATCACCCGCGCGCCTCCGTTTCTCTTGCCAAACCCCGCAACCAGCGGTAGTGTAGTCCTTAGAGTGTCCGGGGCGCGCCCAGTTTGGCTTACTTGCGAACCGCGAAGGGCTTGTGGTCATGACCACCGTACAGCAGGCAGAACGGTTGCTGGCCAAGATGACCCGTGGCGAGAAAGCCCAGGTTCTGCAGTGGGTTGTCCAGGACCTGGGAGACGCGTTCCCGGGGATCGACATTCTGCCGGACGTTTGCGGCGGCGAGCCCTGCGTCGTGCGTACTCGAGTGCCCGTGTGGGTCCTGGTCCAGGCGCGACGACTCGGCACGAGCGACGCCGAATTGCTGCGATGTTACCCGACCTTGCGAGCCGAGGACCTCGCCAATGCCTGGGCCTTCTTCCGCGCCCACAGAGACGAGATCGAGCAGCAGATCCGCGAGAACGAGGAAGCCTAGGTGGCGCGGTTCTACTCCAACGAGAACTTTCCCCTTCCCGTCGTCGAGGCACTCCGTCGGTTGGGGCACGACGTGCTGACGACTCCGGAGACCGGAGAAACCGTGCGAGCACAGCCTGACGCCGCGGTCCTGGCATTCGCCACTACGGCAACCAGGGTCTTGCTGACCCTGAACCGAAGACACTTCATCCGCCTGCATCTCGACGGGATCCCACATGCCGGCATCGTGGCGTGCACGTTCGACCCAGCATTCGAGCGGCTTGCTTTGCGTATCCACGAGGCCGTGCAAACCCAAGATCCTCTTGCCGGCAAGCTGGTCCGCGTGAACCGTACGGCCTGAGTTCCGTCGTGAAGCTCACGTTCCCGTGACTCGCCATCCCTGACTTTCGCGCTACATTCACCCGGTCATGCATTCGGACCAACCAGAGCATCTGCAACCTCCCGTGATGGACAGCGGCAGCACCGCCGCGCCGACCCGGGTCATGGCGATCCTGATCGGTACCGTGCTGTTCACGTACCTGGTGCGGGGCCTCACCTGGCGCTTCAACGCGGACGAGTTCCAGTGCATGGTGCTCGGGGCCAACATGGCGCAGGGCAAGCAGCTCTACGCGGAGATCTGGGACAATCACGGACCGTTCCTCAACTACGCCGCGGCGGGAATCTGCGCGCTGCTGTCGGGCTGGGAATCGCACGGCGTGATGTTCTGCGGGCGCCTGCTGATGTTCGTGTTTGTGGCGGTAACCGTGTTGGGTTTCTACCGGCTCAGCCGCAACGTGGTGGCCGAGTCGCCCTGGTTTCCGGGGTTGGCCTGCCTGGTGCTGCTGCTCTCGCCGTTGTTCGCCAGGCCGGCGATCGAGTTTCGCGCCGACAACCCGATGACGTGCTTCTGGGTCGCGTCGCTCGCCTTTTGGTTTCGAGCCTATCGCACCGGAAAGTTGTCGGGGTTCCTGTGCAGCGGTCTGCTGCTCGGCGCCGCCTTCTGGTGCAGCCTCAAGACCCTGCTGCTGGGCGTGGCGGTCGGGAGTCTGTTCCTGGCCGCCATGGTCTTGCAGCGGCGCCTGCTGTCGATGTCGCTGGCCGTCGTGGTGTTCGGCGCGGGCGTCGTCGTCGCCCCCGTTCTCATGCTGCTGGCCCTGGCCGCGCAAGGGAATCTGGACGACTTCTGGCTGTCCTTCGTGAAGCAGAATACGGACCGGGGCCACTCGGCGGCCGGCGACGCGTTTCTCGGGCTCCTGAACTGGTCGCCGTTTTTCGCCTCACTCATGTTGCTGAGCCTGGTCTACGCCGGATGGCGCGCCGCCCAACGGCGGATTCCCGACACCGTGCTGCTGGCCCTCGTCTGCAGCCTGGTCCTGCTGGCCCAGTACTGCTTTGCCCTGCCCACCCATTACCGGCAGAGCGTCCTGCCGCTGATTATCCCCGCGAGCCTCGTCGAGGCCTGGGTCCTGTTGGAGTTGTTCCCGATTTGTGCGCGGCGTTTCGCCGGCATCCAGCGGTGCTGTCGCGCCCCCCCGAGAAAGGGCGTGCTGGTCGTGTCCGCCCTGCTCGTGACCGCCGTGCTGCAGGAATGGTGTCTGCTGACTTCCCCGGCGAAGATCCGTTGGGCGGACGGACTCCTGCGTGAGATCGAGCCCGGGGCTTGCGTCCTGGACGGGTTTGGATTCCCGTTCTTCCGGCCCCATCCCGGGCCGTACCTGTCCTGGGTCGACACGCTCCGGGATCGGTACCGGCGGAACGCGCTCGGGTTCGACCTTCCCGCGTTGTTGGATGCTCAGGATGTCCGGTACGTGATTCTGGACCGGCGTGTTCGCGAACTGGGCCCTGCGGTGGAACGGTTCATCTTGGAGAACTACCGTCCCTTGCTCTACCCGGACCTTTGGGCGGCGGGCCAGGCGATCGCACCGGCGGGCGGGGCCGAAACATCCGTCAGGATCGCCGTTGCGGGCAGCTATCACTGGTTCAGCCCATCCGGCAGCACGCAACTGCTGGTTGACGGCCAACCGGCCCCCAATCCAGTGACGCTGGCAGACGGCCCGCACCGGTTGAGTTGGGATGGCCAGGGGGTCCTGCACCTGTGCACCGCGCCTCCGGACCGGTGGCTGGGCGACTGGGCGGAACGGAATTCCGGGGGCGCGGCGGTGGAGTCCAACAGCGGCACGACACGGCAGGTTGAACAGGAATAGCCAACCATGAAGAAGCTGATCATCCAGATCCCTTGCTACAACGAAGAGAAGACCTTGGCGGTGGCCTTGGCCGCATTGCCGCGGCAGGTGCCGGGTTTCGACAAGGTCGAGTGGCTCGTCATCGACGACGGTTCGCGGGACGCGACCGCGGCGGTCGCCAAGGCCAACGGCGTCGACCACATTGTGCGACACGTGCGCAACCGGGGGTTGGCCCGCGCCTTTATGACCGGCCTGGACGCCGCGTTGAAGGCCGGCGCCGACGTCATTGTCAATACGGATGCCGACAATCAGTACAATGCCGAGGACATTCCCAAGCTCACCCAGCCCATCTGCGACGGCAAGGCGGAGTTTGTCATCGGGGCGCGGCCGATTCAGCAGACGCAGCATTTCTCGGCGCTGAAGAAATTCCTGCAGGCGCTCGGCAGTTGGGTGGTGCGCCAGGTCAGCGGCACCGATGTCCTGGATGCGCCCAGCGGCTTCCGGGCCATGGACCGCACGGCCGCGCGCCGTTTCATCGTGTTCAACAGCTATACCTACACCTTGGAGACCATCATCCAGGCCGGCCGGCAAGGCATCGCGGTGCTTTCCGTACCGATTCGCACCAATGAGGACCTGAGGCCGTCACGCCTGGTGCGGAGTGTGCCCAGCTATGTCTGGCGTTCCTGCCAGACGATCGTCCGCATCTACATCACCTACTCGCCGTTCCGCTTCTTCATGTTCCTGGCCAGCTTCCCGTTCATTGCCGGGCTCGTCTGCGCCCTGAACTTCCTGTACTACTTCGCCATCGGGCAGGAGGACCGCCATGTCCCCACCGTGGTGGCGGCAGGCGTACTTTGGGCGGTCGGGGCGTTCCTGCTCATGGAGGGCGTCCTGGCCGACCTGCTGGCGATCAACCGCCGGCTCCTGGAAGACGTGCGCTGGCGCCTTTCCCGACTGGAGGAGCAGGTCCCGGGCGCCAGCGACCAGAAGACGTGAGGCGGGACCGGGGGGTCGGCGAAGACCGAAAGCCTGCCGACGCTGGCCATCCGCAAGCGGCGGTGGCCCTGGCAACCCGGACTCCCGCGCGTGGCATCCATGCCACGCCATGTGGAGTGCGGCGGCGTGACGGAGTCGGTGGTCCCGACGGGACCGAATGGTTGGTTCGGGGTTGCGGGCGCAGGCGTTGAAACGCCTGCCTATTGTCGGCCGTCCCGGACGGGACTCCGGACGGGATACCGGTTCACCTCAAGTCAGGCGCCTGTCCCTTTCGCCGCTCCCTTCGCCTCCGTCCCCTTTGTGGCCTGCGCCGCGTCCCGTTCGGCGCGTCGTTCGCGGAAGAAGATTCGAATCTCCCACGCCACCGCCGGCAGGCTGATGAGCGACAGCAGCCAGTAGCCGAACACGGTGTAACCCAGGCCGATCAGGGTTGCCTCCTCCACCGGGATCTTGGTGCTGAGCAGCAGCACGAACGCCGAATCCCGGGTGCCCACGCCACTCATCGCCACCGGGATCAGTCCGGCCAGGATGGCCAGGGGGAAGACGCCATAGGCGTAACCCCACGCCAGCCCCGTGTCCAGTGCCGACGCGAGAAAGCACACGGTCAGACCGGCAAAGACCCAGGTCAGGGCCGCCCCAAGGATCGTCTGGATGATGGCGCGCGGGTCCCGGACCCATCGCGCGAAGGCATTCGTCATGGCCCGCAGCTTTTCCAGGTGTTTCGCGGGCAGCGGCAACCGGTCGACCGGTAGCAGGAGCGCGCCGGCAAAGATGACCGTGACGCCGGCCAGGAGCAGGCTGCCGCCAATCAAGCCCCAAACCGCCCCGCTGATGAAGTACCCGGTCACGGCCAGGACGCCGAGAACGGCAAGGTCTACGGCGCGCTCCACGATCACGGTCCCCAATCCGCGCGACAGGCCGCCGTGCTTGCGGAGGTAGAACGCCTTCACACCGTCCCCGGCCTTTGACGGCAGGAAGGTGTTCAGGACGTTCGCCATCAGCACCGCCCGCAGCGCGGAAGCGAAGCCGAAATTCAGGTTCTCCTGGGCCCGCAGGACGCCCATCCAGCGCAGCGTCGAGCACGGCGGGATCAGGCAGGTGATCACCAGCGCGGCCAGCAACCAGGGCCAGCGCGCGTGGGACAGGACCAACCGCGCCCGTTCCATGTCCATGCGCGACAGCAGCCAGCAGACCAGGCCCACTGAAACGCAGACACAGACGGCACCGGTCAGGACCCTGCCTAAATTCTTTGATGTCATGATCCTACCCCAGCGTGTCGTCCGGTTGTACCATGGGTCCAACTCCCAGCCTCGCGGAAGTACGGCCGCGGTGGCTCGGCGCGTCCCGCGCCACGGCCCGCCGCTACGGACAACCGCGAACGGGTGCGCCCTGGCGCACGCAGCACCGCTTTTCCCTCGGCGGATTGACCCGCACAGCTCGTTTCATTCCGTGAGACCCCGCGGGGGGCGTGTGCGTCATCACGGTCCTTCGCCGAGGTCTCGCTGCCACAGGGCGCCGCCGGTGCGGCTTCTCTCAATGACGTCTGACGGCGCAAAGACCCAGGGGCGACGCAGGACCGAGTCCTGGAAGACGTTGCTCGCCGCCACATAGATCGAGGTGGCGTCGCTGCCGGCGGCCAGGCGGCGCAGCGGCATGGCGTCCGGCAATTCGTCGGTCACCCGGACCGTTTGTGTTCCGAACTCGATCACACGCTTGAAGCGGTAGGGGCTGCGGCGTTTCCCCGTGATCAACATTTTCTGGAGGAGAGACCGGAGCAGATTAGGGAAGAAGCGGCCCAGGGTCAGATTGAGCAGTCGGAACAGGATGAGCTTGGCCGGAGTCGCCAGTTTCTGCGAGCGCCACGAGAAGACGCCGGTCACCGTGAACCGCACCCTCCCCTCGTCCGCCAGCACGGTATGTTGGTCGTCCATGAGGTGCGAGACCAGGACCCGCCCGTCATCCAACTCGGCGGTCAACCCGGTATCGCTCCCCACGCAGGCCGTCGGGGAAAAGACCTTGGTCACGCCGCCTTTCCTGAGGTTGGCGACGGCATAGTAGCAGGGGCTCTGGCACACGGCCAAGCCAGCCGCCGGGAACCAGCGCAAGAACGGGGCCTTCGTTTCCGGCGGTGCGGCACGTTTGGGATGGTAGTCGTCATACGCCTGCAGGTAGTTCGCGACCAGATGGCAGCACAGGCGGTCATCGCACATCTGGTAGTGCTTGCCTGCGGCCGCACCGCGCAGGAAGCCGTCGTTCAGTTGTGCCGCCTTTTCCGAGACCGGCGCCAGGATCTCGAACCCGTGCGGGTAGTAATGGTAGCTGTTGCGGCTGCCGTATTCGCCGGCATAGGAACCGTCAGGGTGCATGAAGTGCCAGGCAAACTCCGCCGCCTTGATGAGGGGCTCGATCACGGCCTGATCGCCGCTCTTCCGGTGGTACTTGCCCAGGAAATCAACCGTACACGTTTGATAGCCGGGGTCCGCGCCTTCATACTCCTGGAACCAGCCTTCCTCCTTGTTTTGCCATGAGAGGGTCAAGGCGACGCGATCCTGCGCCAGGCGGCGGTGTCTGTCGTCGCCGGTGATCTGGTACACGGTGTACGCCGCCAGGGCTGTCAGCGCCTGATGATTGGTGAGCCGTCCGGTCTCGTTGTGGCCTTCCAGGTAGGCGCAGCGCCGGCACAGGAAGTCGACGAACGCGTCGTCCTTCAGCTCCAGCAGTTGGTAGGCCTCCGCACAGGCATAGGTGGAGAAGGTCATCGCGCCAATGGCTCGTTCGTACGGGTAGTAGTCGTCGCAGGTCCCGTCCCGACGCGCGGCCTTCATGGCAAAGCGCAGGCCCGCCACGGCGATCTCGCGCATGCGTTCCCACCCCTGGTAACTGCTGCCGGGATAGGCGTTGCGGTACAGCAGCGCGAACGCCAGCACGCTTTCCTGGCTCATGCCGCAGGGGAAATCCATGACCCGGTAATGCCAGTACTCGCGGTCAAAGCAGCCGTAGGTGGGACTGAACGGATTGCGGTCCACCAAGTGCGTCAAGTGCGGGATCTGCGACAGTGCCAGTTCGGCAAACAGGTCCCTGGGGGAACGATCGCGAAGACATGCCGACGCTGACTCGCTCATGCCATCTCCTGTTCGGCGACGGTCCGGACTGCGTGATCAGGCATCGGGCACCGAGAAGGCACTCCGCGCCCGGGCAGGACCGTTCGCCCCGCGTGGCGCGAACCCGCTACCCCTGCGCCAGAGGCGGCATGTTGGGCCTGCTCAACCGCATCTGAGAACACAAGACGGACGGGAAAGAAGCGACCTTCTGAGAACCCAAAAAGATAGGCGGCGGGGCTGGAGGATGCAAACCGCGGCGAGGGTGCCGTTCGTCGTGCGTCAGTCGCGGGTGGAACGACGGCGTGCCCCGGCTGGGATGCATTCGAGCGCGCGGTGGCTCGCCGCGTCCCGCGCCGAAGCGGGGTGCGCCGGCCGGTCCCCGGCCGAGGGCCTCGGGCCGGGACGGCCCCGAGCACCCTGCTGCGGTCCCAGAGGTCCCGCGCCACTGCCCGCCCCTGCGCACAACCGCGAACGGACGTATCCTGGCACCCATTGCACAGCCTTCTCGCTCGGTAGATTTACCCGCACAGGTCACAATAAACCTTCCACCGGAACCGTTACCTGTATGCTACTCTTTATAAGGATATCGGTATTGGCTTCTCGGCGCGAGGTCCGCACATGGAGTGCGCGGCGGCCGACAACGCGGCGTTCTACCACCCGCGCAACCCGCGGGCGTCGCCGCTGTTCCGGCTGCTCGAGGAACATTACGCCGAGTTCGAGCGCGTCTACCCCGAGCGCTACCAGCAACGCTACGGCTTCTGGCGGCCCGTTATCCGCAAAGCGGTGCTCGACTTCTTGAAGTGCGGCGACCTGCGCGAGGGGTTTGCACGCGTGACGAGTTCCTCGCCGCCCTGTGACCCGACCCAGGCCGCTCAGGACACGGCAGGGGTGTGCCCGCGTCAGCCGTCTCCCGGCCCGGTTTCAGGCTCTCCCGGCGCTCTTCCGCCTTCCGGTCCCGCCCTGGCCTGCCTTCCCGCCCGTCCAGG
>MHBL01000426.1 GCA_001803235.1 Lentisphaerae bacterium RIFOXYA12_64_32
CGGCGGGGGCTTGGGGGCAGAGCCACCAAACGTTGACCTTGAGGAAAAACCTGTGTCCGGTCGAGCAAGCTCACCCGTCCCCGCGCCTCACGTCGGGCGGTACCGTCCGTTCCAGAGGCCGATGAGGATTCGGTCAAGGATGGACCGGTAATTCGCCGGTCGCGACGACGCGTAGTCGATGGCATCGCACACACCGCGGCAGAAGCGATCCGGCCCCCACTCGCCGACAATGGCTCTGGACTGCGCGCCCATGCCTTTCAGTTCTTGCGGAGCGCAGGAACTCCAGTCGCGCAGGGCCGCGGTGATAGCCTGCGTGTCGTGCGGGTCGAACACCCACCCGTTCTCCAGCCGCACCAGGGTTTGGGCGCAACCGCACTCGCGACTGACCAGCACCGGCAGCCCGCACGCCATGGCTTCATTGACCACGCGTCCCCACGACTCGCCATGGAAGCTCGGCAGCACCAGGCCGCTGGCGAGCCGGTAGTACTTGCAGAGCTCCTCCTGCGCGACAAACGGCCGGAACACGACGTTGTGAAGGCGAAGTTCGGCGGTCAGTAGCTCAAGCCTCGTGCGCTCCGGCCCGTCCCCGACCAACACCAGGTGACAGCCTGCCGCCGCGTCCGGCTCAGCCGCGCAGAACCCCGCCCACGCCTGCAGCAGTCCGGCCCAGTTCTTCTTCGGCACCTGTCGCCCGACACCCAGCAGGAACCTGGGCGGCAGCCCCAGCGCCTGTCGCAGTTCGGGAGCCTGTCCTTGCATGCTCCTGACCGCGGTCGCAAACCCGTCGTTGTCGATCGCGATCAGGCCGTGAAAGATGGCTGCCTGCGGCACGCCCCAGGACAAGTAGGTCGGGTCATGACTCGGCGCCGGCACCACGACCGCACTGGCGTGCGAGTACAGCCGCCGCTTCACCCCATTGACCAGCATCGACCGCGGCACGTCTTCGCGGCGCGCGTCGTCGAAAAGAATGACACCGCGCTTCCTGGCACAGGCCCAGCGCAACGCCGCGGCGCCCGACGGAAACGCAACGGCGCCAGCCATGACCACGTCCGGTGCGAGCGCATCCAAGTGCCTGAACAAGCTCGTTGCGGCTTGACGGGGCGGGATGTCCTCCATCCGCTGGTCCGGGAACAGGCAATCCCATCGCAGGCCGTCGCCTGTCGCTGACTTGCCGGCGAACGCGTACGGCGATCCGTGCCCTGCGATCTCGACCACCGTGAGTTGCACATCGCGCTTGCCCGCGTACCCGTGCAGAGCCCGCAGCAGGGCCGGCCAGTTCAGCCGCAAGTCCGTGTGGGCAAACACCACGTTGGTCATGTTCGGGGCCGGGGCGAAGGTGTCAGAGTGCAGGGTGAGGGATGAAAGTTGAAACCTGAAAGCTGAGGGAAGCCATCCCGAGCATCGTCGATTTGCGCCCCCGGACTTCCGGCATCCCCCCCCCAATGCTACTGACTCACATTTTACATTTGTGATCGTTGATTTTAGATTTTGCCGCACAACATGTTACATCACTGGAGGCACGGCAAGTCGGTGTTGTCGACCAGACTCCTTCTCCGCAGGGAGGACAGAGAGCGAGTGCGCATCGGCCGGCAAATCAGCAATCAAAAATCTGAAATGCAAAATGTGAGTACTGAGGTTCTCCGGTGCTGCGTGTCCGTCGCACTTGGCAAACGCGTCGGGATCGCGGCGAATCGCGGCCATCGACAGCGGCATGTGGAGTGCGGCGGCAGAGTCCAGCCCGTCGGGCGGGACGGCGACGCCGCTTTGGCTGGAGTACGTTGTGCGGGCAATGCACCTCAGCCAAAGCGGTGTCGCGCCGCCCGTGGCGGACTTGCCACCGCGCTCCATAGGGTGACGTCGCCGACCGAGAACCTTGGCAGCATTGCCCCCCCCCGACGCACACGGGTTCACAACTCCCCAGTCTTGATCCAGCGTACCCGGCCCTTGGATACGATCATGAGTATGCTGTCGTCGTCGGATCGGGCCATGCCAAGTTCGGAGACGCGCACAACTCCATAGCCAGCAGCAAGTAGAGTGCTTGCGACATCGGCATCCAGCATCTGGTCGAGAAGAAGGCGATGGCCGTTCATGCGGTTACGGCCTGGAGGTCGCTGTGGTCGATCATCGCATGGCAGTAGCGGAGTGCAGAGGCAATCTGGTCGCGGGTGAGTTCCGGATACTTACGTTGGACATCGGCCAGGCTGCACCCGCTGGCGAACTGGTCGAGGATAACGGTTACCGGGATTCGGGTGCCCGCAATGACCGGCTTGCCGTTGCAGACGCGCGGATTGACTTCGATCTGGTTCATTTCAAGGTCCCTGACGATCATTTGCAACCAGGCAGACAACGTCCAAGCTCTGAATGTATGGCCACCCATGTCATACGTCAAGAGCCGGAACGGGGGGATCAGGGCTGTTTCAAGATTCGTGACCGTCGCGTGCAGCGAGTACCCCCGGCGTGTCCCCACGCCGGGGGGGGGCGGCCTGAGGACAGGCCGCCCCTACCAGGTGTGCGCGGAGGCGTGGCCTTCCGAAACGTGGTGCCAGATCTTGAAACAGCCCTGCGGGGGGATGAAGACCAGACAGGCCACCGCAGATTGCGCAGATAATCAGGGATAAGCCAGATGGCAGACACGGCGGGAAAGGCCCTGCGGAATCTGATCCCATCCGCGCCCATCTGCGTGATCTGCGGTGCACACCGGTTCCGAACGCCGCTTCTCCCGCTATCCCTCGCCCAGATGCATCGCCAACTTTCGGATCAACGCACGGTTGTATCGAACGCCTTGCGTGCGCATGGCTTCGGCAGCATCACAGAACGACGGGATTAGCCCCATCGTCTTTGCCTTGACCAGAACGCCCAAGGTTCCGCTGACACGCAGACCGTGGTGTTCGGCCGTGTTCCGTCCGAGCTTCTCGTCCAGGAGAATCAGCTCGGCATTCAGCGCGAGGGCGAGAAGTATCGAGTCCTTTTCGCCGGCATCAAGATCCCACGCCCCCACAAGTTGGCCTGACGGAGCAGGATGCACGACAACCCAACTCAGCGAACCGAGGGGCGGCACCACGATCAGTCCACCCGCCGCGCACTCCTGCACGACGCTTGCCGGCACATGGATCGTGCCGAAGATCGCCGGCAGAAGATCGAGGCGGCCGATACTGCAGAGAGCGATGAAGGGCGTTGTGTTCGAGCAGACTGTCACAATGGCGCCGTTTCACGAGCGAACTCGGCTGGAGTGTCTGAGAGCAGTTCGCAGCCTTCACGCATGGCGAGCAGGAGGAACTCCACCCGCGGAATCCCCAGCCACGCCGCCGCCATCCCGGACGACAGCTTTCCGTCCCGGAACAGGGCAATTGCGGCCAGTTCCTGAACGATTCTGGCAAAATGATCAGGCTCCTCCCGCAACCCGAGAAGGAGTTCCGATGGACAGGCGATCTCAAGTGTCGCGTTCATACTCTGAATGTATGGCCACCCATGTCATACGTCAAGAGCCGGAACGGGGGGATGGTAATGCGTCAGCACCCCCCGGGCCGCAGACGGCCCGCTCATACCAAGGTGAAACTGGCAACGACGCTTCCAGAGCCCGCGAGGACGCGGGCGCTCCAAAGTCAGCCCCCGTGCCAGTCCCTGGAGCGCCCGTGTCCTCGCGGGCTCTGGGCACCTTCAGTTTCATGGGAGTGGCGGGTGGAAAACGCACCGCAACGGGCATCCGGCCGAACCGCGCGCGTCAGCAAGCGGTCTCCCCGATTTTTTCACGGGTTCTGACGCATTACGGGGGGATGAAGACCAGGCAGGCCACCGCAGATGCGCGCAGATAATCAGGGATAGGCGAGATGGCACCCAGGCGACCTCTCCTGGGGTGGCGTCCCGGAACGCCCGGTCGGTGCTGACGCGCTTAGCGGTCAGCACCAGACCGAGGTCCTCCGACCTATGATGCCCACTTCAAGGCGAGCTTCTTCCCCGAGTGTACACAGTCGCGCAGATACAGATTGATCAGGTTCTGGTAGGGCACCCCTGTTTCCAGAGCCAATGCCTTGAAGTACGCAATCACGTCCGTTCCAAGGCGCAACGTGACCTGCTTGCGGAAATGCTTGGCGTAAGGGTTGCGGACCGAATCGGTGAAATCGTATTCTTTTCTCATAGGTTGCTCCCGTACTGTTGGCGTTCGTTGGGAGTGGCTTTGCGTGCCGAGATGAGCCGGATCACCTCGTCATTCTCGCAATACGCATGGCACACGATCAGAAGCCGCAACCTGGCGCTGAACCCAAGAAGGATGAACCTGTCCTCCCGCTACGAGTGGTCAGGGTCATGCTTCAACCTGGCGTTTTCGTCCGCGAAGACAGTGGAACCTTCCTCAAACGACACCCCGTGCTTAATGTACCTGTCGTTCGTTCGGGCTGATCCTATCTGCGCCCATCTGCGTGATCTGCGGTGCCTCCGACTTCCGATTTCCGGTCCCCGTCGTCCCCAACAACCCAACAACTCAGCAACTCATCCTCACGGCCCTCCGCCCCCTTCACGTCACTGCGCCGTGGCGCGACGCGAAGTATCGCTTCAGCCGCAGGAATGGCTTCTCGTACAGGTGGTAACTCGCCACCGCGACGAGTAACGAAATGCCGCAGCAGCACACCAGGTACGCAACCAGCGCCAGGACCGGGACTCGCACCCATGCAGCGATCTGCTCAGGGGTGATGGATCGCGTCAGGACCGGCCACAGAACACCGTGAAAGACGTACAAGCCGTAGCTGTACGTGCCCAGCAACCCAAGCCACTGCCAGCGGAATGCCTTTCGCACGACAGCATCGCGGTCGGCGCACAAGGCAAAAACGAGGACCGCGGTGAACAGAGTCGCGATGATCGTCTCGCCAACGACCGGCACGAACGGCAGGTCCCAGCGTCGCGGGATCATGATGAGCAACCCGAAGAGTATCAACGTCGGCCAGATCACCCAGCGTGCCAGTTCTCGCAGACGCAGCGGACTTACTCCGCACCGGACGGCCGCCGCGACCGCACTCCCGAGCGCCAGTCCGTCGAGCCGGGTGAGACTCGACCAGTGCAGGATCCGGATCACCGGGATCCAGCCGACATCTCCCGCCGCCACAACCAAGCGCACGGCGAGACTGAACGCAACAACCCCAACGCACACGCGCAGCAGGCGTTGCGGACCGGCAACCCAGACAACGAACGGGCACAGCAGGATCGTCCGTGCTCGATCGTAACCCTGTCGACAGATCAACGGGGGGATGGCCTAGGGCATCCGGTCCTCGGGCATAGCAACGTAGTTCGAGGTCTGACTGAAACCATCGTCGAGTCGCCCGTCGCCATTCAACCGCAACCAGCAGATATCCCCCCCAGTTGACCCCGCCGACGTCGAGAACTTGGTCAGCGGCGGTGACACCACTAGTGGCGGTCCTGATCGGATCCAACCAGAAAGCCCCAGCCCTCGCGTTCCGGGGCCTATCCGCGTCCATCAAGTCCGCTCTCATACACCAAAGCTGTTGTCCTGCCTGTAAAACACAGTTGTCCTACCACCCGCCACTTCCTGTGGCGTCATCCCCGAGAAGGAGATTGACCGGAAGCCATACTCCTCCATCAGTTGCTGGATAGCAGGCCAATCGGGCCCGTTCGTGTCGTCCCATATGATACATCCGTCTTCTCGAAGGAATTCCAAGCCCTTCTTGGCACATGCGATCCTGTTTGCAAGGCAGTCGATTATGACAATGTGAAACTTCCCCAAATCGCCATCCATGGTGGCGTCAAAGACCTCCATATCCTTCACATACCGAACCGACGCGTTGGCCGGAACCTGCTTCTCAAGCATCCGTGCCCACACAGGGTTGTTCTCCAGTGTCACCACTTCCGCAACCCGCGCGGCGAACCAGATCGTCGATGCCCCGCCGCCATACTCCAGCACTCGCATCTCACGAGTAACACGCTCATCCACAAAAGCCACCGCCGCGTATGTCCACCACGGCAACGGGTTACCGTCAGTATCGCAGGACCGTCTGGCGCGGAATGAACGAAACCAACCCACCTGTCGAAGGAAACTTTTGGGATGCACTCGGAGCAGCAGAGGCCCCGTCCCGCACTTGCGGAGCAGCCACCACACCGCTTCCTTCACCGCGATCCACATGTCATGACCTCTCTGCGCTCTCTGGTGTTTCACTGCGCCACGACTAGGGACATCACGTGGGCCGATACCGCCCCTTCCACAAGGACAGGATCACCCGATCAATGGGCGACCGGAAACCGCGATGCTCGCCCTTCACCGCGTCGATCGCCGCCAGAACCCCTTGGGCGAAGCGAACCAAACCCCAGTTGGCAATTATCATGCGCGACGCATTCCCCATGGCGAGGCACTGCTCCGCGGACATCGCGTTCATCCGCGCCAGCAGACCGGACAAGCCACTCACATCCGTCGGATCGAAGGTCCAACCATTGCGGCCCTCTTCGACGAGAGTCTTCGCACACCCGCAGGATCGGCTGACAAGCACGGGCACTCCGCATGCCATGGCCTCATTCACCACTAGCCCCCACGTCTCGCCTGCCAGGCTCGGCAGGACCAGAGCGTCTGCAAGCGCATAGTACAGTGCGAGTTTCGCGGGGTCGGCAAACGGCAACAACCTGACTCCGATCACCGCTTGCCCGGCAACCTGTTCTTCAAGCGCCTGGCGCTCCGGCCCTTCCCCAACCAGCACGAGATCGGGAACCGCCCCCTCTGCCTTCTGGCGAAACCGCGCATAGGCGTCAATAAGACATCGCAAATTCTTTTTCGGGACCTGTCGACCGACCGCCAGGATGTAACGCGACGGAAGACCTGATGCCGAACGCAATGCGTCCGCCTGCGCCCGTGCCCGACCTGCCGCCGCGGACCAGAACTCGTTATCAACCACGTTCACCCCAAAGAACATCCGTTCCCGGCGAACACCCCAAGAGGCGTAGTCATCCGCATGCGACGGGGCCGGCAGCAGCATGGCATCCACATTCCGGTAGATGCACCGCTTAATCGCGTTCACCAACCAAGGCCGCGGTACATCCCCGCGACGCGCATCGTCGAAAACAACGACTGGGCGCCTATGGCGGCGCGCCCATCTCACGCACGCCGCTCCGGATGGGAAGGCGATCGCGCCGCAGAGGACCACCTCTGGATTCCATTCGTCGAGCCACCGCAGCACTGCAGCATTCGCCTCGCCGGCGCCTATACCCTCCATCTCGCACTCCGGGAAGAGGATATCCCAGCCGCCCAATGATTCGTCCTCATCATTCTGCGCCGCGAAGGAATAGGGGGACCCGCGACCGGCAATCTCGCAGACCCTTAACTGGTGCCCCGCGTGCGCGAGAACACGGTTGAGACACTGGAGTCGCGCCGGCCAATAAAGCCGGAAATCCGTATGTACGACGGCTACCCTCACCGGTTCAGTGTTCCCATTCGGAACGCCCCGCGCACCCAACCAGAAGGGCACAAACTCAACACCCAATAAACGAGCAACTTGGCTGTGACCGTTTGCCTCAAGCCCATCAGGATCTCTCGTCGTGCCACCGCTGATCGCCCAAGACGCAGGAAGCAAGATGCCCTCATCTTGTGCCAGAAAGCCCGGTACTGCCGAACGCTCCCCTCGAGATGCTTGGGTATCTCCTTGTGCAGCGAGGCAAGGCCCGCTCCGACCGCGTCACTTGATTCAGGCTCGCGCGAAGGCGGTTCCTCGCAGGTTTCCGCCGCAGACTGCACGAAGACAGCCAGACATTCCATGCTATACGCAACAGGGCCTCGTGCCGCCAGACGAGCCCATGTCAGCAGGTCTTCACCTGATCTCACGCCAACAGGGAACCCCTGAATGCCCTTCAACGCAAGCCGGCGCGCACATACAGCGCTGGAGCAAACCGGCGGACTGGACCTTGCTGCGACCCGGAAGTAATCCGCAAGAATTCCCTCGAAATTACTCGCCAATCCCCGAACTACAGCAGGGCGACGTTCCCCACGGGTGTTCTGCAGGAAGTAGCGCGTTCCATACAGATTGCACTGCGGGTACCTTGCAGCCATACGCCCAATCGTAGCCAAGAACTCGGGCAGCCACTCATCGTCCGCATCCAGAAACGCGATCAGATCCGCCCTGGCCTCTGCGATCCCGCGGTTGCGTGCCGCCGACACGCCTTGGTTCACTTGCTGAATGATGCGAATGCGCGGGTCGGCAAAGCCAGCAACGACCATCTCGCTCCCGTCCGTCGAGCCGTCATTGACAATGATGACCTCCAAGTCCTGCACGCCCTGGGCGAGGACGGAGTTCAACGCCCGCGCCACGGTGTCGCGCTTGTTGTAGAGTGGAATAACAACGGAAAAGAGAGGCATGGAGACGAACCTTGCGGAACACTGAAATCGGACGCGGCCAGGGTTGCTGGAGCCTCATGCTGTATGGGAAAACACTGCCCCCGCCCCATACCCGATCAAGCTAACGATGCCGGCGGTTGTCGCTGCCGTGGATCGACCCTCTGAGGAAGTAGTGCATGGCTCCAGCCTTGCACTCTCTCGCCCAGGGTGAAAGCCCTGGCGCGGATCGGGAACGGTACAGCAAGGCTGGAGCCATGCTGCTACTTTGCGGAGATGGCTATGCCCGCCCCGCCCAGACACAACCTGATGACCTGACTACTTCTCCTCTGCGGCCCCGGGGGACGGGGTGCGGGAACGCATTCCCGGCGTCTCCGGCCTTCTCGCGCCGAGCACGATAGGCCCTGTGCGGAACTGCAAAGGATCGGCATGCTGCATACTTTGGCCACTGCGCTGCATGTTCCAAGCGCTGTACACCGCCCCGATCATGAGAAAATGCAGGTTACCGTAGAACTGCGTGTAGAGGAGCACGTTGTCCGTAATCATAATCAAGGCAAACGGCACAAAACCGCCCGCCGCGGCGTAGCAGAGCAGTCGCAGCCCCCCTCTCGACCTGGCCCCCATTCGCACCAGGATCACCAACTGGATGAGTATGCAGGCAGCAAAGCAGGCAGTGCCCACAATTCCGACGTCGTACAGCAGTTTCAGCCAATCGTTGTGTGGAAGAAAAATAACCTTGAATTTCTCTATCAGAGCGGTGCGACTGGCGTTCACACCATGGCCTGTCCAAGGTCTGTCTTGAAAACCGGTCCAAAGGACCTCCCACATTGCCGAGCGACCACTGGTATGAATGTTCTCGTTGTCGACCCGCAGGTCAGAGAGCGTACCTTCCCCGCTGGTGAACATCATCCTCTGCATGCGGGGGGTCGCAAGGACGGCAGTGGCGGCGAGAACGGCCGCGGTGCCGACCAGCAGTCGCTTGCGAAGCCCAAGCGGCGCGGGCGTGAGGACGATGGCACCGACGGCGGCAGCGAGGGGCCCACGGGTCAGGCACAGGATCGGCAGGAGGAACATCGCGCCGGTGCGAAACAGGTGCCGCCGGCTGCCACAGGCGTAGCGGGCCGCATAGATCGCTACGAACAGCAGCGATCCGATCACCTGGGGCGCCATGTAGCTGTGTTCCAGGAGTCGCCCAGAAAGCAGTCCGGGGATCAGCAACACGGCCAGCACCAGGATTAGCCAGAAAGCGGCGTCCAGAGCGCGGACCAAACGGTCCACCTGATCGGGCGTCCACCGGATCGCCGACACAGCCACCCCTATGAACAGCGGCGACATTGTTTGCACGCAAGTCTGGACCGCATTCGGCGCCCCCAGGCGGAAAAACGTATTGGCAACGAGAACCGCGATCCACGGCATCCACAACAGCCAAGGGAACCGAACGCGACCGGTGTGGGTCGCCGCAACCCCGATTGAGGCGACCAAGGGAATGACCCATGTCCAACCGCTCACGTTCCAGCCCAGAACCTGCCATCCGCCAATCACCCAAGGGACGAAAGTGCAGGCGAGGATGAGCCATACAAAGTGCGGAAGCCGGAGCAGGTTCTGGCCGAGCAAGTGTTCCGGCAAACGGTCCAGCCCCTGCGTCATCACCCTGGTCTGAGTCAACTGCCGCGTGTGAGTCAACTGCCGGGTGTGGATCAAAGGCCTAGTAGCGTTTGGGTTTGGGGGCATGCGCGCCATAGGAAAGGAGAAGGCAGAACAGCTATGGAACCAACACTACATCACCGCTCTGAGGAAGTAGAGCATGCTCCAGCCTTGCAGTCCCTGTGCAGGGCGGGAATCCTTGCGCGGATCAGGAACGGTACAGCAAGGCAGGAGCCGTGCTGCTACTTTGCGGTACACGTGCAAGCCAACGACGTTCGCTGGACAACAATGCCTCTTTCAAACGGGATTCGGCTACCCAAGCCCCAGTCCCGCATAGAACGCCTGCCACTTGGCCTCAATGACAGGTCGGCCATAGAGCCGCTCGACGCGCGCCTGACCTGCGGCCCCCATCTGCCTGGCAAGCGCCCGGTCATCCAGCAGCCGCCCGAGCGCGCTGGCCAGAGACGCGACGTCGCCAACGGGCGCCAGCAATCCGCTAACACCGTCCTCGACAACCTCTTCCAGGCCGGACACCCGACACCCCACCACCGGCACACCCGCCGCCATTGCCTCCGCGGCCGCCAGGCCGAAACCCTCCCATCGCGACGGCATGGCCAGGACATCGAACAGAGGATAGACGCGCGTCAGGTCTTCGGGCGCCACAAGCCCGGTCCAGATGACGCGCCCTGCCAGGTCCAGTTCCGTCGCAAAGGCCTCGAACCGCGCCCGGTCGGGCCCTTCCCCGACCACCATCACCCGGACATTCGGATGCGATCCCTGCAGGCTCTTCACCGCCGCGAACAGGTCACGATGCCCCTTCATCTCGACAAGCCGGCCCACAATGCCGACCACCGCCGCGTCTGCCGGGATCCCGTGCCTGGCTCTCTCAGCCAAGCGGTCGAGTCGGTTGGCACCGTCGCAAAAACGTTCCGTATCGACGGAGTTGTGGATCACATGCGCGTTCGGCCGTGACTGGGCCCCCATCCAAAACCGCCGCGCGTTCTCGGAAACAAACACCACCTGAGTCGCGAGGCCTGCGGTGAGGCGGAACAACAAACGATTCTTCAGTCCATACCCCGCCGCGCCGGCCGTGTGAACGTTCAGTACGCCCATGGGCACCCCCGCCATCAACCGCGCGCCCAATGCTATCGTCGCAGGGCTCACAAACTGCACGTGCACGCAGTCAGGACGGACCTCCCTGAACAGCCGCCACATACCACGAATGGCCTGCCAACGCGAAATGCGACCCTCGTGTTCCGCGTCGATGGAGTGCCACTGCCCGCCGCAAGTCCCGACCCGTTCCTTCATCGCGGGGTCATAGTGCCCGTAGCAGCACACCGTCACACCATGCCCCACGGCGCGCAATGTCGACACCAGCGAAAGCGTTGCCACTTCCGTCCCCGCGGCGACAAAACACGGAATGGTGATGACTATGTTGGCCACGCAGAGTCCTGCCCCGGGAACATCATCATCGCCGGACAAGCATTGGCTTAACGCGACTTACCAGTGAATTCCGGATCGAAGACGCAGCCCCCAATGCCCGCATCTCGAATCGCCACAGCGCTTGCGATGCTGTTGACCAATCTTCCTTGTACTCCTCGGCGCCACGAAGATGATCAAAGACCTCTTTTCCTTCGGCGATGGCGTGCTCGTAGAGGCGAAGCATCAGAATCTTACCTGGTGATAGGTTCGCGAACTGTTCGACCATCGCCGGCATGTACAAGTAGACACGTTTGCAGAAAGAGAACCCGAGATGCCACGCCGCGACCTCGCCCCCGATCCGGATCATGCAGAACGAAAGAACCCCGACAGGCAGACCGTGCCGCACCAGGTTCTCATGGAAGTGCGGTGCCTTGTACGCGTTCGGCCATCGGCGTGAATGGGCGTCCAGGAATGCCGGCAACTCGAGCAACACCTCTGCGGTCTGATGGGTCCCGTAAGTAATGGTGGCGAGTCCTCCGGCTTCCTCGATTCGACGTTGCTGACGCCGCAGGTCGCCACGCAGGCTCTTCTTCAAGGACGGCAGGAAATCCTCCGGAAGCTTGAACGGTGTCAGATCGCTCCAGGGACAAGCCCCGTCCTCGGTCCAGCCCAGCCCCTGTCCGGCCGCCGGCGACCGGACGCCATCGATCACAAGTTGGTCGAAGCCCTGCCGCACAGTACTCTGAAGGTACTCGGGAACCGCATTCCAGAAGTCGACTGCAACGTTACCAGAACCTCCACCGCCGGCAAAGATCGGATCGTGATAATCGAAATCCGAGTATCCGACCGGCACGAGCAGACGCTGCCAGGCATTCTTCCAGTTCCGCCGCCACAGAACCAGCGGCAGGAACGCGGTCGTCCCATCGCACTCCCCAATGAGAAACAGCGGCCTGACGTCGCGCAGCGGCTGATAGGTCTCAACCCAGGCTCGTACAAGCGCCGGATGGAAGAACACATGACCGGTCGGACTCTCATCCAACCACCGCAACCACTGCTCGACAAACGACGGACGCCACACCTCATCCCACGAGGTGATGCACTCGAACTTCCAGGATGGAGTGGTTTGGCTCATTGCCGGAATGGTCAGGATGACACGAATTGGGGACTCTGCCCCCAAACCCCCGCCGGGGAATCGCTGACTCCCCGGACCCCACATCGCGATTTGCATTCAGGGCGGCGGGCATCTGCCGCCCTGAATGCAAATCGCCATTGGGAGGGATGCAGAGCGAGACCCCGAGCGACCCCGTCCGAAAGGCGGGGACTGCGAGCGCGATAGCGCGGGGAGGGTCAACGATCCTCCAGCGGGTTTGGGCAGAGCCCAACTCACATCATCCTCGCAGCGTCTGCGGCGAAGTACAGCTCCTTCTGCCACGCGAACGCGCGGAGGAACTCCTGCGGCAGGCGTCCGACCCACGGGTTGCCGCACGGGGCCGAGGCGTTCAAGTAGATGTTCATGGCCGCCTGCTTTCGAGTGCGAACGCCCTCAATGTCCAGCGTCAGCGCCGCCCGCCACGGCAGCTGCAATCCCCGCCAAAGCGGCAGGGAAAACCAGAACCAGACGCAGTAGTGAATCAGTTGCACCGGGCGCTCAAGCTTGGCGATGGCCGCACGCGCGAGCAACTCCGCGGTCACATGGTCTTGCCAGCCTTCGAGCGGGTGCGGCGCCAGGATTGTGGCAGGGGCGATATCCCTGATTCGATCGGCCATCTCCGTCGCCAACTCATCGAACCCCGGTTCGCCCGGATGCGGCAGTGCCCCGTCCCGCTGGCCGAAGTAGTGGAGGTCGTCTGCGGGATATCCGAGAGCCTTCGCCGCCTGGGCGATCAACTCACGGCGGCGGCGGCCAACTTCCTGCTCATCCGCCCTGCAGCACCCGCGATGCGAACCGCCACCGTCCGTCAGCATCAGGACGTGAACCGGCAATCCCTTCGCCGCCGCCATCGCGACCAACCCACCAGCCCCAAACACTTCATCGTCCGGGTGCGGGGCGATGACGACCAACGGCCCGGCAGGCATCTGAAGCGAATGCCCTCGCAAGCAGGCAAGGCTCCGAAATACCGCCCGCCGAAAGCGGCGGTAGGCATCCTTGGCCGGAGCAACCGCATCATCCCTGGGCATCATTCCCCAATCAGTTCGGCAGTGTGGGACGGTTTTCTTCCACCACAGGTGCACACCGATTCACACTGAGGAGCATCGCGGGCGACATCCCATCCGTTTTCATTGGCGCAGGATGCTACTCCCCCAGGCACTCACGGTAAACGCCGATCAGGCGGTCAACATAGGCGGGCCAAGAGAACTTCGCCGCCTGCCGCACGGCACGACGGCGAAGTTCCGGGATATCGTAGCGCTTCCCCTCGAACCCCTCCAACGCTGCCAGGAGGCTGGGCCCGTCATTCGGCTCAACATACACAGCCGCATCCCCACCCACTTCCGGGAGCGAGGAGCATCGGGTCGTGACCACCGGCGTGCCGCACGCCAATGCCTCGGCCACGGGCAACCCGAATCCCTCGTAGACAGATGGGAAGATCATGGCAGTGGCGCCCTGATAGAGCGCCCGCAATGCTGCATCCGAGACAGACGAAACGAAGTGCACCCGACCGCGACATGCCGCGCTTCCGGCATTCTGCTGCACGGATTCCGGCGGAGTGCGCCACACCATGACCAAGTCGTGCTCGCACCCCTGCTTCGCCAGCACGGCATACTGCTGGACAAGAAGCGGACTGTTCTTCCGCCCCACGTCGCACGAGACACTCAGAAAGTATGGGCGACCGATACCGAATTCCCGCTCGACCCGGGCGATCGCTTCTTGTCGGTCGGACGCTGGATAGAACACATCGGCCCGGACACCCCAGGGGATAACCGTAATACGGTCCTCAGGGAAGCGAAGGAACTGAACGGCATCAACCTTGCTTGCTTCTGAGGGGGTTATCAGAGCACTGCACTTTCGCACAAACTGGGGGACGCGCTCCCGCTCGATGGCGTGCGCCAGATGCTCCTCTGGATAGGCGAAGAACATGACATCGTGAACCGTCGCCACGATCTTGCAGCGGCCGACGATGGGAAAGTAATGAACCGGCGAGTGAAACAGATCGCACTGACAAAGCCACTCGACAATTGGCAGTCGACTTGTGAGCCATCCGGCCAAACGATTCCTCGGCAGGCGTAGGTGCGCATTCCTGTACGGCAAGCCAAGGTTCGACAGCGCATCGCCGCGAAGCCTTTGACTGAACAGCACCAGTTCGAAAGGCAACGCAACCCTGACCAGCGACTGGATCATCTCTGTCGTTGCACGCCGAATCCCGCCCTGCGGCAATCCGTCATGCTGCAGAGCACTGGCATCAATCGCGACACAACGGTTACGTTGGTTCTTGGGTTTCATGGAAGACCAGCCTGGCCATCATCGCCAAAGCACTCCTCCCCGGTTCGGTCAACAGTGGGTGCACCCTCGGATTGCTGTCAGCCGATGAGTCTTCCCGCCCTTGAGTTCAGTCTGTAACCGATCGATCTGCGTGCTTTGGTTTAGGAGTTCTGGGTTGGATTAGCCTGGGCCATTCCGCGTGCGTTCCGGACGCTTGGAAAAAACCGTCCGGACAAAGGAGATGCCTAACCTGCGGGAATTCCTTACAACCTCGGCACGGTCCTTGCCATTCCCGTCGCTGACCGCCGTCCGGGACCATACCACAACCGTTGATCATCTCCGACAAGACGATCAACACATCTCCAAGGTAGAGACAACATCTCCTCTCAGCCGTACAGTGGGTTGCCGTTGTTGCAGTGAAGCACTGGGACCATTCGTGATCCTACGGTCGGATCGAGGGCCCCGAGACCTAACCGTATTGCCGGATACTGTCAACTCGGCAGTCCGCGATTCAGGAATGCGGTAGAGATTGGCGACACGCCCATCCGCAACGAGTCGCAGCCTGAATTCCGACCACCCCGGCGTACTCGGCAGAAGAACGACACTCGTCACGCGAATACGCCAATGCGATCACGCGGGTACCTGATGCCCGCAACGCCGCCAAGCCTGCTGACTTTCGGCACGAACACGTGTGCCCAACTATATTGAGAGGCGGCCAGTTTGCCGAGAGTTCTCGCAAGGAGGATATGGCCGCCATGATCGCAAGCGAATGGACGAGACGGGAATCGGTGCGCATGTGGAAATCCGGAATGAGTCATCGGCGGCTAGGAGGTACTGTTGCGGTCGTGATGCTGCTCTCCGGACTCGCATGCCGACCTCTTCTGGTGTTCCTCGTCCCGGGATTCCTGGTGCTCTTCTTCCCGTTCGTCGGACCGATCAGTCTGCCCGTCGCGATAGCCCACGTAGCGGGTGTCTCGGCTGCATTCTGGGTGTGCCTGTTCTGGTTCCTGAAATACATTCCTGTCCCGCTGCATGTCGCATTCTGGGGTGTGGTCGGCGGCGCTGCCGTCCTAGCTCTGTACCGGGTTGCCCGGCGCCGTCCGATATGCCTGGTGTCCTGTGATCTCTGCAGTGTACTCGGCATGGCGATCATTGCCTGGGTTGTCGCGCTTCGATTCCTCCCCTTGACCCAGTGCCTCGCGCCCGCCGGGGCTGACATGAGCATGCACGCTTACATCACGGAACTCATGTTACGAAAGGACGGCGTTCCGGACAGCTACCGCCCGATCCTCGGCATTGACCGGTTTGACACCTTTCCAGTAGGTTTCCACACGTTGAGTGCGCTGGTGTCCATGACCGGGAACCTGCCTGCCTACCGCGGAACCTTTGTCGTGACCTGTGCAACGTATGCGCTCCTGACAGCCACCCTGTTCGTCTTTCTCAACGTCTATCTGGAACGGGAGTACGCGTGGATTGCCTCGCTTTGTTTCACCTTTGTTACCTGCGCACCCCAAGGTTACGTCGAGTGGGGTGGAAACCCAACCATTCTGGCCCTGGTATTCTTGGCTCTCTTTCTGACCATCTTCGAACAGAGCGGTCAGCGCCGACCCGAAACACTAATCATAGGCGGACTATTCCTGGCCGCGGTCCTCTTGACCCACACACTGGTCTTCTTGCCGGCAGCCTACGCCTTTGGCATCCCGTTTCTAGTCGTGTTTCTGTGGGACCAGCAAGTGAGAGGCGCACAATGGCGCCGCGGTCTTGTGATTCTGTCCGGGGTCGTCTTCGTCTCCCTGCCCTACCTGATGGCGGTTGACTTGGGGACTGACAGTCCCGCAACCCGCGAATGGATCCGACACTGGGTCCGCGATACACCCCATGCCTGGCACGGTTCGTTCAGGGATTTCGCGTGGACCGTACCTCTATACATTCTGAACGGTTTCGGCCAGATAAAGGGACTGCTTCTGCCTCTGGCCGTCGGATTCGTCGTTCTGGCCCGAACACGGCGTAGGGTTTGGGTCCAATACACACTGGTGCTGATCGTTCTCATCCTGCTGATCGTGTCCACGCGATACTGGGTTCTGCCATTCGCCTTCGCCGTGTATCCGGAACGCACCGCGACAATGGCCATTCTGCCGTTCGGCCTTCTTCTGGGCACAGGCATTCAGAGTCTGTTCTCGCTGCTGTCGAGGAGGACGCCGTGGCCGAAGCTGCCAAGCACCATCCGGACGTGTTTCCTAGTGGTGCTGGTTTGGAGCCTGTGGTGGTTCAACGAAGCTTCGTTTGCCGCCGTGCTCCGGAACGAGACCTCGGTCACGTCCGCGGACCTGACCGCGTTCGAATGGCTGGACCAACAAGCCCCCGCAGATGCCGTCATCGAGAACAACTACGGCGACGCCGGAATCTGGATCCCAGCTATCGTCTTTCGGCCAGTAACCTCACCACACACAAATGTGGCCTATCTTGACAAGCGGACTCGGCTCCCTGCCCCGAAGTATGCGTACATCGGTCCCGCGCGCGTCTACGAATGCCAACTAGAGCCCCGTCGATTTCTGAGTGACCCGACGTATCGAGTCGTATACCATAGGGGCGGCGTTTGGATCTTCGAACGCGTGCGGTAGGGTAGGGAGATTCACCCCCGTCCGGGTTCAGCCCCCGCGTCTCGCCTATCGCGCATGCCCGTGAGGCAGCGCAACATCTGCAACCAACGCCGCATGCGAGCCCCACGAAAGCCCGGGTTGCCGAGAATGTCCCCCGTGATCTCCGCAAGCCAGCCTGCGGTGGAAGCGGTCCTGCCAAGTCGGTCGTCCTCTTCGCCAAAAAGCCGTTCGTAGTCCGAGATCATCCGGTCCCGGGTGAAACGCTGCCTTGCACGAATGATCGCTTCTTCGCCCATCCGCTGCCGTGCCGCAGGGGAACTGAGCAATTCCACCACAGCCGAGGTAAATGCTGCGATGCTGCGGGGCTCAACCAGTCGGCCGTTGATGCCATCATCCACGATGCTATCGGTGACTCCCTGCAACCGCGTCACGACAGGCACCGTGCCGCACAACATGGCTTCGGCAATTACCTGACCAAAGGACTCCCCCACCGTCGGCAGTAGGAGCAGGGCCGCTCCACGAAATGCTTCGGGCATCCGGTTTGGCGGCAACTGCCCCAACCAGGATACGGCGTCCGTCAACCCGTACCGCGCCAGTTCCTCGGCGATGGACCGTTCCAAGTCGCCGCATCCCGCGATGGACAAGCGCACATCGGGGACTGCCGCACGGACCCCGCGAAGTATTCCGGGCAACAGGTCGGCGCCTTTGTGGGCCATAACAGCGCCCGCGAACACGAGCGTCCGCTCAGCAAGTCCATTCCGTTCCGACCTGCCCACAAAAACGTCCTCCGGGACACCATGCGGGACAAACCGCACGCGGCTCTGTAGTCGAGGCCCCAAGACCCGCCTGGCTTCGTCAGCCACTGCGGGACTCGGAGCGACCCAGCGCCAGACCCGCCGCCGCATGATGCTCGCGACCTGGTAGTGGGCACGTTCGTTCGCGTGGAGAATCGCCACCGGTTTCACGGTGCGGTCCAGAAGCGGCAGAGCATAGTGGACTAGTGGCGCATGGTTCAGCAGAAGGACTTCAGGAGCCGTCTCGCCCAGAATCTTCGCACACTCCCGGACCTTCCCCAGCGACAACGGCAAGGGAGACAGGTCATGGCAGCGAAACTGTCCGGAAAGCTCCTTCCACCGGTCCCCTGGCCCCTGGGTGGCCAGAAGCTGCACATCCCACCCCCGCCGCTGCCATGCCTCGGCCATGTTGGCGGCAAAGACCTCCGCCCCGCCCTCACGGGTAAAGGCCGGGGCCGCGATCACCATGCGCCGAGGAATTACTGTCGTGGCGTCTCTCAAGTTGACCACGTTCATCCTGATCTCACCGCCAGCAAACGTTCGGTCACATTCAGCCAATCCCTGTCCGTCAAACAGAACCGCCGTGCCGCAGAACCCATCTTCCCTGCCAGTCCGGGTGTGACGGCAAACCGCTCCATCGTATCCGCGAGCGCGGCTGGCTGATCATACTCACAGAGCAGACCCGTTACCCCCTCCGTGATGACTTCGTTCGTAGCCAGCACGTGACTTCCTTCCGGGCACTGGTATGCCACGCAAGGCAGTCCCGACGCCATGGCTTCGAGCAAGACCTGACCAAACCCCTCGCTGAGCGACGGCAGTACGAACACATCTGAAGCCTGGTAGTACTCCGCGGGTTCCGGGATTTCGCCGGGGAACAATACAACGCCCGGGAACACCCCGGCGCGAGTCCCAACCACGAAACCGGTGTCGAACGGCCCAAGCATGACCAACGCCTTGGGGGCGGCACCAGACAGCAAACGGAAGGCCTCGACAACTCCCTGCGGGTTCTTTTCCCGTGACGATCTGCCAACATAGAGGAAGACAAAAGCATCCTGCGGTATCTGCAGCCGTTCCCGCAAGGTTCGTTTCTCGTCGGAATCGGCGGGCCGAAAGCGTTCCGTGTCCACACCTGCCGGGATCACCTGGTAGAGGTTCGCATCGAACCCGTAGAAACGGGTAATCTCCTGCCGCTTCGCCTCACTCAGCACGACGCGGAGTTCGCAACGGTGGAGCAGACGGCGCTCCAACCATCCCAGGTAGTTCTGCTCGCACCAACCACTCAGTCGCCTGAAGGCCCGCCCCGAGGCCGTGCGCGCCCGGTGGTGCACGGCGGCCCGCAGATAGACGGGGCAGGCTGTTGCCTGGATGTAGGTGACGCGCGGCCTGCAGGCGCAGGACATGACCCCCGCCAACGAGAAGACGTCGCGCACCCACGCGACATCAAACGTTCGAGCGGCCAGCAAATTCGCCGCAGCGCGCTGGGACGCCCAAACCTGTCGGACCGGATCAAGCAAGTTCATGGGCGGCCGAGAATCGGGACGCTGATACCGCAGGACCTCGATCCCCTCGATCCTTTCCTGCGCGGGCAGACCCGGTGCATGCCGGCTGACCAGGGCCGTGACCTCGTACCCCATCCGGACAAGGCATCTCCCCACGTTGAGAAGGTAGTTCTCTATCCCGCCGATCGCCGGGAAGAAGAACGTGTTGGCGAGCAGTATTCTCATCCTGTTCATCCGACCTGAGGTGGCACGGCCGAGAACGGAAACCGGCCCGTCGAGAGGGGCGTGCCTGCTCTTGTCCAATGGGGAACTCGCGAGACGCCGAACCGTTCACGTTCCGTTTCGGTTCACGGTCGACCCGGAGAGAAGTACCTCTTGAGACGCAGGAAAGGCGCTTCGTAAAGGTGGAAACTGCCGACGGCCAACGCAAAACAAACCGCAGTGCAGAGACAGAGGTGCAGAACCTGTGCCAGGATCTCAGACCCGCACAGGCGGATCAGTCGTTCTATCGAGAACAACCGCCAAAGTTGCGGTCTGAGTACGCCATGGATTACGTAGAGACCGTAGCTGTACTTGCCGAAGCTCCGAAGAACCGGGTTTTCCAGGACGGCGCTTAAGAGGCCGCATGGTCGATTCCGCAAAGCCACCGCGAGCACGCAACCGCAGAGGCCAGCCGTCACGGTCTCTTTGAAGATGCGGTACGGCCACAGGGTCGCCTGCCAGGCGCGCGGCACGGCGGAAAGGGCCAAGTACGCGGCCCCCAGAACCAGGCACCCGCGCAGCGCGACGCGAAACCATTCGCCGTGCCGGTCCAGGCGAGTCTGATCCCGCACCAGCACGGCAATCAGGCTGCCAAGCGCCAACCCATCGAGGTGCGTCAGGCTCTGCCAGCGGAACAGCCAGGGCGCATCATTCCCCAAGAACACATAGCCAGCCCGGCACGACACTCCGAGTACCATCGCGCCCAAACACACCCACGGCAATCTCTTGGGCCGCACGATATGGACGATAGCCGGCCAAACCAAATAGTAGTGCTCCTCGACGCAAAGGGACCAGAAATGCCCAAGCATGAACACACTGGAGTCGTCCCACGGTCGCCCCAGGAAAGGAAGATTCGAGAGGTATGCCCACAGCCAAACCTGCAATCGGACGATACGCTCCGCGGCCGGATCAAACTGGAGAAAAAGGGGCGCCACTACGAAAATCGCCACCAACGTGGCGTAGTAGAGTGGAAAGATGCGCAGAACCCGGCGCATGTAGAAATTGCGGAAGTAGTGGGCATCATCACGGGAATCGAGCAGAATACCCGTTATCAGGAAACCCGACAGAACGAAAAACAACTCCACCCCATCTGTACCAATGAGCGCAAGCTTCGTGAGAACCGGACCGATGATCAGATGGGATCCCGTCTGCACGAAGAACTCTTCGTGAAAGAAGTGAACAATCAACACAAGGATGATCGCGATGCCACGCAAACCATCCAAGGCCGGGATGTGGCCATGGCCGTCGAGGCGGGTTTCCGAGCCTGTTTGCGCAACCGCCATTATCATCCCCTGCCGTCACGCCCGGCGCTGAAAGCGTTCCAGGAACTGTTGGGTCCACCGTTTTCCGTGCTTCTCAGGACCGGAGAAGTCGACCGACTCCATCTTGCGGTAGCACTTCTCCGCAATCTCGGCACAAACGGGGTCGCGCCAGCAGAGGAACGCCCTCGCCACGGCCTGGAACACCCAGGCATCGGAACGGACCATGTAGTCCGTCGAGTACGGTTTGCCTTCGGGAGTGAGTACGTCGTAGAAGAACTCGCCGTTCCAGGCATGTCGAACGAACCAGTCGAGTTGAAACTTGCCTGTCTCGAGGTAGAGGTCCCTACGATCCGGCAGGACGATTGCCGCCTCGATCATCCCGGAGACAACCGAGCACAGGCCCCACGTATGGATGAGCCCGTCGAAGAAACGGTCGTCATTGCAGTAGGGCAACACACCCTGGCTCCGCTGGACGGCAACGATGTGGTCGGCCGCTTCACGGATGACATCCAGCTGGCGCGGCAACGGCGCCAATTGCTGAGCCAGTGCATGCACCTCGACCTGCTGAACTTGATGATAGTAATCGATCTTCTCCGGGCGGTCGGCTGGCAGGGCAGGCCAGGTTGGGTCGTGATACGGCCAGAACCTGCCGGGCGTGCCTTCGGCCACAGCCATCGCCGCCCAGAGGTAATCCACCATGCCGGCGTAGAGGTCGCGGAGCGCGTCATCGCCGCCAAACGTTCCGATATACACTCCCAGCGCGGCAGCCCCGAATGACGTGCCGTTGGGAATGGCGACCTCCAGCGTCGTGGCCGGGGCATAGGGGAGCGCCCAACCTCCGGAACGCGTGCGCACCGCGTTGCGGCGGATCCATTCCGCAGCACGTTGGCAGGGCTTCCGGACTTCGTCCAACCCGAACTCGCGCCCAGATTCCGCCATGGCCAACAGCGCCGTAGTCTCCGAACTCTGCGACTCTCCGGCCCGGTGCGGTTGCCCAAAAGAGAAATCGTAGCCGATGTCGAATCCACCATCTTGGTGCTGCACACGGACCAACCGCCAAAGAACAGACTGTGCCCGTGCCCTCCACACGTTCTCACAGGTTACACGCCACATCCGAACGCAGCCCTGCAAGGCCTTGTACAACGTTTGCGCACAGTGGTGCACGTACGGCGGACGGCACAACCAACGCCGGGCCGCGCGTCCCAGAATGGAGCGGACTGTCGCCAAACAAGGACCTCATCACCGTCCGTAAGGGAAATGGCGTTTCAGGTTCACGATCGGCTTCTCATACAAGTGGTAACTGACCGCAGCCAAGGCCACCGACACGGCGGTTGCCCAGAGCATATACCAGACAAGTCCAGCGACCTGGCTCTGAGCCCGACAGGCGATACTCTCAGGTCTGAACCAGATGCCGAAACAGGGAATCAACAGGCCATGGTAGACATAGATGCCGTAACTGTACTCGCCCAACCGCCGGGAAGCAGGGTTGCTGATGACCTTCAGGAGAGCACCGGAGCCCTGATCGGCAACGCACACTACGACCAAGCTCCCGAAGAACAACGCAAACACCAGGTACCGCAGCACTTCAATTGTACCAACACACATACTCCGAGGGACCAAAGCGAGGCCACCAGTCAAGACAGCCAACAACAGGAGAGATTGGGGAGCAACACGCTTCACAGCTTCCCAACTCCAGCCATTCTCAAACCGCACCGCAGCCAGACATGTACCAACGGCCAGCGCGTCAACGCGGGCAAAGGTGAAGTACCAGATCTGCGTGTGAAAACCGACGACTTCCATCCCTGCACGAGTCAGAACCGCAACAACTATAAGTAGCAACGAGGTCCGGACTATGCCACGGGGGCTCAGAAGAAACACGAGAAACGGCCAAACAAGATAGAACTGCTCTTCTACGGCCAGAGCCCAGAAATGCACGAGATTGTACGCGGGTGCAATTGGGAATGCAACGCCGTCGATGAAGCAGAGGACGTTGTTGGTGAAGGTCCAGAAGAAAACCTGAGTCTTCAGCGGAGTCACCCACTGCGACGCTCCGTGGGTCAACCAAGGGATAAGTACGAACACGACGAGCAGACACCCATAGCACAGCGGCAGGATGCGCAGCATTCGACGGACGTGAAAAGTCCTGAAGTAACTCTTGTCGGTGCGGGACTCCAGAAGGATACTGGTGATGAGAAACCCAGAAAGGACGAAGAAGAAATCGACCCCATGCCTTCCGAAAAGAGCCAACTTCATGATCAGAATGCCTATCGGATGTCCGAGCGCTATGACTTCCCCCCCGCCGGAGATGAAAAGATGATGCACAACGACGGCCATCGCGGCCCAACCGCGCAACCCATCGAGAGCCTCGATCCTGCCCAATGTGATGCGCATACGTTTCTGGTACTCTTAACGCCCCTGTCAGGTCGTTGGCAACACAAGGCTCCGCAACAAGAAGCCCCCCACGACGGAGGATAACCTCCAGCACCAAGCGCGCAAGGACACCGGTGCAACGAAACGACGCCATTACGTGCTGAGTTCGCGCAGCAGCGGCCACCACTCGGTCCCGACACCGTGCGCCGTCTCGTACCAACGGCGGAACGCCGACAGGCTCTGGGCAAACGAGCACACCGGCAGATACCCCAATTCCCGTTTAGCCCTGTCGCAGGAGTGACGCACACGCCGCAGTTGATAGAGGCAGAGCGCGGGATCGAGTCGGGCGCCTTCCGCCCTCGAACCGCTCGCCATTCTGGGAGTGAAGTCGGCACGTCCGACACATGCTCCTCGAACCAGGCGCCGACACGTTCGAATCGCCGCGGCCAGTGCGAGATTCCTCTGGAGAACAGTCCGGCGCAACACGGCCTTGACCTGCTCGAAGGTAAGGATGGTTAGGGCCGCTTGCGCCAACGTGAGCTGATCTCCGGTCAAAGCACGCGCCGCGTCGGACGCAATCACCGGAACGCCATCCGGCACTACCTCTGCGAGGGGTGCCAAGGCCGAAATGAGATCACGCCATGTGAGGCTGTCATCGTTGGTGATAAACACGCGCCGTCCGTCGACCCTGGAACACCGAAGCGCCAACTCAACGGCATGGCAGACATTTGCCAAGTCCACGACGTTGACCGGGTAGATGCCGTCGTCAACGAGGGTGAACCGCTGCTCGCGCAGAGCCCGCAGAACGGCAAGCAGCAGACGCGACCCCGGCCCGACCACGTGAGGCAGACACAGGACTGCACTGCTCAGGCCCTGCTGCTGTGCACGCAACACCATCCGATCCTGCTCCATCTTGTACCACCCATAGGTGCCCCTGCGGGCACGTGCCGGCGCACGTTCATCGGTGCTCTCTGAAGCCGGCGGTTCACCGTAGACCGTGACACTGCTAAGATGCACCAGACGTTCGACATGGTGCCGCCTGCATGCCTCCAGCAGATTTCGCATTCCCTCAACAAGCTCATCGTCCACCCCCAGCGCGCAGTTGACCACGTGCGTGCAACCGCGTACCGCCTCGTCGGCATCCCGCCGTGAACAGAGGTCCGCCGTGCGCAATGACAGGCCGAACCGAAGCAGCGGCCAGGCGTTTCCAGTGTTGTGGACGAAGGCCTGGACTTCGAGACCGGCGTGGGAAACCAGCCGTTGCACGACAGCACGGCCGATCAACCCCGAAGCGCCAAAAACCGCGACTCTCATGTTGTGCGGCCCTCCACCCCCGACGCCCGGTACCAGTCATCGGGCATGGTTTGCCGACACCCGTAGAGTTCCTCCAGCAGACGAATGACCGCTAGGCCCTCATCCACCCCCACCTGTGGCTGGCGGCCGCTTCTGCAGCACTTGACGAAGTCATCGATCTGCAGCCGGTACATGTTGGGGCGGCCCGCCATAGACATGCCGGGATCGCCTGTGACAAAGCGGGATCGCGACATTCCCGAGAGTCGGAACTCAAGAACCGGATCCCGCCAGTCACGGTGAATCAGGATACCAGCGTCAGTCTCGACCACACACCCGGCCGTCAGTTCTTCCGTCTTTGAGACGCGGATGGTGCCCGTCAGTTCCGGGTATGAGATAGTGGCCGCCGCGTTCGCTTCTGGACCACCGTGCGAATCGTCCTGGTACACCACGGACTGTGGGTATCCGAACCAGTACAGGGCCCGGTCCAAATAATGGGTACCGTTGACGACCATGGCCCCGCCTCCGCTGCTCTCTTGCCGCAGGTGATAGGCAGAATAGGGCGTCCAACCACCTGCCGCCCCGTACTGGAAAGCGAATCGCTTGGGAGTGCCAAACTTGCCGGACTGAAGCAGTTCCCGGACAACAACAACGCTGGGCCAGAACCGGGTGCAGTATCCCACGGCGACCGGAATTTTGCTCTTCGCGGCCCAGTCCTTGATGCGCGCGCCGTCGGCGAGTGTCGTCGCGAGAGGCTTCTCGATCAGGACGGGAATGCCCGCATCGAGGCACGCAATCGCCAGATCCGCGTGCGTGTGGTTGGGGGTCGCAATGATCGCACCGTCGACGTGTCCGGGAAGCTCCGCCACGTCTCGGGCGATCAGCGGGTTGATGCCGAAGCGCTGCGCACAGGCGGCCGCACGGTCGGCTTCGGGGTCGACCAAGACAGTAACCCTGACGCCCGGAGTCGCGAGACAGGCAGGCAGGTGCGCGTCCTGGCAGATCATGCCTGTGCCGACGATGCCGATTCGGAAGGCCTCGCCCATGTTCGTTCCGTCCAGTCCCCTAGAAGCTGAACGCGCCAGTTCAGCCACGGTGGCCTGCCTTGCGGCCTAGAAAGCGGACTTTGAGTGTGCCAGCCAAACGCAGGGCCGGTCCGGTTGAGCCATACCGCCAGGCATTCATCAGCCCCAAGCCCGCAGCCAGTACACCACAGAACACGCCCCAGAGCCCGATCGTGACCGGCCAACTGATCGTGTGGATCACGCCTCGCAGCCAGACCATGGCAACCGCGAGGACTAGGGCCACAGCCAGGGGCTCGCCAACGGCCACAAAGATGTCGCTGAATGTGCCGGCAAGAAGCTTCCGCCACACGACCGCCAGAATGACATAACCGGTCCAAGCCAGAACCCATACCCGGTAACCGGCGCCGTTTAGGCCGAAATGGAGTAGCAGTGGAATGGCGATGAACACACCGATCAACGTGGTGCCCGCGAAAAGGGCGGTCAGGGATCGGATACGGCCAGTGCCTTTCAACAGTTCGAAGTATGCCCCAAAGCAACCGCGGGTTGCGAGGCATGCGGCAATGAGTTGGGCCGTGAACGCCGCCTCCTTTGCGAACTCTGCACCGACCCACAGGGTGAGCAGGTCCGGCATGAGGACGGTGGTAGGCACGAAGATAACCAACGACAAACAAAGCAACGCCCAGGCACTGTCCCTATAGAGCCGCCGCAGAGCTTCCGCGTCGTCCCCCAACGCGCTGAACCTGGGAAACAGCACGCTTCCGGCGGAGCCAACGGCGCTCTCGCCCCGCTCCAGAAGTTGCCGCGGCACAGTCAGATAAGCAACCTCACGCACGCCGAATGCCCAACCCAGTAAAAGCCGGTCAATGTGCATGGCCAGCATGCAGATGATCTGGTTCACAAAGGAGAAGAAGCCGAAACCGAAAACCTCCTTGACTCCCCGCGTGTCCCAAACCGGCACCAGGCGAATGCCCGGTATGAGGCGACGAACGACATAGCCTGCTATGCATAGCACCAGTAGCGCTCTTATCGCCGTCAGGCCAGCCAAAGCCCTGACCCCGTATCCAGACTCAAGCAACAAGACGGTCAGGGCCGCGTTGACTGTGGCGATGACCAGGTTCACCTTCCCGGCAATGTCATAGCGCTCCACGGCAGTAGCCACGCAGAGCACGGCGTCGCTGAACGCGGACAACCAGAACCCCACACTCAGGATACGCAGTACGTCGGTGGCCAACGGCAATAACCCCGCATCCATCTTGAACGATCCAGCGACTTGGGGTGCAAACGTAATCATGACGACAGCCATCAGCGACGAGGTGGTCACGCAGATCAACAAAGCCGTGCCCATGATCCGGTTCACACCCCGCAGGTCCTGACTCGCTTGATAGCGCGAGACATACCGCACCGTCGCGTCGCCCACGCCCAGACTGGCCAAGCCGAACAGGGCACTGACCGAGAACAGGAGGAGATAAAGCCCGTAACGGTCCTCATGCAAGCGACCGATCAGCAAAGGTGTCAGCAGGAAAGTGAGCACCGCCGGCCACAACATGGCGACGACGTTCCACAAGGCGCTAGCCACCAGAGGCGGGCGGCGCCGGCCCTCTGCCGCCACAGGCGCACCAACACAATTTCCATGGGCAGGATCATTCGAGGCTGGAACGGGGACGCATGGTCCCGCTGCAGATTGGGGCCCCTGCCCCCCAGCGCCCCCCCCTGATTCCGACGGATCGGATGCGATGCTCTTGTCTGCCACCTTGCCTGACCTATCCTCGCAGTGCTACATTCCGGAATATGCCTTGCCCCGCTATTCGCTGACGGTGCTGACCGGTGACGCAGACGTGCGGCTCAAGTCCCGGATCCTCGCGCATGGCAAGGATCACCGGACAAAGCTTGATCGCCTCAGGTCGAGTGCCGAAGATGACAGAAATGCGTCGCATCATGGGAATACCCGTGCCAAGCAGGGCTGAGGGATGAAAGCTGAGGGAGGAGGTCAACGAAAAGAGATGTTACCCCGGACAAGAAGATCATCTGCGAACGGACATGGATAGGCAAAACCATGGATGGCAAAACCATGGGACGCGCGAGGGCAGCCAGAATGGTCTTGTCATCGACCGTTCCGAGGTCCACACGGAGCCGTGGCCTTACCGGCACGCCGTTCTTTGACGCGACGCTCAGCTTCTGTCGCCCACACCCGATCCACGTCCGGCGAGGTGGGATTGAGGCTTTCCAGGAGTTGATGGGCCACGGCCGCGCGCATCTCGACAGGTAGCTCAAGCAGGGCTTCGATGTCTGCCTTTCTCATGGCGTCGACGTTTGCGAAACGAGCACCTTTCGCTCCTAACGCGGGCTTTGCCCGCAACCCAAGAAGTCAGAAGTCAGAAGTCAGAAGTCAGGAGTCAGAAGTCAGAAGTCAGAAGTCAGAAGTCAGGAGTCAGGAGTCAGGAGTCAGGAGTCAGAAGTCAGAAGTCAGGAGTCAGGAGTCAGGAGTCAGGAGTCAGAAGTCAGAAGTCAGGAGTCGGAAGTCAGAAGTCAGGAGTCAGGAGTCAGGAGTCAGGAGTCAGAAGTCAGGAGTCAGGAGTCAGGAGTCAGGAGTCAGGAGTCAGGAGTCAGAAGTCAGAAGTCAGAAGTCAGGAGTCAGGAGTCAGAAGTCAGAAGTCAGAAGTCAGAAGTCAGGAGTCAGGAGTCAGGAGTCAGGAGTCAGGAGTCAGGAGTCAGGAGTCAGGAGTCAGGAGTCAGGAGTCAGGAGCTGGTTGGGTGACAAATGTTGTTTTTCATCACAGTTCCCGGGAATTAAGGCGCTAACCCGGCGGAACCGGAACCAAGACGAACGCCGAACGTCGAAGACAGGAACCACTTGCCCCCCTCGACACTCGACACTCGACACCCGACACTCGACACCCGACACCCGACACTCGACACCCGACACTCGACACCCGACACCCGACACCCGCTTGCCACGGCGTAGCTTCTGAGCGAAGCCGGGACACCAGGCCCGGCGTGGCTGCTACCGTCACAAAGTCGATCAGAAAACGCGAGTTTGGAGTCGTGGGGTACCATGAAACTGAAGGGGCCCGGGAGCCCGCGAGGACGCGGGCGCTCCAGGGACTGGCACGGGGGCTGACTTTGGAGCTCCGTAAGCGTCGTCGCCAGTTTCACCTTGGGATGACCGGGTGGTACGCCGCCCGGGAGGCGCTGACGTATCACCAACGCGGACGTCGGAGGTCGGGCACCAGGTCGGTGCGCCCGCATCGGCGGTGGCGCCACGTGTCCGGTTTTTGAATGCGCTCCGCCCGGTCGGTTATGCGTGGGCACAACCGCCCGGGGGGCGGGTGCACGGAGTGGAAAGCTCACCCGCCTGCCACAATATACAGCCGGAACCCGGGCCGGGGCGGGGCGCTGGCCAGAAGCGGGGATTGCGTCAGCGACTCCCGGGCGTCAGGCCGCCCGGTTATCTCGAGATAGGGCTATTTACTTGACTCAACCACCCCCTGCCGGTTGTGTCGTTGTTCCTTCCTGTGCCGGTGACAAAGCCTGGTCAAAGTCACGCGACTCCGCTCGTAGTGGTGTCGCAAGCCCGGCGGCCGTCCGCCGGGCAAGACACCATCCCCGCGCCACGCCACGTATGCTCTTGGCGCGTCACTCTCGTTCTGCGCGCTGCGAGCACACTACGAACGGGCGCATCCCATTCGTGCACCACAAAACCGTCGTTGCCCTACAGGTTGTGGCAGGTTGAGTCAAGTAAATAGCCCTATACCCTTATGACGCGCGTCTCACAATCCCAGCCCCTGGGGCGGCCAGCGGTCGCGATAGGACGTTGTGCCGAGGCGCCGGACATGCTCGGGAAGGACGAACATGCCGCCCGCACGCCACGTGTTGCCAGCCCCCAGCCAGTCCAGGACGGCACGTTGCAGGCGCGTGTCGCGGGGCGCCGAGGCCGGGTCGAACGGGTCCTGGAAGAAGATGAACCAGAGCCCGTCGGTGCCGCCGGACGCGATCGGGTACAGGTAGACGTCGCGCAGGTGCAGCACCAGGTTCGCATCGGCGGGCAGGAACCGCTCCAGGTCCGGGTTGTAGATCCATGAGCCGGTGCACTGGATCGTGGCCACCGGCTTGTCAGGGAAGTGGCTCGCGAAGAACTCGGCCGCACGGCGCAGCGAGTGGTTGACGTCGTCGCGGGTCATGGCGCCGCCGGCCGGAATGTGAATCTGCAGGATCCAGTCGCCCCGGCCGAGAATGCGCTTCCAGTCGGTCCGCGACAGGGTTACGCTTTGCCGGAGCGCCTTGCCCCACGGCGCGAGCGGCGTGCCGGTGACGCTGCCGCGCGACAGGGTCAGGACCGATTGCCAGCCGGCCGCGAGGGTTGCGGGGTCCGCATCACGCGGCTGGTAGCCGTCACGGTCGAACCGCGCCCCGTTTTCGGCCAACGCGATGACCTCGCCCGTGTCGCAGTGCCGGAAGACCTGGACCGCGCCGGCAAAGGGGCGCAGCCAGTACTCGAACCGGCCCAGCCGCAGGTAAACTTCACGCGTGTAGTGCCGCAACCAGCCGAGTTGGTTCAGGGGTATTCCGAGCGCCCCCGGATGCTGGCGGTCGTAGTTGCCACAGAAACACCGGGGCTGCTGGCACGTCTCGCGGGTCACATCTTCGGGGATGCCGAGCCGACCGTGGTGCGCGCGAAGCCGAGGCACGATGGACAGCCCGACCAGCAGGTAAAACACGCCGCCATCGGCGCCCAGAGTCTGGGGAAACAACGGCCACTTTCCCACCGATCCCGCCTCCGGGGCGTCGTAAACTCGCCAGGCACAGTGCCAGATGAGTGCCGACAGCGCCGGGTTCTCGCGAATCCGCGCCGCCGTGGCCAGAAGCACGGTGTCGACCGCGGCGGGGAAGCCGCACCATTCCCGGTTGCTCCGGACCGCTTCAGAATCCAGAAACGGCACGCCGCCGGACGGCATGGCAGCCATGGACTCGTCCCAATACGGTGCGACATGCTCCAAGGCCGGCAGTCCGCCGACCGCCGCCAGGGCCTGTTCCGCTGTCATGGTGTGCCTGTCTCCTGTCGTGCCAAGACCAACGCTGTCAATCCCGTCGTGCGGACTCCGCAAGAAAGCGCAGACTATGACGAGACAAGGCTGGGTTTTCAAGCCCCCTCACCCCTGGAGCCCGGCGTCGCGTCGGACTGTCTTCCGTGGCGAGGCGGTACCCCGCACCGCCAGGAGAATCCCCCCCGTCGTCAGGGCTGTTTCAAGATTCGTGACCGTCGCGTGCAGCGAGTACCCCCGGCGTGTCCCCACGCCGGGGGGGGCGGCCTGAGGACAGGCCGCCCCTACCAGGTGTGCGCGGAGGTGTGGCCTTCCGAGACGCGGCGCCAGATCTTGAAACAGCCCTGCCCCGTCGTCCCGTCCGCTTGACAAAGCTTTCGCCGCATGCTACCTTTATTGTGGGTTAAGCAACCAGATTGTGGGTGTATAGATGGGCACAACAGCAGGCCGTGAAGCGAAGAAACCGCTCGTGCAGTCGGTCGAACGAGCCCTCGATGTCCTGGACCTCGTCCTGGACCAGGCGCGGCCGCTGCGTTCCTCGGAGATCGCCGCGCACCTCGGACTGCACGCGAACACCGCCAACAACCTGATCCGGACCCTGTTCCGGCGCGGCTACCTGGTCCAGAACGAGGACGGGCGTTACCAGCTCGGGATCCAGTGCTACCGCCTCGGCCTGGGCAGCGACCGCTGGGAACTGCTGCGGCGAGCGGCGGTTCCGGTCCTGCAGGCGGTGGCGGAAGCGACGGGCGACGGCGCGTTCCTGGCCGTGCACAGCGACGGGAAGTTGCTGTGTCTGGCGCGTTGCGGCGGCACCGGCCCGGTCGTCATTGCCGGCGAGCAGGCGTGGCTGGAGAAATACAACTGCACCGCGGCCGGGAAGGTGCTGCTTGCGTACATGACGCAGGCCGAGCAGCAGCGAGTGCAGAGCACCGTTGTCCTGGAGCGGCTCACGGCGCGGACGACCACGAAATGGCCGGTGTTGCTGACCGAGGTGAAACGCGTGCTCAAGGCTGGTTACTCGAAGTGCGAGGATGAGGCGGCCGTTGGCGTCTCGGCGCTGGGGGTGCCGGTGGTTGACAGGCAGGGCCGATTTCTGGGTGCGCTGGCGCAGAGCATGCCGACGTACCGTCTGCAGAACGGCGAGGTGAACGAGGCACAGCGCGTCGATGTCCTGCGGCGGTTCGCCGCACAACTCGCCCGCGACTACAGTGCGGTGGGGGGAGGTCGGCATGAGTATGGGCAGCCGTAATGACACCACCCCGCCGTTGCGTTTCGGTTCATATCCTGCGATTGCAGGAAGCCATCGCAGGATCGGCGGCCATTCGCGGATTCGCTGGCGGCGCCCCTCGACCTGTGGCCTATCGGACAAACGCGCAGAAGCCGCCAGCGAATCCGCGAATACTCACCGGGGGGTCCGGGGGGACAAGTTCCCCCGGCGGGGGTGCGGGGGCGGCGCCCCCGCATACCGACCCGGCAAGAGACAGCGACACGACAGTGAGGATCGGCACGTCCTCGGACAGGAGATGCGCAGATGCTGACAGCAGAGATGGTTAAGCGTTTCGGGCGCGAGTGCGGGGCGGATGCCGTCGGGATCGGCTCCCCGGACCGGTTCGACGGTGCGCCGCGGGAGATGGACCCACGCTACATCTTCCCCGCCGCGAAGAGCGTGATCGGATTCATTTTCCGCATTCCGCGCGGGTACATTCGCGGCATCGAGGAGGGCACGCATTTCTTCCAGTACCCGTCGATGGGCTACTCGTCGATCAACGAGACGTTCGCCCCGTCCGTGCTCTACCAGGTCGGGCGCTTCATCGAGGACCAGGGTTACGAGGCGTGCGTGTACCGCAACACCGGCGGCCGCGGCCCGGTGTCGGACATGACCGGCAAGCCGGGCGGCGAGGAGTCGCCGGAACTGGAGAAGCGCGCCGTCCGTTACTCGCGCGCCGTGGCCCCGGACCGGCCGCCGCCGGACGTGCAGTTCCACTTCCGTATTGCCGCCTTCACGTGCGGGCTGGGCGAGATCGGCTACAGCAAGATGTTCATGACGCCGCAGTTCGGGCCGCTCAACCGCCAGGCGTTCCTGTTCACCGATGCGGAGCTGGAGCCCGACCCGCTCTACGCCGGGCCGCCGCTCTGCAACCGCTGCATGGCCTGCGTGAGCCAGTGTTCCGGGCACTGCCTCAGTGCTACGGAAACGGTGCGGATCACGGTCGCCGGCCGCCCCGTCGAGTGGGCCAAGCTCGATGAGTGGAAGTGCTTCGCGCACTACATCGGCGCGGCCAAGGAGTCGAACCCGTTCATGCCGCGCGACGTGTTCAAGGGGCTGCCGGACGGCGACCGCATCCTGCGCGGCGAACGGACCATCACCGCCGACGAGTACGGCGAGATCGCGCGGCGCATCCGGAGCAGCTACCCGGGTTGCGCCCACTACAACCCGCCCAAGTGCGGCGGTTGCCTGCGCGCCTGCATCGCCTCGTGCGAACGTCGCGGCATCCTGCAGAACAAGATGGTCAATCCGTTCCGCACCGGTAAGCCGTGGAAGGTGGAGTGGGAGGCGAAGGCGTGAGGGGCGCCGTGTGTGAGTGTGGGAGTGCGTGAGTCTGTGGGTGTGTGAAAGGGTGGCGGGTGAAGGCAACGGAGGGCAGGCAGAGGAAGGCAGGGCACACCCGTCCGTTTGGTCCGTTGGGTTTTGTCCGTTCCCCTGTCTCCCCCCTCGACCCTCGTCCCTTGCATAAGGAAGCCAAGAACATGAAACTCAAAGTAGGTCTCTGTGGTGCAGGTCAATTCGGCAGTCTGTTTGTCCCGGTGTTCCAGCGACATCCCAACGTGGCGGAGGTCTACCTGGCCGACACGATGCCGGACCGCCTGGCCAGGCAGGCGGCCGCACTGGGCGTGAAGAAGACGTTCAATTCCCTGGACGAACTCTGCGCCAGCGACTGCGACTGCATTGCCATCTTCACCCAGCGCTGGCTGCACGCGCCGCAGGCGATCAAGGCGCTGAAAGCGGGGAAACACGTCTACTCCGCGGTGCCGGCCGCCGTCACGCTCGAGGAATTGGACGAGCTGGTGGCCACGGTCAAGGCTACAGGGCTGGTCTACATGCTGGGCGAAACCAGCTACTACCGCGCCCAGACCACGTTCTGCCGCGACCGATTCGCCAAGGGCGAGTTCGGCCGGTTCGTGTACGGCGAAGGCCAGTACCACCACGACATGGCGCACTTCTACAACTCGTATCAGTACAGTGGCGGCGACGAGTGGAAAAAGACCGCCAGCTTCCCGCCCATGCTTTACCCTACTCACTCGGTCGCGTTCGTCCTAGGTGTGACGTTCGCGCGGATGACCGAGGTCTGCTGCTTCGGGTACGCGGACACGCACCCGGACGGCATCTTCGACCCGAACCTGAGCCAGTGGCAGAATCCGTTCAGCAATCAGTCGGCCCTGTTCCGGACCTCGGACGGCGGCATGGCGCGGGTCAACGAGTTCCGCCGCGTCGGCGCCGGCGATCCCGACAACGGGCGCATGACGATCATGGGCACGCACGCGGCCTATGAAGAACAGCCGCTCAGTGCCGTGGTCACGCGGCTGGACTTCCCCGCCGACTACGGCAAGAACGGCATCCCCTACGCCGAGGCGCACCGACTGGTCAAGCTGCAGAAGCAGGACGTCAGCTACATTCACACGTTCGACGGTGTGCAGATCACCGAAGCGAACCTGGGTGCACTGCCGCACGAGTACCTTGGCAAGAAGTTCTTCGGCCTCTCCAAGGTGCAGCCGTTCGAACAACTGCCCCTCGAGTTCGCCGGCGTCCCGACCGGGCACGGTGGCACGCACCTGTTCCTGGTCAACGATTTCGTGCGTTCGGTGGTCGCCAACCGACTGCCCCCGAATCACGTCTGGCTCGCGGCGCGCTACAACGCGCCGGGTATCGTGGCGAACGAGTCGTCGAAACGCGGCGGCGAACTGATGAAGATCCCCGACTTCGGCGTCCCGCCGCCCTCCTGGCCGGCGATGGATGTCACGCACCCGCTCCTGCCGTGACTCGGCTCGCGAGGCCGCTCGCCCTCCAGCAGGAGGCGGGGCTTACCATCAACTCAAACAGCAAGCGAGGTTTGACCATGAGTATCACCAGCACAGACGTGAAAGAAGCGGCGCGACAATTCGGGGCTGACCTGGTCGGTATCGGCGACATCAGCCGGTTCGAGGGCGTGAAGCCGGAAAACGATCCGCGGTTCATCGCGCCCAAGGCCAAGACGATCATCGGCCTGGGGTTCCGCGTGCTGCGCGGTTCGCTGCGCGGCATCGAGGAAGGCACGCAGTACTACCAGTACTCAACCATGGGTGTCATGCATATCGACGAACTGTTCGCACCCGCAACGCTGCGGCGCCTGGCCTGTTTTCTGGAGGACAACGGCTACGACGGCGCCGTCTACCGCGCCGTCACCGACCGGCGCCCGGCCTCGAACACCGGCACCGAACCGGAGCGCGGCGCCATCTACAAGCTCGAGCATGCCGAACCGGTGGCACCCGGTAAACCGGCCCCGGATGTGCTCATGGACTTCCGGCTCGCGGCCGTCATCTGCGGGCTGGGCGAGATCGGCCACGGCGGGTTTGTGCTCACGCCGGAGTTCGGCCCGTTGCAGCGGTTCGCGTTTATCCTCACGGACGCGCCGCTGGAACCGGACCCCATGCTGAACGGACCGCGCCTGTGCGACCGGTGCGGCAAGTGCGCGACGGCGTGTCCCGGTCAGGCGCTGAACCCGAAAGAACCCACGCAGACGAAACTTGCGGAGTTCGCCGTCGAACACGCGAAGCTGGACGAGTGGCAGTGCGCCGCGCACTACCAGGGTGCCAACCGCAGTATCAACCCGTTCCTGGCGTCGGACAAACTCAAGCCGTTCGCGGACGCAGCGCAGATCGCCTCTGGCCAGAAGCAGATGTCGGAAGCCGAGGTGCGCAAGCTGCTGCCGGTGCTGGGCTCGGCCTATCCCGGGGTCGGGTCGATGTACCCGTCCTCCCTGTGCGGGCGTGCCTGCTATCGCGCCTGCCTGGTGCACTTGGAGGAGCAGGGTAAGCTCACGAAGAAGTACCACGCCCCGTTCCGGCGCGGCCCCGTCTGGGCGCTGCCCGCGTGAGCGAGGCGGGAAGAGAGGGAACGAGGTGCGGCGAAGTAGCCTATGAACCCGTTCACCTGCCACACGAGGTGGCAGGGGTCTGTGCTCCACCCTTAGCTCCTAACCCGGCGTAGCCGGAACCAAGACGAACGTCGAACGCTGAACTTCGAACGTCGAACGCCGAAGTCACCGCTTGCCCCCCTCGACACCCGACACCCGACACCCGACACCCGACACCCGACACCCGACACCTGGCTCGGCGTGGTTGCTGCCGTCACAAAGTCTGCCAGAAAACACGAGTTTGGAGTCGTGGGGTACCATGTCACTCGCGGGCTGCGGCAGAGTGGCCGGAGCGGTCGTGGATCCTGAGCTTGTCGAAGGGCTCGCTCCGGCACCCGCGGGAGCGAGCCGCTCCCGCCACGTTGCCAGAACGACCCGGACAAACAGTGAGTAACGCCCACACATGATCGGCCGGTCTGCCGGCCGGGGCCGCTGACGCATTACGTTAGCCCCGCGCCTCGCGTTGGTGTTTTCCTGTTCCAGTGGTAAAGTGGTCTCTTGGTGGAGGTCGAATATGAGCCCCAGATCCGTGTCCGGTAAGATCACCGTCCGTGCCCTGCAAGCCTTGGCCGATGCGGGGCAGAAGCTGGTTGCCGTCACCGCGTACGATGCGCTGACCGGGCGGCTGGCAGACGAGTCCGGCGTGCACCTGATCCTGGTCGGAGACTCAATGGGCATGACCATGCTCGGGTACTCGACGACCATCCCCGTCACGCTGGCCGATTCCCTGCACCACACCGCTGCTGTCGTCCGCGGCGTCCGCAAGGCCCTGGTTATCGGCGACATGCCGTTCCTGACCTACCAGATCACGCCCGAAGAGGCGTTGCGCAACGCGGGGCGCTATCTGCAGGAAGCCGGCGCCGACGGCGTCAAGCTCGAAGGCGGCCGCAGCATGGCCCCGACCATCGCCAGGCTCGTCCACGCCGGCATCCCGGTCCTGGGACACATCGGGCTGCTGCCCCAGTCGATCCTGACCGACGGCGGGTACCGCATCCACGGCCGCACCCCGGAAGAAGCGCGTGAACTGCTCGAGGACGCCCGGGCCGTGCAGGAAGCCGGCGCCTTCGCCGTGGTGCTGGAGGGGCTGCCGGTCAGCCTGAGCGAACAGATCACCGCCAGCCTGAACATCCCCACCATCGGCATCGGTGCCGGGCCGGCCTGCGACGGCCAGATCCAGGTGTTGCACGACATTCTCGGGCTGTTCGAGGCGTTCGTGCCCAAGCACACCAAACCGTACGCCAAGCTGGCCGAAGCGGCGCGCGACGCCATCGCACGCTACCGCGATGAAGTCAGCGCCGGGACATTCCCGGGCGAGGAGCAGTCGTTCCGATAAGGGAGAAGAGTGTTCAGGTTTCAGTGTTCAGTGTTCGGGCCTCACGCTGGCAGACCGATCCGTCGGATCGGGCCAGACCGCACCTGAGGCATTCCGGCGCCCTGGCACCTGAACCTGCGCTGCGACACTCTGTGAACTCATCCCCCCCTGAAACCTGAACACTGAAACCTGAAACCGCTTCTGCAATGGACATCATCCGCACCATTCCCGAGATGCAGGCCTGGGCGCTGAACGCGTGGCGCGCCGGGCGGCGCATCGGTCTTGTCCCGACCATGGGATACCTGCACGCTGGGCACCTGTCGCTGGTTCAGGTGGCGCGCGTTCACGCCGAGGTCACCGTGGTCAGCATCTACGTCAACCCGACGCAGTTCGGGCCGAACGAGGACCTGGCCGCTTACCCGCGCGACTTCGAACGCGACGAAGCGCTTTGCCGCGACGCCGGCGTGGACGTCGTCTTCTACCCGAGTGACGCCGACATGTACGCCCCGGACCACTCCGTCTGGATCGTCGAGGAGGTGTTGTCCAAACCGCTTTGCGGCCGGTCACGGCCGACGCATTTCCGCGGCGTCGCCACGGTGGTCGCCAAGCTGTTCAACGCCGTCCTGCCCACGGTCGCGGTGTTTGGCCAGAAGGACGCACAGCAGGCCCTGGTGATCCAGCGCCTGGCGCGAGACCTGAACTCGCCGGTCCGCGTCATTGTGGCGCCCACGGTCCGCGAGCCGGACGGCCTGGCCATGAGCTCGCGCAACAAGTACCTGAGCCCGGACGAACGGCAGCGGGCCGTGGCGATATCCAAGGGATTGCGCCGCGCCGCGGACCTGTACGCGGCGGGAACTCGCGACGTGAACCGACTGCGCGACACCGTCACGGACGGCATAACCGCGGCCGCCGGCCGGGTCGACTACGTCGAAATCCTGTCCCGCGACGCACTGGCGCCCGTCACGACGGTGGACCGGCCCTGCCTGCTGGCCGTGGCCGCGTTCTTCGGCAAGACCCGGCTGATCGATAACGGTTTCCTGGGATGAGGCGTGGGTTCGGTGTTCGGGAAAGCCTTCCCCCCGGCGGGCGGTTGTTTCGGGCAACGAAAAGGACTCTTCACACATGAGCATTCGCTCGCGTCTTCTTCTCCTGCTGGTGCTGGTCCTGGGGTTGACCGCAACCCTGGCCGGTTTGGCGCTCTTCCATCTCTCACGGGGACGTGCCCTCGGTGAAGCCAGCCTGGCGGCCGCGGAAGTGGGCGGCGGCATCGTCCTGCATTCGGTCTACGTGAACGACGTGGTGTCCGCACGCCAGACGGAGGACAAAGCGCGGGAAGAGGAACTCATCCGGCTCGTCCGCACGCACCGGCAACACTTGGAGGAAGGGATCCTGAAGACGCAGCAAGCGCCGGGCACCGAACTCTCCGCCCAGGACGAAAGCTCTCAGGAACTGCGGCGCAAGCGCGAGGCGTTCATGGCGCTGTGGACCCCCTACGCCGACGCCGTCGACGACATTCTCGAGGGCCGCACCGTGGTGCGAAAACTCGACTTCGTGACCGCCAACGCGCACGAGTTGAACAACCGCATGACCGAGGTCAGCCGGGCGTTCGAGGCCCGCGGCGCGCGGCACCAGACCGTGGCCCTGCGGTTCGTGGTCGGCCTGGTCGCGGTGCTGGTGCTGCTGGTCCTGGTGGCGGCCTGGACGGTGGTCCGCGGTCTGCTGCGGCCGGTCGACGCGATCACCGAACGCATGAAAATGATGAGCAATGGCGAACTGCCCCTCGAACTGCCCATGCCCCTCGACGCGCACGATGAGGTCGGTGAACTCAGCCGCTACTTCAACGGCATCCTGTACCGGTTGCGCGAGGCGGACCATACCAAGGACCGGTTCCTGGCCACCATGAGCCACGAAATCCGCACGCCCATGAACGGTGTCATCGGCTTCCTCGAAAACCTGGAGGGCACCGACCTGAGCGAACCGCAGCGGCAGTACGTCCGGCTCATCGGCTCCAGCGCCCGGGCCCTGCTGCGCGTCATCAACGAAATCCTTGATTTCTCCAAGCTCGCGGCCGGCAAGATGACACTGGAAAACGCGGCGTTCGACCTGCAGCGGCTGGTCAAAGAGCGCGTTGATGTCGTGCGCGAGATGCTCCGTGCCAAGCCGGTCAAGGCCCGGCTCGACTTGGGCGAGTGGCCGAACCCGGTGATTCGCGGCGACCCGGCGCGGCTGCGCCAGGTGCTCGACAACCTGCTCAACAACGCGGTCAAGTTCACCGATCACGGCGAGATCTGCCTGCACGTCACGTTCACGGCGGCGCCCGAGGACCGGGTCACGGTCACGTTCGAGGTGGCGGACACCGGCATCGGCATCTCGACGCAGCAGCAGGCGCGGCTGTTCCAGGCCTTTTCCCAGGCCGAAACCACCACCACGCGCCGCTACGGCGGCACCGGCCTGGGCCTGTGCATCTCCGCCAATCTGGTGACCCTCATGGGCGGCGCCCTGCGCGTTGAGAGCCAGCCCGGCAAGGGCAGCCGTTTCATCTTCAGCCTGGTCACCAGCAACGCCCGGCCCGAGGAGCAGGTGCAGCTCTCCGAGCATCACGCCGTGAAGTTCGCGCCCGGCGCGCTGAAGCGGTTCTGGGCCCTGCTCGTCGACGACACCCCGACCAATCTCTTCCTCATGGAGACCATCTGCCAGAGCATCGGCCTGCCCTACATGACCGCCACCAACGGCCAGGAAGCCGTGGACCGCTGCCGCAAGACGCACTTCGACCTGGTGTTCATGGACATCCAGATGCCGATCATGGACGGCTACGAGGCCATCCGCGAAATCCGCAAACTCGATGACCCCGCCGCCACCCAGATCATCGCCCTGACCGCCAGCGCCATGCAGGAGGACGTCGACAAGGCGCTCGGCGCCGGCTCAACCGGGTTCATGCCCAAACCGTTCGAACGCAACCAGCTCCTGCTCTGCATTGCCGAGCACCTGGGCGTCGTGGTCGAGCGCGAACTGCGGCCCATGACCGACACCGGCGAGGCGCCCGAAAGCGTCGCCGTGCGCCAGATGTACGACTTCATGCGCGAACAGTACCAGATTTCGCTGGACGAAATCAAAATGATCCTGGCCCAGTCCGTCAAAGATTGGCGACCCCAGCTCAACGACATCCTGGCCTACGCGAAGAAGCGGAACTGGCCCCCCATTCGCGCCACCATGCACAAGTTCAAGGGTCAGCTCAGCTCCATCGGCCTGCCCGACTTTGCCGACATCGCCGACGACGTCAACCTCCGCATCAAGGCCGACAAGACCGAGGGACTGGAGCAAACCCTCGAAAGCTTTGTCGCCGAGCTCGGCGCCATCTTCCGCGCCGCCGAGCAGGACATCACCCTGGCCCACCCCAAACCCGGCGCCTGACGCGCGCCCCTCCCGGGGGGCATGCCTATCAAGCCAACGATGCCGGCGTCTGTCGGCACCGTGGCTCGACGCTCTGAAAAAGTAGGGCAAGGTTCCAGCCTTGCAGTCCCCCGCGCCCCGGGTGAGAGCCCGGGTGCGGATCGCGGTCGACACAGCAAGGCTGGAGCCATGCTGCTACGTTACGGCAGAACAAACCCCTCGCGGGCGAAGTGCTCGTCCCGAGCGATGACCTCGCGAATGCCCCGCCGCCGCATGACGTCGATGGATGTGCAGTCGGTGAAGCTCAAGCCTCGGACGCGCGCCTGCCGGCACCGCGCTTCACCGAACGCATGGAGTTGCTCGTCGATCCAGACGACCTGGCAGCGGCTCAACAGCCGGTCGTGCCAGCAGTCCACCGCATCCCACCCGAGCCGTGCCTGGATGACCGCCCAACTCTCGTGCACGACGTGGTTCGTAGTCACCAATTGCCACGATTCGCGCTGGGCCCGCAGAAAACCGTCCTTGGCCTGCGGGTGAAAGGGATCGGTCCCATCAAGGAAGGCGTAGAATCCCGACGTGTCGACAAACACGGTCTTCATGTGCCGGAGCGCCCTCCCGTTTGCGGGACAGCGGCCTCGGCCCACCACCGGTCATGGTCCTTAAGTTCGCCAGGCGGTAGCGGCGTGAACCGGCCCGCAATAGTGGCCAAGCCCTCCTCTTCCACCGCCGTACGCTGCAGGAACGCATCGATGCCTTCCCGGATGCAATCAGCCATAGACCGATGCTGAATTGCCGCAATCTGGCGCAGTTTGTCGTATTTCTGCTCTGGTAATTGGATCTGTGTTCTTATCATGCTTACAATATATAGGCAGCATGCTTACACTGCAAGATAACACCAAACCGCACGACGGTTCGGCCGGGGGGGCCGCCCGCGGTACTGGAGAGCAGAGCGGAGACACGGGAGTCGGGGCCGTCACAAAGACGACCTGAAAACGCGAGTCTTGGGGTCGTGGGGCGCCATTGATGCCATCCGGCCCGCGCCCGACCCGGGCTTGCCCGCTTCGCGCTCTTCCGTTTGCCTGGCGCTACCATTACGGTACAGTACGTGACTATGGCAGACCAGACCCAACCTCGCGGGAGTCGCGCCTTGAATCAAGCGGAGACCCATCGCGCGAACGGGTGCGGCCGCCGCACGCGGCTGCGGCTGTCGGCCGTGGCGTGCCTGGCGCTTCTGCTGTCGCCCTGGCCCTGCCGCGCTGCGTCGTCCGAGGTCGAACGGCTCGAAGCGCTGACCCGCGAGTGGCTGGCGCTGCGCCGCGAGGTCGGCGCGACCGCCAGCGAGTGGAAGCTCCAGAAACAGGCGCTGGACGACGAGTTGCGGCTGCTGGAGCGACAGAAGCAACTGCTGACCGCCGAACTTGGGACGCAGGCGGGCGAGACGCGGTCGAGCGAAGAGGCCCTGACCGCGGCCGCCCGCGACAAGGCCGGGTACGAGGCGGCGTTGCTGGCGCTGCATCCTGAACTGCTGCGCGCCGAAGCGGACCTGCGGACCTGGCCGGCGCGGTTGCCGCCGTTCCTCCTCGAACCGCTGCGAGCGGGGTTCGCGAAGCTTCCGGCGCCGGACGTGGTTGCCGACGCTGGCACGGTGGCGGGGCGGTTGCAGGTGGTGCTGGGGCTGTACAGCGAGATCGAGCCGTTGCACCGGGGCCTGCACGCCGGCCGCATGATCCTGACGGACCCGGCCGGACGCCAGGTCGAGGCGGAAGTGTTGCTCCTGGGCCTGGCTGCGGGCTACGCGCTGGCGCCGGACGGCGCAACGGCCGCGGTCGGCGAGCCCGCCGCGGCAGGCTGGGTCTGGGCGTGGGATCCTGATCTGGCCCCGACCGTGCGCCGCCTGCTGGCCTGCTACCGCAAGGACACCCCGGCATCGTTCGTGACCTTGCCGCTGGAGGTGGGCGGCGAGCGTAAGCGCTGAGGTGGCGCGGGGCAGCGCCAGGCAAGGGGAAGCGGAGTCACAGTTCACCGTGAACAGGCGAGGCAAAACGAAGGCGATGACCGGCCGTCCGCGGCGGACGGCGCAGGCATTGCTGTGCCTGGCGCTGTTCGCTTCGGTCGTGCTGCCGGCGCGCGGTGCGGAGTCCGCAACGGCCGCGGCGGCGGCTACCGGTGGCGCTGCGGGATCCGCACTGCAGTCGGCGCAGGCGTCACTGGTGCAGGATATCGAGACCGCGAAGAAGGAGCTGCGGGGCCAGCAGGACCAGGTTCGGTCCGAGCGGGTCGATGCCGTGGCCCGCGTCGAGGCACTGCGGCGCGAGGTGCGGGCGCTGCAGGAAAAGGTGGGCGGCAGCGAGCGCGCGACGGGCGAAGCCGAGGCGCGGCTGGACGCGGTCAAGGCTGACGCGGCGCACTTGGCAAGCACGGTCGAGTTCGTGGACAACCTGCTCACCGAGTACCGGCGTTCGTTCGAGACGCGCCTCAGCGCGCCGGGCCGCCAGGAGTGCGACGCCGCGCTGCTGGCCGTGGACCAGCGTCTCGGGCACGGCGCCGCGCCGGAGCGCGTGAAAGCCGCCGGACCGCTCCTGGATCTGGCGCAGCGGCACGCCGGCGCCGAGTTCGGCGGCCGTGTCTTCGAAGGGCAGGCGCAGGACGAGCGCGGTACGGTCATGAAGGGCCGGTTCGCCGAGGCTGGGCCGGTGGCGTACTTCGCCGCGGCGGACGCGAGCGGCCCGGCCGGCATCGTGGTCCAGCCGATCGGCAGCCTGACGCCCCAGGTCATTTCCGTGCTGCCGGGCGGCGTGGACACGGCCGGCGTACGCGGCCTGGTCAATGACGGGAAGGGGACCGTGCCCGTGGATGCCACCTTGGGCACGGCGGTCAAGCTGAGCCAGGTCGAGGAGACGTGGGCGGAGCACGTCCGCAAGGGCGGCATCGTGATGATTCCGTTGTTGCTGATGGGTGCGGTCTGCGCCGTGCTGGCCCTGTACAAGTTCCTGTCGTTGCTGGCGGTCGGCAGTCGCGGCTCGGAGCGGCACATCGTCGCCATCCTCGAGGCGTTGCGGCAGGACAAGGACGAGGACGCGCTGGCCCTGGCGCGGCGGCTGCCGCGGCCGCTGGGGCCGGTGATCGTCGAGGGGATCAATCATCGCCGCGCGCCCAAGGAGCACATTGAAGAGATCATGTACGAGCGGTTGCTGTCCATGATGCCGGCGCTGGAGCGTTTGCTGGCGCCGCTGGCGGTGTGCGCCAGTTCGGCGCCGCTGCTCGGGTTGCTGGGCACGGTCACCGGCATGATCCGCACGTTCAAGCTCATCACCGTGTTCGGGACGGGCGACGCAAAGCTGCTCTCCAGCGGCATTTCCGAAGCGCTGATCACCACCGAGTACGGGCTGTACATTGCGGTCCCCGCACTGTTGGTGCACGCGTACCTGTCGCGACGGGTGCGCAAGGCGGTGGCCATGACGCAACAGTCGGCAGTCATGTTTGTGAACGGACTCAAGCTGCGGCCGGAGCCGGGCAATGGCGACGGTGTCGTGAAGTCGTGAGGTTGGACTCCCACGACCTTGCGTCGTGGGTGAATCAGTTCGGATGGCCAGTCCCGGCTGGCTCTCTTCTTCCCCCTCGCTCTCGCCGTGGCCGCGGCGAGAGCGAGGGGGAAGAAGGCGGAGCGGTGTGGGTTAGCCACCGATCTTCTTCACCACCGGCGCAAGGCCGGTGGGGTCGACCATTGCACACATCGAGCGAAAGAGGAATGGCACACCGATGAACGGGGTTGGCGACATGGCCGTCAATGCGGGGGCCTGGGAGACCATCCTGGGCTACTGGCGCGCGGGCGGTTTTCTGATGGCGCCGCTGGCGGTGGTCACGTTCCTGATCTGGTGGCGGTACCTGACGCTGTTTGGCTGTCTTCGCGGTGCGCTTGGCACACCCGACACGTGCGTGGACGACATGGAAACGCGGTTGAGCCGCGATCGCCACGACGCACGGGTCGGCGAGTGGCTGGCGAACCTGCCCGGGGCGGTGCCGCGCGTGGCGCGGCACGCGCTGGCGCGGGTGGCGGCCGGGCTGGACATCCGCGAGGCGTTCCGGCAGTGCCGCGACGAGGAACTGGGCCTGTACACGCATGCGTTCTACGTCTTCGGGGCACTGGTCACGGCCGCGCCGCTGCTCGGGCTGCTGGGGACGGTCCTGGGCATGATCGAAACATTCGACGCGGTGGGGGCGCGGTCGGGCGACACCGGGCACATGGTCGCCAGCGGCATCAGCCAGGCCTTGATTACGACGCAGGTCGGGCTGGTGGCGGCATTGCCGGGCGCCCTGGGCCTGGCGCACCTGTTCCGGTTGTACCGGCGGCTCCGGCATCAGATCGACCGGTGCGAGAGCCACCTGTGTATGGTGTTGGAACGGGCGCCCGGCGCGTTGCCGCGGCCGGGTGAGACGGCATGAACCGACTCGGGCAGATCTATGTCGAGACCAGCGAGAGCGGCGCCGAGATCAACATGGCGCCGCTGATCGATATGGTCTTTCTGCTGCTGATCTTCTTCATGGTCACCTCGGTGTTTGTCGAGGAGACCGGTGTCGAGGTGCAGAAACCGGTCGCGGCCAGCGCCGGCGACCTGGAGCGCAGCAGCGTCCTGATCGCGTTGACGCAGGACGGCAAGGTGGTGTACGGTGGGCGCGAGATCGGGGTGAACGGCGTGCGTGGCACGGTGGCGCGGTTGCTGCAGAACCGCGACCTGCCGGTGATCCTGATCGCGGACGAGAACTCGCGCTCCGGACTCGTGGTGGATGTGATCGACGAATGCAAACTGGCGGGTGCAAAGCGGGTGAGCCTGGCGGCGAACCGGGAGTGACCGGGGCGACGAGCCTGGCGCGGAGTGCGGTGATCGCGTACCGCGGTCCGGCCTCGTCGCGCCCGGCCTGGCTCGCGCTGGCGCCGGCGCTCCTGCTGACGCTGGCGATGTTCGCGCTGCTGCCGTTCTCGGAGATGGTGCACCGGGCGGCGGACCGGCAGGTGGTGCTGCGGCCGCTCGACATGACGGCGCCGCCGCTGAAGCCGCCCGAGGTGCGGCAGCCCGAACCGCCGACGCCCGTCGCGGCGGCGCGCCGGCCGACGCCGGTCAGCAAGCCGCGGCTCGATGTGCCGGCGCCGCGTACGCCGGGGAAGCTGGCCCTGGCCATGCGCCCCGAACTGGGCGTGCGGACGGCAGGTGACTTCAAGATGGATTTTGAATTGAGCCCACCGAGCCCGGCCGCGCCGGGGACGGGGTTGGTCGTGGCAGCGCCACCGGCCGTGTCGGTGTTCGAGGAGGGCGATCTGGACACGCAGCCACGGCCGATCCTGCAGACGCCGCCGGTGTACCCATACAGCGCCAGGACGCGGAACCTGGAGGGCTATGTCGAGGTGCGATTCGTCGTGACCATCGACGGCCGCGTCGAGGATGTTGAGGTCGTGGACATGGTGCCGGACAGTACGTTTGTCGAAGCGGCGAAACGCGCCGTGACGCGCTGGCGGTTCGAGCCGGGCGTGAAGGACGGGAAAAAGGTGCCGGCCCGCATGCAGGTCAAGGTCCGATTCGAGTTGCGGTGACGTACGCGGGGCGGCGGGAATGTGGGGGTTTTTCACCCCCACGCCCCCGACCAAGGGGCGTCGCAGACTCCCCTTGGAACCCCTCGACTTGTGCTTCGGGAATCGGCAGAGGGCGGGGCCAGCGCCCCGCCCTCTGCCGATTCCCGAAGCGGTGCCGTCCAACGTCCGGCGAGCATGGGCTCGCCGGGACGTTGGAGAAGAGCGAGAGGGCGAAGGTTTCCATGGTGCGAGGCGAGACATTCCAGGGATTACGGGGTGGCAAGTGCCGCGGCGGGGACGTCGTGTGCACGGTCGTGCGGTTGGCGTTCGTGATGGCGGTGTTCGCCGGCGTTGCGGTGTTCGCACAGGCGCCTGCGGCGGGCGCGGGTGCGGGCACCGTGTTGCCGCCCGGAACGCCTACCGTATCGCAGGACGAGTACAAGCTGCTCGAGGAGGTGCGGCGGGTGGGGGAGAACGACCCGGCGCAGGCGATCGCGCGGTTGCGCGGCGCCATCACGCCTGCGTCGAGTGCGGTGCTGCTTGACGCGCTGGGCGTGTACTGCCAGCAGAAGGGCGAGTTCGAGCCGGCGGCGGCGGCGTTCGAGGATGCCGTGCGGCGCGCGCCGGACTACCTCCGAGCGCGTGAGAACCTGGCCAAGGTCCTATTGCAGCAGGAGAAGTACGACGCGGCCCTGGCGGTCATCGCCGAACTCGAGAAGCGCGGGGCAACGGACCTGGCCTGGGTCCAGACGGCGCGGGCGCGGGTGCTGCTGCACCAAGGCCGTTTCGAGGACGCGGGCAAGGCGCTGGCGGCGCTGCTCGATCGCGATCTGCCGGCCGGTGGCGCCACGGGTGTGCCGGGCAAGGGCGAACTCTGGCGGCTGCTCGGCGAGGCGTGGCTGAACGCCGGCCAGCCCGCGGCTGCGGAGACCGCCTTCCGCAACGCGCTGGTGTACCGTCCGCAGGATCGGGGCCTGCGCACGGAACTCATTCAGGCGGTGGTCCAGCAGCAGGGCGCGGCGGCGGCAAGGCCCCTGGTTCTGAAGGAGGTCGAGTCCGATCCGTTGCGGGGCGAGCTCTGGCGCCTGCTCGCCAGTGCGGACTGGGAGGCGGGTAAGACCGGCGACGCGCTGGTGCACCTGGAGTGCGCGCGCCGGCTCGGCTTGGCCGGCAAGAAGGACCTGGCCGACCTCGGCGACCTGCTGTTCGACCAGGGCCTGACCGCCGAAGCCATGGACCGATACCTGCAGGCCGCGGCGCTCGAGGACCCGCCCGTGCCGCGACTGCTGCGCGCTGCCGAGGGCTTTGCGGCACTCGGCAAGCCAGACGAGGCCGAGCGGTTGCTGCAGCGCCTCGACGAGCGCAAACTGACATTGTCAACGGAGGAGAAGCGGAAGGCGACCGCCGCCCGGGCGCAGGTTGCCGAGGCGCGCGGCGATGCGGACGGGGCGCTGAAGCTCTACCAGGTGCTGCTGGCCGACAACCCGCTCGACGGCGACGCGCTGATGAAGTCCGGCCGCATTCTCCAGCAGCAGGGCAAGCTGGAAGAGGCGCTGCTGCTCTACGAGCGTGCCGCCCGCGCCGGTGTGGAGCACAAGACGTCCTCGCTGGTGTACCAGGCCCAGATCGCGGTCGAGCGCGAAGACTACCGCCAGGCCGCCGAGCTGCTCGGTCAGTCGCTGGCCCTCAAGCGCGACCCGCCCATCGAACGGTACCTCGAACAGGTCCGGCAGATGTTGCGGTAATAGGTTCTCGTCGACGTCGCCCTATGGAGCGCGGTGGCAAGTCCGCCACGGGCGGCGCGACACCGCTTTGGCTGAGGCGCATTGCGCGCGCAACGTACTCCAGCCAAAGCGGCGTCGCCGGGCGCTCACTCGCCCTCTGCCGCCGCACTCCACATGCCGCTGTCGATGGCCGCGATTCGCACCGATACCGACGCGTTTGCCAAGTGCGACGGACACGCAGCACCGGAGAAGTAGCATTGGGGGGCAAGTGGCTCCTGACGTCGACGTTCGAAGTTCAGCGTTCGACGTTCGTCTTGGTTCCGGCTACGCCGGCTTAGGAGCACCCCTTTGACGATTCGACCGCGAATCAGCCTGTCTTCTGCATGCGGCGCTGGAACTCGGCGTAGGTCTCGATGCCGACACGAAAACCGTGGCGGCTGACCAGCGAGTGAGCGTCGTCGAGGACTTCGTCCGGGGACAGGATACCGCGTTTTATGGCGAGCAGCAGCACTCCCAGAGTGCCCAAGGGCGTTACACCGTAGACCTCCGCGAGCTTGCGCAACGGCAGGTCGTCGGCAACCAGCAAACGGGCCTTGCGCTCAATGGCCAGCGCCAGCACGCATCGGTCGGCGAAACTCAGCGCCGGGCCAGCAATCGGCGGCCCGGCGACGGCAACCACCTCACACGTCGCGATGAACCGCTCCAGCGACGGTCGCAGGACGGGCGGGGCCGACGGCCCGAGGAGCTCAGCTTGCACGGCGTCCGGAACCAGACGGGAACCCAATTCGAGCGCGTCGAACAGCCCGAGCCGATCAAGCTTGCCGAGAAAGATGATTGGACTTGCGTCGATGACGATGGCAGCGCGTTTCACAGGCTGTCCACCTTCCGGATGTCGGCTTGCAGGGCCGCCACGTCGTAGTTCAAGGTCAGCGACTCGGCGGGAAGGCGCCGGAGCAGTTCGTAAAGACCAAGGCCGGCCATCTCGGCGGCACGCGACAACGTCACATCCCCGTGTCGGTAAGCGGTGCAAGCCTGCTCGAAGCGGTACTCGGCGATGCCGCGTTTCAGCATCTGCTTGATGAACGAGGCGCGGTCCAGATCGGCAGCCCGAGCCAACGCCGCAAGCTGTTCAGCCTCGTCCTTGCCGAGTCGCGCAGACACGGTTGTTGTTCTCATGTTTACAGTCTCCATTCTCTGTAAACAATATAACGCACACGGCGAAGGGTGCCAAGCCCGGGAGGGGGGATGAGGCGTTCCTGATCCTGTCGCGACAACGCCACGGCCCAGCGGCGGTACTCCGTCCGCTACGGCCGCTCGTTGGAGTGGGTCGTCAACTGCGCCTAGCGCTACCCTGGCGTCGCGCTTGTTCGTCGTGACGCATCCGTTCCATCCGCTCTTCAATCGGGAGTTCCGCCTGGTCGAATATAGGTGTTCGTGGCGGGAATATCGAGTCTGGTTCTATGACCCCGCTGGGCACCTGAGTTCTCTTCCGGCGGCGTGGACATCCATCGACGGCCCGGACCCGGTTCAGCAGGCAGGGGCGGGACGCTCGTTG
>MHBL01000427.1 GCA_001803235.1 Lentisphaerae bacterium RIFOXYA12_64_32
GGGACACGCCGGGGGTACTCGCCGCACGTGACGGTCACGAATCTTGAAACAGCCCTGATTGTTGCCCCGCCGAACTGGCGCGTTTCCCGCGATGCGTTATGGTTGTAGGTTTGCCAGAACAGGACTATCGATCCCGGACCCGCAGAGAGGAACAGCCCCATGCAGGAACTGACAGCCCATGCCGCGTTGTCCCGCCAGTTCGGCGCCGATGTGCGCTTCGTCTTTCTCGGCGGCGGCAACACGTCGTTCAAGACGGCCGACACACTGTACATCAAGCCGAGCGGCGTCGCCCTGGCCACGATCAAGCCGGAGCAGTTCCTGGCCATGGACCGCGCGGCATTGCGCAAGGTCTTTACCGAGTCGCTGCCGGCCGATGTGTGGGAGCGCGAAGCGGCCGTTAAAGAGATCATGCTCGCGGCGGTCCGGCCGCGGGGCAGCGGCCGCCCGTCCGTCGAAGCGCCGCTGCACGAGGCCATGTCCACCACGTACGTGTATCACCTGCACCCCGCCGCGGTGAACGGCATGACCTGCGCCGTCAACGGTGAAGCGGTGTGCCGCAAGCTGTTTCCCGAGGCGCTGTGGGTCGAATACACGAACCCCGGCTACACCCTGGCGGCGACGGTGGCCGCACGGCTGCGCGAGGCCACGAAACGGCAGGGCAAGGAACCGCAGGTGGTCGTCCTCCAGAACCACGGCGTCTTTGTGGGCGCCAACTCGCTGGCCGAGATTGAAGCCATCTATGCCAGCATGATGGGGACACTCGAGAAGGCCTACCGCGACGCGGGTGTCGCCACTGAATTGCCCGCCGGCACGCGCGACGATGCAACTGTGGTGCAACAGGCGCCGCGGTTGCGCGCCCTGCTGCGCACCGACGCGCAGCGCGCCATCGTCACCTGCGCCCCGTACGTGCCGCCGGCAGAGGGCCCGCTCAGCCCGGATCACATTGTCTACGCCCGTTCGTTCGCGTATGTCGGCGACATCGGTGCGGTCGGAGTCAACGCGTTCCGCGCCCAGCGCGGCTACCTGCCCAAGGTCGTTGCCTGCGAGGGCAAAGCTCTGTTCTGCGCCGGTGCGACGGTGAAGGACGCACGTGAGACGCTCGTTGCCGCGCGCGACGCCGCGCTCGTCCGCCAACTCACGGCGGCATTCGGCGGCCCGCGGCACCTGAACGACACGCAGTACGGGTTCATCGAGAATTGGGAAGTCGAGTCGTACCGCAAGAGCGTGGCCGCCGGCGCAGGCGGCGGCGTGAACCGGCTCCAGAACCGCGTCTGCGTCATCACCGGCGGCGCGCAAGGCTTCGGTCTGGGCATTGCCGAGGAACTCGTGGCGGCCGGCGGCATCGTGTTCCTCGCCGACATCAACCTCGCCGGGGCGCAGAAGGCAGCCGACGAGCTGAACGCACGCTACGGCGACGGCCGCGCCCTGGCCCTGGGCGGCAATATCGCCGACGAGGACTCGGTCATCGCCATGGTCCGCGACACGGTCCGCGAGTGCGGTGGCCTGGACGTGTTCGTCGCCAATGCCGGTGTGCTCAAAGCCGGGTCGGTCAAGACCATGACGCGCAAGGACTGGGACTTCGTCACCAACGTGAACTACACCGGCTACTTCCTCTGCTGCAAGCACGTGTCGCCGGTCATGGCGGCGCAAGCGGCCGTCGACAAGCAGTGGTCCGACATCGTGCAGATCAACTCGAAGAGCGGCCTCGAAGGCAGCAACAAGAACGGCGCCTACGCGGGGAGCAAGTTCGGCACCCTCGGCCTGACCCAGAGCTTCGCCAAGGAACTGGTCGAGGACCGCATCAAGGTCAACAGCATCTGCCCCGGAAACTACTTCGACGGACCGCTGTGGAGCGACCCGGAGAAGGGGTTGTTCGTACAGTATCTCAACACCGGCAAGGTGCCCGGCGCCAAGACCATCGCCGACGTGCGCAAGTCGTACGAGGAGAAGGTCCCCATGGGCCGCGGTTGCCTGCCCAAGGACGTGACGCGTGCCATTCTGTACCTGGTCGAGCAGGAGTACGAGACCGGCCAGGCCGTGCCCGTCACCGGCGGCCAGGTCATGCTGAAGTAGGCAAGGGGCGACCGATTTCGACCGGTGCGGGCAGATCCAGCCTCGCAGCCCGGCCAGGCCGCGATCGGGCGCGCAGTGGCTCGGCGCGTCCCACGCCGAAGCGGGGTGCGTCGTGCAGGGGCTCGGCGACACGTGGCGCCCCGCCGGCGGCGTGCGGATCGAACGCACACAGTTGGATGGCGAACTCACGACCGGTCCCGATGGGGTGATCGCCGTGCCCGCCTACGGCATCGCCGTGGCCCGGTACCGCAACACCGTACGGTGACAGGCGCCGGGCCTTGCGCGTCAGACGCGTCAGACAGGTCCGACGAGTCCGACACAACTCGGGGAAGGGATTGCCTCAGTCGACCTGCGCCATGCGGATGTACTCGTTGGCGGAGGCCGTGTCCCGGAACCAGGCGCCGATGAGGAACTGCTTCAGTTTCGGCCCAAACTCGCGCTTCAGCTCCTTGAGCCCGGCGGCGTCGGCATGGATGAACACCTTCTTGCCCGCATCGATGGTCCGGTGGTAGAGCGGCCACCAGCGCGGGTGCTGTGGCGGCTCGGCGCCCGCGCCCGGCGTCCACTGCAGCACCTTCAGGGCTTTGATTGAGAGCAGGTGCTCGTGATGGCCGAGCGCGCCCGGGCCGTCCCAGTGGTAGATCGAGTACGGGATGCGGCCGCACATTTCCTCCAGCACCGGCACCATGAACTCACGGAACATGTCCGGCGAGAACATGGCGGAGCAGTCGCACTGGAACTTCGCGCCCTTGCCCGGGGCCCAGACCCAGAAGTGCGAGCCGCCCGTGTCGTCGCGGATCAGGTCGTAGACCGTGTCGTAGTACCGCCAGTACAGCGCCGTGATCGCCTTCAGCGACGCGTGCACCCAGTCGGGCCGCTCGATCAGGTCGAACAGCAGCGGCTCCGTCCCGCGCATGGCCGCCAGCGTGTCGAGCCCCTCGATGAAGTCCGGAAACGCGAGCATGAACTTGCCCGCGCCCGCCGCCTTGAGCGCCCGGATCAGGCGGAGCTGGAAGTCCCAGTGGAAGTTGTCCGCCCGGTATTCGAACCGCGCCGTTTCCGGAGTCGCGATGCACGGCTCGAACCAGACATTGTCGCCGTGTTCGCGACTCTCGCAGCCCAGGTACAGCGCCAGGCAGTCCGGACCCAGGCACGGGCTGGCCGTGGGCACAGCCTCGGCCAGGTACTCGTTGCCGATACAGGCGCGGGTATTCCAGTTGACGCGGAAGTCCAGGCTCTTCGTCGTGTACCGCGGACAGGTCACGCCTTCGGGCCGCGGCAACTCGGGAACCTGTTCGAGCGGCCGTGTGCGCGGTGCGTGCACCAGCAGTGCCGGCCGGCCAATGTCACCGCCCTGCCACCACACGGTCAAACGCGTCCGGACCTCATCCATGTCGTTTCTGTATAGCATGGTCGTGACTCTCCTGTGTTCTGGTGTCGATCTCTTTCGACCTGTGCAATAGGGACGGCTTGGCGACCCCACCGGCCGTGTGCCGGTGGGGTCGGGTTATTGCACCTATCGATTTCCTTAAGCACTATCGTATACGCACAAAGATACCGCATATTATAACGTGTTTCCTGCATCGTTGACCGTAATACATACACTATCGGGTACAACTATGATTTGGGGTTCGGCAGGTGCGGCGGCAGTAAGTGTGCGGAACCGGACGCATGCCCACGACATGCACGAGATCGTCACGTGCCTGAGCGACACCGGCCAGCACTGGGTCAACGGTCGCACCATTCCGTTTCGGCGCGGGCGCACGATCCTGTTGCCGGGCGGGGTCCCACACCATGTGGCCGGCACGGCACAGGAGCCGGCCAGGCTGGCATTCGTCTGTTTCGACAGCGCCTTCCTGGCTGGGGACGGCGGTCACGACATGCTGCGGGCCCTGGACCGGACCGCAGCCAGCCGCAGCTACGCATCCGGCGTGGCGGCGGAGTTCTGCCAGCGCACGTTGGATCTTACCGATCGCCTGCAGTCGGAGTTGGCCGGAGCGTCGCCCTTTGCGCCGGCTATGGTGCGCGGGTTATTGCTGGAATTGCTGGTCGTCCACTGCCGCGGCCTGGCTCTGGGGCCCGAAGCCGCGCCCGGCCCGTACGCCGCCCGGATCGCGGCGGTATGCGCCCGCATCAACCAGGATCCAGCCGCGCCAGTCCGTCTCGACAGTGAGACCAAGGCCGCAAACCTGTCCCGCAGCCTGTTCACGCGCACGTTCCGCCGCCAGACCGGCATGAGCCTGGTCGAGTTCGTCCTCGCGGCCCGGCTCCGCGATGCCATGCGCCGGCTGGCGTCAACGCATGAGCCGGTCACCGCAGTTGCCGCAAGTTGCGGATTCCGCAATCTGGGCCACTTTCACCGGACCTTCCGGCGCTTCGTGCACATGACGCCGCGACAGTACCGGTGCGAGGTCGCGCGGCGTGGCCCGTTTGTGCCGGTGCTGTCGGAGTCCCACCCAGGCGGTCGGCAACACGACGCGCGAGGGCGTTGCCGTTTGTAGTGGGCTCGCAGTGCGCGGAACGTCGTGCAGCGCCAAGAGCCCATCCGACGTATCGCGTTGTCCGGCCGAGGATGGTGTCTTGCCCGGCGATGGACCGCCGGGACTGCGACACCACTGCGAACGGAGGCGTCATAGACAGACGCTGCCGCGGATGTATGTTCTCTGTTACTGCAATCGAGTACGGGGACGCAGAACACACCCACGACAGGGAGATCACCTGACCATGACAACACTGACCAGCAAGGAACGCATTGACCGGATCCTGAAGCGCCAGCCGGTGGATCGGATCGGCCTGTTCGAGCACTTCTGGGGCGACACGCAGAAGAAGTGGACCGCCGCCGGCAAGATCAAACAGGGCCAGCGGCTGGACGAGTACTTTGGGTTCGACATGACCGGCTGCGGCACGATGAATGTGGTCGGCAACCTGGACTTTGTGGACCAGGTCATCGAGGAAGATGCCGAGACCAAGCTGGTGCGGGACGGCAACGGTGCGCTGCTGCGCCGACACAAGCTGCACGACAGCACGCCGGAGCACGTCGACTTCGCGGTCAAGGACCGCGCCGGCTGGGATGAGCACATGAAACCGCACCTGAAATACGACCGGCGCCGGATCAACTTCCAGGCCTACCGCGACGCCCGCCGCTACGCCGCGGAGAAGAACAAGTTCTTTTTCTGGGCCGGGGCGCACGCGTTCGAACACATGAAGAGCGTGGCCGGCCACGAACACATGCTGGTCGGCATGGCGTGGGATCCCGACTGGGTCAAAGGCATGGCTGACACCTACGCCCGGCTCTACGTGGAGTTGCAGGAGACGCTGTTCGCCGAGGAAGGCAAGCCGGACGGCATCTGGTACTACGAAGACATGGGGTTCAAGGAGCACCCGTTCATGTCGCCGGCCATGTACCGCGACCTGATCCAACCGGCGCACAAATACACGTTCGACTACGCGCACTCGCTAGGGCTGCAGGTGATCGTGCACTCGTGCGGGTTCGTCGAACCGCTCGTGCCCGGCCTCATCGAAGCCGGCATGGACTGCCTCCAGGTCATGGAGGTCAAAGCCGGGATGGACTGCCGGCGTCTGAAGAAGCTGTACGGCGACCGCATCTCGTTCATCGGCGGCATCGACGTACGCGCGCTCTACACCAACGACCTGAAGAAGATCGAGGACGAGGTCCAGGCGCGCGTCCCGCCCATGATGCAGGGCAGCGGCTACGTGCTGCACAGCGACCACTCCATCCCGGACACAGTCAACTTCGAAAGCTACGAGTACTTCGTCAAGCGCGGCCTCGAAGTCGGAACATACCGCTGAGCGCCAGCCTTGGCTGCAACGGGGATTGCGGCGGTCTATTGCGCAAGGGAGAGCCCCCATGAGCGAACTTCTGGTGATGCACAAACGGATTGACCTGGACGGGTCGCCAGTACTCTACGACCGGCCGTTCTCGGCGCAGAGCTTCAAGGACGACTGGGAAGTCCGGAACTCGAACTGGCGCTGCGACGCCGGTGCGCTCTGGGGTACTAACCCACTGCCCGGCCCGGGGGTGGTCATGACTCGCGCCGGGTTTCCCGGAAATGTGCTGATGGACTTCTACGCGCAAACCGTGTTGCCGTCGACGCACGACATCGACGTGATGTGGAACCTGAGCTGGGACGAAGCGACCCATACGCGCGGCCCGGCGTACGTCGCCGGCGTGCAAGGCTGGTGGGACGGCAAGATCGGCATTGAAAAATCGCCGCAGTACAAGCTGGTGGCGACGACACCGTGCCCGTGGTTCAAGCCGGGCCAGGAGTACCATATCCAGGCCGGCAGCATCGATGGGCACAGCTTCATCTTCGTCGATGACGTGCTGCGGCTCGAACTCCTGGATCCGGACCCGATCGATTCGCAACGCCACAACCGCGTCGGCTTCGAGGCCTACCAGAGCATGATCCGGATCCGGAACCTGGTCGTCCGCCAGATCGTGTGGGAGAAACGCCCCCAGGCGTACGCGAAGGAGTTCTGACGCACCGGCGGGGAACTCGACACTGCTCTCGCCTGTCGCCGTGCGGCCCCGTGAAGGTCGGAACCGGGCCTCCTAACCCGGCGCGCTGGAGCGAAGCGGCCAAATCAGCCCAGGCCGGGAGACCGAGTGCCGGCGGGCGAAAATAGCCTCCACCTCGGCCCCGACTCTCTGCTTCCCATCTTTGACGCAGGGCCGACCGAAGTTCAGGTCTCTTGACACGTCACGCAAACGGTAGTACTTTGTTACCGCTAACATGTTATCGGGAGCACCGCACGGAGGCGTACCACGGCTACAGCAAGCTCCAGCACTGGGCGACGGGTCACGATCTATGACGTGGCCAAGGCGGCACGGGTCAGCGCCATGACGGTCACGCGCGCCTTCAATCCCGGCGCCCCGGTCGCCGAGAAGACGCGGACGCGTATTCTGTGCACGGCCCGACGCCTGGGGTACGTGCCCAATGCACTGGCGCGCGGCCTGGCGGGCGGCCGTACCGGCACGGTCGGCATCGTCTGGGGCATGGGCGGGACGCCGTCGGCCGCCACGTTCATCCAAGGCCTGTCCCTGTGCTGGCAGAGGCGTGGCTATCTCGTATACCCCGTCGAGAGTCTCTCCGATCCGGTTCACACCTGCAACCTGTTGCGCGAGTTTGCGGCGCGCCGCGTCGACGCCGTGGTTCTCCAGGACACGCCGAACGGGCTGAGCGCGACGCCCGCGGCCGTGGCGCTGCTCAAGGGCTTCCGCGCCGTGGTGGTCTGTTCAGCCGAGAAACTGCCGGTGGAGTTCGATGTCATCCACCAGGACCGTACGGCAGGGGTGAAGGACGCGGTGACGCACTTCTTCCAAAGCGGCCGACGCCGTATCGCGTACGCCCAAAGCTCCCCGTGGGAAACCAATCGCGTCAAGACAGCGGCCTTTCTGAAGACGCTCGCGAAGAACGGCGTCTCCGGCGGAGACAAGCGGATCATCGCCGTGCCGGCTCCGGGATTGCCGGACGATTTCGTCAGCGCTCTGAACCAGTACGCCTCGGGGAAACGCAGGTTCGCCCTCGACGCCCTGCTCTGCAGTTGCGACGAGGGCGCTCTGGCCGCCCTGGGGTGGCTGCGCCGACGCGGGCTGCGCGTCCCGGCGGATGTGGCCCTGTGTGGCACGAACGCCGAGCCGTGGGGCGCACACGTCGCCCCACCGCTCGCCAGCCTGGCCCGACACGACGAACAGGTCGGCGCCCTGATCGAAGAACTGCTGGTCAGCCGCCTTGAGACCCCGGACGCACCGCCACGCCGGCACTATGTCCCGTTCGAGTTCATCCGCCGTGAGTCGGCAGGATGACAGAAAGGAACCGTGCGCATGACACCGACCCAAGCCCTGCCCTGCCCATGCCCGCAAACCTTCGGTCAAGACTCCCGGCCGTCGCTTCGGCGTTTCACCCTGATCGAACTTCTCGTCGTCATTGCGATCATTGCGATCCTGGCCAGCATGCTGCTGCCGTCGCTGCGCCAGGCGAAGGAGAAGGCCAACGGTGCGACCTGCGTGAACAACCTGAAGAACATCCATTTGGCCGCCACGCTCTACGGCGAAGACTATGATGAATATACGATGAATCACTGGCCGACGTGGGTCTCGCCGGGTGAGACATGGGACTACAACATCCTGCCGTATCTCTCCATTCCGGACCGCAACACGGTGAGTACCAAGCAGACCATCCTGACCTGCCCGAGCCACTTCAAACGCGGCGGCAACGACGGCATTCCCGGCTATTGGGGTTTCTGCTACGGCATCAACTATCACTTCTCGAACTACTACTTCGGCGGGACCGGAAGCTTGGCGGTCGCAGGCAGCGGTGGCGCCATCGCAAAAACCCAGATGGTCAAGAACCCCTCCGACCTGATCTATTTCGGCGAACACGACAACTACTACATCGTCACCTCGCACAAGGGCAAGTACTACGGCCCGACGTTCACCTTTGCCGCCGACGGCTTGGGCTACATCGTCTCTACCCTTCACAACGGCATGCACCAGTACGTGCACTTCGACGGCACGGTCGCCAAGAGTCGGTGGAACTCCATCCCCGGCCACTGCGAAGCCCCCGCCGAACAGGCCGGCAAGGCCTGGTGCCTCTCCGGCAACGTCAACCGCCGCTGAACCGATCCGGCCCGCCAGACTCCGCTTGCATCCCCGCCCGCACCGGCTACGATAGTGGCCGCGTGACGGACCGATGGAACGGCCTGAGGATTCCCTGAAACCCTCTCCCCGCCGGTTCCGTCGCCGACGCTGCACGAGAAAGGACTCTGGCGCTGTGACCACTTTCTGGTTGTGCTTCGTGCCGCTGTTCGTGGCGGTGGACGTGATCGGGACGCTGCCGCTGTTCGTCGGACTGACCGAAGGCCTGCCCGACGAGCGCGTCCGCAAGGTCGTCGTGCAATCGGTCATCACCGCCATGATCGCGGCGTTGCTGTTCGTACTCGTGGGACCGGCATTCCTCTCGTCGGTCGGCATCACGGTGGCGGACTTTATGATCGCGGGCGGCATTCTGCTGCTCGTCTTCTCGATCGGCGACATGCACTCCACAGCGAAACCGCAGCAGGTGGACGTGGACAGCCTCGGCATCGTCCCGGTCGGCGTGCCGCTGATCACCGGCCCGGCCGTGTTGACTACCTCGATCCTGCTGCTGAACCAGTATGGCCTGATCGCCACGGCCGCGGCCGTGATCACGAACATTGTTCTGGCCGGGTTCGTCCTGGCCGGCTCCCGGCACGTGTATCGTGTCCTGGGCAAGACCGGCACCAAAGCGTTATCAAAGTTGGCCAACATCGTACTGGCCGCCATCGGCGTCATGATGATCCGACGCGGGGTGTTCGCCTGTTTCCCGCAGTGAGAGAGCGTCACCCACGCAGAAACTCCATCCCATCCCACGAACAAGGAAGTCCTGTCATGTCGAACAGCGGCACCCCGATGCCCAAAGCCACCTTCCGCGAATGCGATTTCCACACCCACACCGAGCTGTGCGGCGAAGGCCAGGCCAAGGGCTTCACAATCCGTAAGCTGTTCGAGACCGCGGACGAACTCGGCCTGCGCTATGTCGGGTACTCGGAGCACTGGCACAAATCCACGCCGCGCGACCTGTTCCTGCGCATCCGCGACGAGGTCGAGAAGCTGCAACCGCAGTTCCGCGTCAAGGTGTGGGTCAGCGCTGAGATCGACGTACTGAACTCGCGTGGCGATATGGCCTGCGACCCGGACGACGCGGCCAGCATCCTGGACTACGTCTCGGTCGCCATCTCGCACTACGGGCATGGCGACATCAAACCGCTCCGGCCCGACCTGGTTGAGGACACGGTCGAGATGGTCCGCGCCGTGTGCCGCGTCCCTGCGGTCACGATGCTCATGCATCCGCAGATCGTGTACGGCCAGTGCATGAAGTTCATCGACCGCGTAGTCACGCCCGATATCTATGACGAGTGTATGCGGGAGATCGTCACTCACAACAAAGTCGTCGACTTCGCCTCGGTACGGATGTCCATGGACTACCTGCACGACCTGAAGTTCGGACCCGACAAGGTGGCGATTGCCGAACAGAGCTTCGAGAACTACGCGGCCGCATTGGTCCGGCACCAGGTCCGGCTCGCACCCGGCACCGACGCACACCACGTCTTCTACCACGACACCGGCCGGCGCTGGTTCGGCAACAACGATTCCTCACTCCCCCTGTTGACGTCGCACGGCTACACCGACGCCCAACTCTGGTACGGACAAGACCTGCGGAGTCCGCAGAAGGCATAGCGTCGGTCATCGCGGCATTCGGACGCGCAGCGGCTCGGCGCGTCTCGCGCCGAAGCGGGGTGCCAGTGGCTCGGACCGTCCCGGGCCGAAGCAGGGTACTCGGGCCGGTCCCCGGCCGAGGGCCTCGGGCCGGGACGGCCCCGAGCACCTTACTGCGGTCCCAGAGGTCCCGCGCCACTCCGCCCGGACCCGGCCCCCGGGCTCTCTGTGCGGACTGGCGCGCACGCAATGCCGTTTTTCTCTGGTCAGGGCTTGCCAGGCAACGCGCCGCATGGTATCTTAGTTTGACGTCAAACCCACACAAACGCGGGCCCCCAAGGGTAAGGAGTGCAAGCACCATGAAGCGCGAACCGGGCGGCGGGGCAAAGATCTGGTTCTTCCCGGACGGGTACCTGCCGGAGAAGACCGGGAAGGGCAAGCTTGAGGCGCACGAAGCCCTGATGCTGATGAACACCGCGAACCGACCGGCCACGGTGAAATTGGACTTCTATTTCGAGGACAAGGCGCCGGTCAAGGGCATCGCGGTGACCGTCGGCGCGGAGCGTGTGCGCACGTTGCGGCTGGATCATCCGCAGGATCTGGCCGGGTTGAGTATCCCGCCGCTGACCCAGTACTCGATCCGGGTCCGGTCCAACGTGAAGATCGTGGCGCAGTTCGGGCGCCTGGACACAACGCAGAACAACTTGGCCTATTACGTCGGCATCGGTTACTGGGCCAACAAGTGAGCTGACGCGATGAACTTCTGTTTCACCGTCGATGACGTGTGCTTCGAAGGGTACTCGACCGAGGCGCATCTGAAGCACCTGCTGGAGTTCCTGGGCGACGCCGGCGTCAGAGCCACCTTCTTCGCGGTGCCGCTGGCACAGGGCGTGCCCCTCACGCAGCGCCTGGGCTACATCCGCGTTCTCGAGCAGGCCATTGCCGACGGGCACGAGGTGGCCCAGCACGGGCTCGAACATGACCGGTTCGAGGTGGGGATCCCGCCCGAAATGATCCTCGCCCTGCCGCACGAAGGCCCGGCGCGCGAGCGCCTGGCCAAGGATCGCGAGGCGATCGAGGCCGCCCTGCAAGTAGACAAGATCCGCGGGCGCCTGGCGCAAGGGCGGCGGATCATGGAGGATGCGCTCGGCGCCAAGGTTGTCGGGTTCCGCGCACCCTGCCTGCAGGTCTGCGACAACCTCTTCCTGGCGCTGGATGCGGAGGGATATCGCTACGACAGTTCGCGGCATCTGCAGCCGGCGGGCTGGGACATCCTGAACGGCAAGGAATCCGTAGCGCCCGAGCCCATCACGCGTGAAATGTTCCGTCGGCTGCAGCCCCCAGGGAACCTGCGCGCCATTCCGCTCACGACCGAATACACCTGGTACCTGAACCGCGAGCGGTTCGCACTTACCCTGAATCTCGCGAAACACGACGCACAGGCCTGCATCACGGCGGGCATCCCCTTCGTCCCCATCTGCCACGTCTCACCGATCCAGGCGGGCGACCCGGACGCCGGATTCCAGTTCTACCGGGAGTTGTTTGCCTTCGTCCGTGATCGTTGCGCAGACCGGGATGAGCCGCTGTCCTTCGTCACCCTCGCCGACGCGTGCCAGACCTTGAGTTAGTACAGGTAGCGCCAACCTCGACATGAAAAGCATGAACAACACGGTCATGCCACAACGCCATCGTCTCGTGCCCGTGCCCGAATCATCACAGGGCCCGCCGAATGGACCTCGTGAAACATGAAACGAAGCGCCGGAGGTGTTCGCGGCCGGATTTCACACATGCTTTAGTTCAGCGTCAGCGTACGGAGGGGGCCTCCACGTTTCTCGGCCCGTCGGGCACGGGAACGGGAACGGGCACGGGAACGGGCACGGGAACGGACGATTTTGCGAGACAAGAGAGGAAGCCATGAGTGACATACTGTCGTTTGAGGCATCGGATACGGGTCCGTTCGGCGACCTTCTCGGCGCGCGACCTGCCGTCCGTGACCGAGTCCGTGTGGGGCTGTTGGCGTGTGGTTACTTCGAGTACTGGCGGATGTTCTCGCCGCAGTTCAAGCAGAATGTGTTGGGCGATCTGGACCGGATCGCCAACCGACTGCGTCTTGACTTCGACGTCGTCTACCCGTGCGTTGTGGACACTCTCGACGCTGCGGACCAGGCCGGCAAAGCCTTTGCCGCCGCAGACCTGGATCTGCTCATCGTCGTCGAAGGGACGTACGTGCCGGACTACATCTCGTTGCATGCCATCGAACAAGTGCCAAGGGTCCCCGTGCTCATGTTCACCACGCAGGTCGAGGAGGACATCACGCCACGCGACGACTACGAGACCGCGATGCGCAACAGCGCCTTGATCGGCACCACCCAGCTTTCCGGATCTTTCGTCAAGATGGGGCGCCCCTACCACATTGTCGTGGGCTCCATCGGCGAGGAGCAGCCCTACCAGGAGATTTCGAAGATTGCCAGGGCCTACCAGGTCGCACAGCGCCTGCGCCGCCTCAACATCGGCGTTGTCGGACACGTGTTCCGTGGCATGTATGACTTGGAGAATGACAAGACGAAGATCAAAGGGGCGCTCGGGCCCAATGTCGTCTACGTCGAGCTCTCCCACCTGCTGAAACTCTGGAAGGCAGTCACAGAGGACGAGACGCGGGCGGCAACGCGAGGGCTGACCGCGCGGTTCAAGCTGCGGGGCCCCGCGGCGACCGACCTGGACCGCTCCTGTCGGCTCGGAATCGCGATGAAACGCGTGGTGGAGCATTTGCGCCTCGATGCGCTCTGCTTCCTCGGCCAGCACTACATCGAGAGGGAAACGGGAGCGCCCGCGCGCATCGGCGCTTCCATGATGCTCGATGAGAACCAGCGCCTCGTGGCCTGCGAAGGCGACCTGGCAGGGCTCACGATGATGCATGCGATGTGGTGGTTGACGGGCAACTCGCCGCTGCAGGCCGAATGGGGACAGTACGACGCGTCGCACAACGCCTTGTTCCTGGTGGGACACGGCGTGGCGTCCTTCGCACTTGCCGAGAACGATAGCGCGGTCACGCTAACCGGCTCGCCCGAAGAGTGGGGGTTCCAGGGCGGCGGCGTCAACGCGGAGTTCATTCTCAAGCCCGGGGTGGTCACCATGTCGCACCTTCTGGACACGCCGCGCGGCTGGCAGATGCTGGTCTCCGGGGGCGAGTCCCTGCAGTATCCATGCCTGCCGTGCAACGAGATCCACGCCCTGGTCCGCGTGGAGAAACCCGTAAAAGAGTACCTGGTCGAAATCCAACGTCAGGGCGTGCCGCACCATGTGATCGTGGTGCACGGCGATGTCCGTCAGGAACTGCAGTACCTAGCCGACATCCTGGGGATACGCTCCTTTGTGGCCTGACCAACGAAAGGGACCTGCCATGAAAGTCCTGGTTTTGGGCGGACACCTGGATGACAGCGTCATCGCGGTGGGCGGAATCCTGCGCAAAGTGGTGAACGCGGGCGGGCGCGTGGACGTGGTCTGCTTCGGGAACAGCGACGAGGACTTCGCCGACATCTCGGAGCGAGACACCGCGCCCAAGCGCATCCGGGCGCAGGCCGAGAAGGCGCACCGCATCCTCGGGGTGCACAGTTTCGAGTGCTTCGATTACTCGGACTACGCGGTCCAGGCCAACCGCGAAACCTATCGACTGTGCATCGAGAGCATCCGCAAGTACCAGCCGGACATCATCTTGTCACACTACTGGTCCGAGTACTTCCAGCACCGTGACATGGCGCGGCTGGCGTGCGATTCATGGTGGCAGGCCGGCTGGAGCTGCAGCGCGGACCTCGGCAAGCCGTGGAACGCGCAAGCGCTCTATCACTTCGAGGTCATCCAACCGTTGCCGGAGCCGACCGACATCGTGGACGTCTCGGATACGTTCGCCGCCAAGATGAAGGCCTGGCGTTGCTTCCAGTCGAGTTCGGACCAGGTCACCGCCCCCAAAGGGAAGAAGAAACGTCGGAGCTACGGTGCGACCGCGGGCTCGTTCACGGAGCAGCTCGAGTGCCGGGCGCGCTACTACGGCAGCCTCATCGGGGTGCGCTACGGCGAAGCACTCAAGCGGTCCAACTTCCTGCCGCGGAAGGTCAAGGATACAGGCACGCTTCTTCCATGAACAACGTGGTATGTGCCGGGCGGCGCGAAGAGCGACATTGGCGCGAAACCTCCGGGACCGCAGCAGGGCGCCTCGGTTCGTCCCGAACCGAGGTCCTCGGCCGGGGACCGGCCGGCGCGCTCTGCTTCGGCGCGGAACGCGCCGAGCCACCGACCGACCGACCGTATCCTGGCCGGAGGAACCGCATTTCTGCGAGGCCGGATTCAACCGCAACCGTCGGAGACGAATAGCCATGTCCACGACTCAACCCGCAGTGATCCCGACACCGCAGAGCCTGCGCAGCCACGGCGGAACCCCGAAGCCATTCGAGCGTGGCCGCCCCTGCCGCGCCTATGTTTGCGATCCCCGCAATCCGCAGGTCAGACATGCGGTGGACATGCTGCGCGAGTTCCTGCTGCGGACCGCCGGGGTTCGGTTGCTCCTTTCCGGATTCGCCGGCCGCGAGTTGCCCGATATCGCCGACGACGACATCCTGCTCTGCGGCAACGGCGATCCGTACGCCCGCGACATGCTGCCGCCAGACTTGCCGGTCCCCGCAGGACACGCGCCTGAACAAGGTTACATCCTGCACTCCGCCGTCGCCTCGCCGGTGATTCTCTATGCCACCCAGCCCATCGGGCTCCTGTACGCCACCACCACGCTGCTGCAGGTGCTGGAGCCCGCCAGCGCTGGACTGTGCCTCCCCAATCTCTCGGTCACAGACCATCCCGCGTTCCGCTGGCGCGGAAACAACTGGAGCCTGTTCGGTGAAGTCGGCGGCTGGTCGTACGAGCGCGGCGACGGCAGAACGGCGTTCGAGCAGCGCTTGGAGCGCAAGCTCGACCTCTGTCTCGAGCATAAGATCAACCTGGTGATCGTGGACGGCCTGGGCTGGAACACGGCACGCTCGCCCGGATACGCGCCCATGATGCGCCGGCTCAACCAGGCCGCGCGGTTGCGGGGCATCCGCCTCCTCTACACCGGCTACGGCTCAGGCTACGGCTGCCCGTGCCAGGACGGCATCGCCTTCCGCAACCGCCGCTCGTACCCGAACGGGGAAATCTACCCATGCTGCGGTTCGCCGTCGCGACACTCGGGCATTTCGCGGACCATGGGCACCTGCCTGAGCAGTCGCGAGTTGCTCAAACTCAAGCAGCGTGAACTGGTCGAGTTCGTCCGCAAAGTCGAGCCGGGCGCGCTCTACATCCACAACCTCGACGAGAGCATTCTGGCGGAGTCCGCAAAGACCTGGGTCATGCGCTGCGACGACTGCAAACGCCGCTGGCCGAATGACAACATCCTCGCCCCCGACGGACTCGCCGGCGCCATGGCCTGGTTCTACGACCAACTCGCGGACGCCATCAACACGGTGCGCAATCCACGAACCCGGTACGACGCCAAACGCGACTGCCTGCTGGTGATGGTCAGCCCGAACTACTCCGACTACTCCGAGGATGACAAAGCCTGGCGCAGGTACCTCGACTACTACACGACCGTGGGCCGGATCATCCGCAATCCCAACGTCATCATCGGACTCCGCGAGCAGTACTGTAACCGCGATTCGTCCGAGCACCGCTACGCGCAACTGCGGCGGCACCTCGACCGGAATGGCGTTGCCCTGCCCTTCGGGACAATCGCGTTCACCGGCGGTGACGGCTATTTCAACAACGTCCCGTTCATTGCGACCTCGGCGATGACCGGGTGCTTCGAGGGCGCCGACATGGTCCTGTACGCGAACGGCAACGGTTACCAGGAGCCGCAGCAGCTTCTCAACGCCGAGTACTGCTGGAACCCGACCGGCAGCGCGTTCCACGCCGAGACACTCCCTAAAGACCGCGACGAGTGGTGGCCACGATACCTGGCGCTGAGTGCCGGCACCGCGCGCCCACCAGGGCTGTTCCGCAAAGACGGGTTCCTGGACTGTGCCTGCCGACGGCTGTACGGCGACGACGCAGGACCGCTGATCGCTGAGATCCACCGACTGCGCGGCAGGACGAACCTGCGGCCCCTCAGCGAGCGGTTCGACCGACCCTCCGTCCTGTTGCCCGTGTGGACCACGCTCATGCCCGCGGGCAGGTTTTCGACCTTCCGGCGCCTGAACGTATCCTGGCGCCAAAGTATCGACGAGCCCACGTGGGCAAAAGTCCGCCTGCTCCGCAAGGCCTGCACGGAAATGGCTGCACTTAACACCCGGGCGGCAAACCTGGCGGCACAAGCGAAGCGAGTCAGCGCCCCCCGCACGCAGGTCCGCAACGACATCGCCTGGCTTGAGACCACGCTCCGGCTCGGCGCGACGTTCGCGGGGCTCACCGCCGAATACCTGCGGCTCATGGAGACGGCGGACCGCGCCGTGTCGCGCGCTCCAGCGACCGCGAAGCGGAACGCGTTGCGCGAGATTGCGGCGCTGCGCCGGACACTGGCGCGCGTTCCCGCCAGCCTGGCGCGGGCAGCCCCCTGCCAGCCCGTGGATCACCTCGGCGGCGACGTGGGATACCGCCAAGAAATGCTCGCGCTCCTGCGCGACGAACTGCACCGCATGGAAACGACACTGAAGACCGGCGAGTGGCTGCCGCAGCCCGAATCGACCTGGTGGTGAGGCCGAACCGGCCCGCGGGCGCCTGACTGTCTCGGCTCGTAGTTCCGCCTTTAGGGCATGGTAACATGGCCAGGCAAGGCCCCCGCTCCAGAGGCCGTCCCCTGGAGCGCCGTCGTCTCGACGGCTGCCTTCCGTGGCGTGGCGGTCTGCCGCGAGCCAGGCGGTGCTGCTCTCGGAGACGGCCAAGGGCAAAGAAGCGAGTGGTCGTGAAGAGCCGCGTACCGGTCTACACCCGCCCCACCGTCGACCTGAACCGGCCGATCCGCAGCGCAAAGGTCCGCACCGAATTCCCCATGATGCCGCCCCGAGTCGACGGCTCGAAGCTCACCGTCAGGATCCCGCCCAAGGGCTTGGTGGTGATGGAGGTCGAGCTCGAATAGGTCAGGGCTGGTTTTGGATCTCAATGCCGGACAGAGTGAAGGCGCCGGCAGCGCGGAGGCGCACGCCGTGCAGGCCGCGCACCAGGCGGACCGGTATGGGCTCGGCGCCGGCCGCGCCGGCCCCGACGCGGACGCCGTCGAGTTCCAGCTCCCAGCCGCCCTCACCCTGCGTCTTCACCGCGAAGGTCCACACGCCGCTGGCCGGCACGCGCGCCAACCAGCTTCGCCACTCGCCGCGCTTGCCGAAGGCGCCCGCAAAGCCGTTGTCGGACCAGCTCCAGCGCACGACATCCTTGGGTTCCAGGCGGCAGGGGGCGGCAATGCCGTTGGTCTCTTCCGCGGGCAGGCGAGACGCCAGGCCGGCGATGGAGCACCACAGGGGATAGTCCACGGCGTTGGCCAGGTCGTGCGGCGGCCAGTAACCGTAAACGCCCCACACGTTCATGAAGCCACCGGAGTGCATGAAGATGTCCGCGGCGGTGTCGTTCATGCCAAGGGCGCGGTCCTCCTTGAACTTGGCCCAGGTGTGGATGGGCTTGGCGTGGAAGTCGCCGCCCAGCGACCAGCCGGCCTCATAGGCAATCACCGGCAGGCCGAAAGACCGGGCATAGCCGGCCTGGCCGTCGAGTTGCCGGGCGTAGTCGTCCTGCGCCACCTGGCCGTAGGCTTGGCCGGCGCCAAACCCGGATTCCATCAGGGCATCGACCGAGGTCACCGCGATCTCGTCGAGCACCGTCCAGCCCTCGCCTTTGGCCGCGGCCGAGATGCGCAACTCGACCTCGCCCGGCTGCTCGACGGAAAACACCGCCGAGCCCCAGGTTTCGTCCAGATTCGAGATGCGGCGGTGGAAGCCGCCGATCACAACGTTGTCCGGGGCGACGCGCTCGTCCCGCTGGCCGTGCGGGTTTGCCGACTTGCCGCCGACGCTGATCGAGAACGGGAGGTAACCGGGCCAGCCCTTGCCTGGCCCCGCGGCGTGCAGCTCAAGCGCATACCGCCCCGGCTTAGCGAAGGTGAGCTTGGTACTCAGCGCCCCGCCGGCACGCAACACCGCGGCTTGGCCGCCACGCGACGGCTCGGGCAGGTCGGTGGGCTTGGCCTCGCCGGTGGCGGAAGCGCGCAGGGCCAACGGTCCAAAGGCGACAGCGCCCGGCGCTGCGGTCTCGACCGTCCAGGCCTTGGGATCATCCCCGGCATTGGCGGCGACACGCGCCGCGCCGGTGATGGCAAACCCGGGTCCGGCGACCACCGGCACCGGCTCGGAACAAAGGTTGGGCTCGCCTTTCTCGGCACGCGCCAGCAGGTGATAGGTGACACCGGGCTCGAGCCGGACCGGATCGCCAGGGACGGCGCCCCACGCCCAGACCCAGCTCTCGACCTCGCTGACGGCAATGCGCTGCGGCTGTACGCCGACCTGCACCAGAGGCCCCTGCGGCCCCATCAGCACCAGGTTGTGCGCGCCGGTATGCGGCCGCAGCCAGCAACCGAGGGCGCGCACGACCACCGACTGTTCGACGGTCAGAGAACAGCCGGCCGCGGTCGCCCGCGCCACCTTGCCCGGCTTGCCGGGGCTGAAGGCAGCAATGGAGACCAGCCAGTTACGATAGATAGCGGCATCCCCGGTACAGGTCCAGCCGCTGCCGGCGGGCGCGGCCGATTCCGTGCCGGCGGGCACTGCGCCGGCATCGAACCCGGCGTCGGCAATCTTCACCTCGTCCTGGCGCCCATCGGCATTCCCGACGCCGTAGTAGGTGGCGCCGCCAGCGCCCCAAACCCAGTGACGAACCGGATGCGGCTGCACAACATGCTCGCCATCGCCGTTGTTGAACCAGGCGTCGAGGAAGCTGAAAGAATGCCACGCCGTTTCCTGGGCATTGTTGTACTGGTACTCCATCAGCAAGCGGATGCGCGCGCCCATCGCGGCGTCACCGAAAGCACGGCGGAAGACGTCGGAGGCGCGCACCGTGCGCAGGGCGTGCCAACGACGGTAGTTCCCGTGGCCGTCGTAGTCGATGAGTTTGCCGTCCTCGGTCTGGTCCTTGATCTCCCTGGTGGCGCGCTCGTTGCAGTCCTTGGTGCTGCCGAAACCCCAGTTCCAGATCTCGTTGCCGATCTCGACGTAGAGACGCAGGTTGGGGTTGAGCGGCGGCCAGCGCGGATCGTCCACCTCATGCTCGTACGGCGTAGCGCCGTCGGAGCCGTAGCGCGCCAGGCGTGCGAACGGCTCGATGTAGGCGTCGTCGGCCTGCATGGGCAGGCACACGTAGAGGTCCTTGCCGCACTCGTTGGCAAGGACGATCAGATACTCCCAGCACTCGCCGCCACTGTTGTCGCTCCAGAACCCGCCGCGGGTGAACTCGCGCCGACAAGGGAGGGTGCGGCTGCTCCACAGCCCGTCGCATTTCTGGTTGGCGATCTGCAGCCAGCGCAGACAGGTGAACGGCGCCACGGCATCCTTGAACGGCCGATAGACGATCTCGTCCGGCCGGTGCGCCGCGTCGGCACCGGCCTTGAGCGGACGCAGCAGGCACAGGTCGCCAACCCCGTCGCCCCTCGCGTCCTTCCCATCGCGGGCAGTCTGCTTGAACTCGATGTACCAGGGACCCTCTACCTGGCCATTGGTCAGGCGGAGCCGGGTTGTGTTGGTGGTGGCGTCCCAGCCGGCGCCGCGTGGCGCCACGTCCTTCCAGGTCTGTTCGCCGGCGCTGAGCACGGAACCGCGCCGCGCCACCTCGGCCTGGCCCTGGAACGACAACTCGTAGGTGCCGTCGTTGCCCATGCGACCTTCGCCGGCCAAGAGCGTGCAGTCGCCCGTGGGGTCGCCACGCTCGTCCTGTTCGCCCTTGGAGAAGCGCGAGCTCTTGGCTTCGTCGGCCCAGCAGTAGCCCTCCCACGAGCTGGCGTTGAGGCCCTGCGCCACGACCGGATCGATGACCTGCTCAGGCGCCGATGGACACGACCACGCCAAAGACACCGCCGCCGGCCCGGCGTCTTCACGGTACTCCAGTACGACATCGCAGGGCTTGCCGGCTTCCAGCTGCACAGGCTGCGAACGGGCGGTTCCGGCTTGGCCCCACTGCTCGATGGCGGTCACCCAGTCGGCGGCGCCGGTCGGCTTGAGCTTCAGCCGCGCGCCGTCGTCCGCGGTGCAGGCGAACACGTAGGCCTCGGAGAAGCGCGCCACCACCCGTCCCGTCCAGCGCACCGTGAATCGGTCGCGCGGAAAGGCGCGGTAAGGCAAGGCGGGTGATCCACCTACGGGCAGATGCTCGCCCCACTGGAAGTCGACGCGCACGTCACGCCGGGTGAAGGCCGGATCGCCGGCAAGGCTCGGATTGGCGTAGTAGGCGCCCACGGGCCCGCCATCGGCCCAGCCACCGGCAGCGGCATCCGCAGACGGTACGACCACCGGCTCCGCGGCGTGAACAGGGAGTCCGAGGCAAGTCACCAGCCCCAGGCCGGCAAGTGCGTGACGAAGAGAGCGGAAATTTCTGCGCATATTGTCCTCCGATTCGAGGGAACTGCCACCCAACACTCGCCACGGGATCGGATCGGCCGAAGTTGGGTCCCATTCGGGCCTGCCGAGGAGCGGCTTCACTTGTTCTTCGTCCCGCGGAAATCGTCGAGCGCCTGGCCGGAGAGCGACATGACGTGGTTCCGCCTGAGCGCATCGGCGTGGCCATCGCCAAAGACGAAATTGGCCGTCAGCCCGGGATGACCCCTGCCGACAAACGGGGAGCTGTTCACGAAGTCCCACATCCACGGACGCGGGGCCCAAGTCGCTTCATCCTGAACCTGGATGTAGTCCCAAATGTAGTATTGGCCGCCGAACGTGCCCGTGTGACCGTCGGCGAACCAGTACTTCTGGCTGGTCAGCAATTTCATCGTCGGTCGATCGGAGGTGTTCCACGCGTGCCTTCCACCAACGAAATAATTCAGTCCGTAGTCCATATCGCAGCGGGTTAACCAGTTCCATCGCGGGGTGATGGTGCGCTGGGCCTTGGGGCAGCAGGCGGCGCTTGCCCTGTCGTAGGGCGACCATATCACATCACGCGCCTTGTCATGCCAGTACCCGTCCGCGATGTGCAGATAGCCGGTGCTGCTCGTGCTGTTGGCATTCGTCGGCAGGACGCTATCCCAGTCCTGTGCGTACAGGGCTGCCCACAGCGCGATGGACCGCAGATTGTTCTTGCACACGACCGAATATGAGGTGTCCTTGGCACTCTGAAGCGACGGGAGCAGCATGGAGGCCAGAATGGCGATAATCGTGATCACGACCAGCAACTCGATCAGCGTGAAACACCCGCCCACCCGCAATGCCGCCGCGTTCCGCACCTGCCCAAGACACGCACCCATGGTTCGTCCTCCCGCACCACTCCCACGTCTCCGCCGACCCTTGTCTCCGGTGCTCAACTCCCACCTCCACGCTTTCACGAGCGTCCAGCCGCTCCGGCCTCACCGCCAGGCCCGCCCGGTCATGCCAGTTTATTTACAAGTAATTACATGCTGTCACTGCTCATATTACCACCTGTTCCATGCGTTGTCAATTCCCATGTCAAGAAAGATATTCAGGTACTCTTGCGCGTAATCATCTCGACCGCGGGTTGTAAACTCAGGCTTTACTTGTTAATGTATAGCAGATGAAGCATCAACACTGTGGAGTGCACATGGCGGTGAAGAAGCAGAATGGTTCGACGACTCCTCTCTTCCGGGTGATCTATGTCGAGATGCGCGCGAAGATCCTGGCCGGCGAGTATGCCGTCAACACGTTCATTGAGAGCGAGAATCGCCTCGCGAAGGACTATGCCACATCTCGTCCCACGGTCAGGAAGTCGCTTCAGATGCTGATCAACGACGGGCTTCTGGCGCCTGTCCCCGGCAAGGGCTACAGGGTCCTTGGCAAGGGCGTCGGCGGCGGCGCGTTGGGCGGTCCCTTCCGGAACGTGGTCTTCCTTGGCCGAACGGATATGGCGTCAAGCCTGGCCTATGAAGGCTTCCGGGCGCGAATGAGCCTTGACGGTCACAGCTCGACGCACATCATTCATCACGCGAAGATGGGCGACTGGGGTTCCTTCGTCCGGGACCGAATGGACCAGTCCGTAGACTTCGAACGGGTTTCCGGGCTGGCCGTTTTCTCCGACACACGCCTGCCCGACGAAATTGTCGCAGCGACGAAGGAACACCACACGCCTCTGGTCTGCCTCGGCCTGCAGGACAGCGCGGAATACGACACCGTTGTCGGCGACAACCTGCGGGGCGCCGAGGCGTTGACCCAGACGCTTTGCGACTACGGACACAGGGACATAGTCCTCCTGCTGCACGATCTACACCTCAAGAATAACCCGTCCTTCCGCATGAGGCTGGCGGGCTACCGTGACAAGATGCTGACGCTCGGCCTGGAGCCCCGCACCTTCATCCTGAAGGATTGGAACACCCTCATGTTCAAGGATAACGAGGCCGCGTTCGTGGCGCTTTTCAGGAAACTCCAGAATGAGGGGCACGCGCCGACCTGCCTTGTGACTCCGGAGCATGTCGCGATTGAACTCGCCAGAACGATACTCCCGAAGCTTTCGCTATCGGTGCCCGGCGATGTCTCGGTCGCCACCTTTGGGATGGCGAACGTGGGTCAACTCCAGTTCACCGGGCTCAACATGAAGAGCCTCACGTGCGTCGACGAGAACATGGAGGGCGTCGGCTTTGCCGCCGCGGAAAACCTGCTCTCCCGAATCAACGGCTTCCACACCCACCCCACGCTGACGCTGCTCCCGATGCGGATCGTCGAGCGCGATTCCGTCAGGAAGCTCACCGCACGGCGGCACGGCGGCTGATGTGGATCTTTGGCGAGTCTCGCTGCGGGCGACCCCGCCGCCGCCCCGTGGCCGTAACACCGCGCATGCCACGCGCCGCACAGGTCGACAGCAAACCCCTTACGTAAGGCGGCGTACAAGAATAACCTGTACATTTGCGGCCAGCTATCTTGAGCCGGTTTCAAGG
>MHBL01000428.1 GCA_001803235.1 Lentisphaerae bacterium RIFOXYA12_64_32
CCAGTTTCACCTTGGTATGACCGGGCGGTACGCCGCCCGGGAGGCGCTGACGCATTACCGTCGGCAACCTTCTCCGCCTTGCCGGGAGACCCGAATAGGAATACATTAAGGCTGTCTTGACTCCGCTCGGGGGAAAGCCGCAGTGAGGTTAGTGCCAGAGGTCGGTCGACGCCATGCACCGGAATACGAATGCAGCAATGGCGCGAACATAGGCCACCGGCGGGACAGAACCGCACACCCACGAACCGAGGCGGGCACATATACCACCACAAGCAGTGAATAAGGTGCAGTTAAGAAGGAGTACAGGCAAATGTGCCGACCGTGCCGTTTCACCTTGATCGAGTTGCTGGTCGTGATTGCGATCATCGCCATTCTCGCGTCCATGCTGCTGCCCGCACTGCGCAATGCGAAGGACAAGGCGCACCAGTCGAACTGCACGGCGAACCTGAAGCAGGTCGCCATGGGCATCCTGCAGTACCCTGACGACTACGAGGACCGGCTGCCCCCGGCGGCCATGTGGCACACGCCCGGCGTGGCCTACCACACCTGGATGTACCTGACCCAGACCTACGTCGGCAATGTCGAGATTCACACCTGCCCCGCGGACCCGAAGCGCGGCTGGCCCGGCTGGAACAACGCCACGCAAAACCAGGGCTACGGCATGTCCCGCGCCCTGAGCTACTACAACACCAAGAAGATCACCAAGGTCACAACCTGCATCCTGGTGGCCGACGCCGGCTACCTGCTCAACGGCAACCCCTACTACCTCACCGATTGGAGTGTGGACCAGACCGACAACGCCATCCCGCCCGCCCCGCAGCGCCACACGAACGGCGCCAACTTCATCTTCTGTGACGGCCACAGCCAGTGGCTGCCCATGCGCAGCTACTCGAACTGGACCCTGGATGTCGGCGCGCCGCCCCCGACACCCAACCCGTGGACGCCAAACTGAAGACGGGCTGAGGCACGGGAGCCGCCGATTCTGCAGTCAACGCCGCTGTACCGGTGGCGTCAATCACAGAGAAGCGGGGAGGCCACTTGGGTGCGTGCGCCCCCCCGGCCGCGGTCAATTGGTCGACTGCAATCGACCGCGATCGACTGCTATCGACCGCAATCGGTGACGATCGGGCCGTCGACACACATCCCGTGCGTTGCCATACCCAATTCCCGTGAAACTAAAGGGGCCCGGGAGCCCGCGAGGACGCGGGCGCTCCAGGGACTGGCACGGGGTGGCTGACTTTGGAGCGCCCGCGTCCTCGCGGGCTCTGGAAGCGTCGTGGCCAGTTTCACCTTGGTATGATCGGGCGGTCTGCCGCCCGGGAGGCGCTGACGCATTGCCGCGAGTCATCGACAACGTCTTGGCTTGGGCCGCACTCGGGTGTACGTTGAGACTCCCTGAGCGGGGGCTCTGACCCGTTCGTCGGTGAGACGCTTCCAAGCAGAAGGGGACAACCGCATGCGAAGACTCGCCGCCTCGCTCGCCCTCGCCAGTGCACTGGCCGCCGTATCCGCGTACGCCGTATCGATCGACGCCGGCAACGGCCTCCGTGCCGCGTGGGAAGGACAAGCGATCAACGCCGTCGAGGTGGCCGGGAAAGCCCTGCCCGGCGTGACCGCACGCCTTGAACTGCTCGACCCACGCACACAGAAACCCGCCGACGCTGCGCAGTTCGCACTGCAGGCGCAGCTCGAAGCGAAGAACGGCGCGCTGTGGCTGAACGGTGTGGTCACGGTCAACGGCACCAACGACGCCGTCGCAGACCTGGTCCTGCGCGTCGAGGGTGTCGCGCTGGCCACCGGCGACGGCACGACCGAGCCGCTGCTCCTCGCCGCCAAGTTCGTGAACAAACTGCCCATTGCGCCGCTGCGCACGCTCGCCGATGGTCAGGATCAACTGACCCTGGCCATGCCGGCGGATGCACCGTACGTGTTCGAATTCCGCGGCCTGCCCGCCGAAAAGGCTGTGGTCATGCGCCTGCCGCTTGGGTTCAGCAACCAGGCTGCGCCCGCGTTCCAGATGAAGGCCCCGTTCTCGATCGTGATCTGCGCCACGACTCCGAAGTGGCATTTCCGTTCCGCGCTGGCCGAGTACTACCGGCTCTTCCCGGCCCGGTTCGAGCGCGTCGAGAAACGTCACGGCGGCTGGTTCTTCGCCAACGAGACGAAGAACATCCCGGACCCGCAGCACTTCGCCTTCCACGAGGGCCAGGGCAGTATCGAGGAGGACCACGACCGGAACATGGGCATGTTCCCGTACAACGAGACCGGCTCGGAAACCATCGAACTCGCCGGGCCCGGCCTGCCGAAAGACTACGACGACGCCATTCGGCAGATGTCCGATCTGGAGACGAAGATCGCGCCGGCGGCCTGGCGCATGACCGGCGGCGCGCTCGATGAGCAAGTCAGGCACGGCGGCAAGTACGCCTTCCGCGCCGTTGCGGACCGGCCCGATCTCAGCCGCAACGCGTTCCAGTCCCTGATGCTGGACGAACCGATCAAGACCCCGGTCGTCGTGACCGCCTGGAGCAAGGCGGAGAACGTCGCGGCCGGTCCTGCGCCTGGCGACTACTCGATCTACATCGACTGCCTGCTCGCCGACGGCAGCTACCAGTTCGGCCAGTGCGCGGTGTTCAAGCCCGGCACGCACGACTGGGAGAAGGCCGAGTGGATCATTCAGCCGCGCCAGCCGCTGGTCGAACTGCGCGTCTACGCCATGTTCCGGAACCGCACCGGCACGGCCTGGTTCGACGACATCACGATCTGCCGCCAGGGCAAGCCGGAGACGAACCTGCTGGAGAACGGCGAATTCGAGAGCATGGGCGTGCGCAAGGACATTGTGTTCGTGCGCGACAACGCGCTGACCGACGAGAAGGACCACTACCGCGTGCTCATCACCGACAACTGGGGCTCGGACGAACCGCCACCCACACCGCTCAGCCTGCTGCGCTTCATCTGCAACGTCGACCCCGACCTGCGCAACCCGGACGCCCGGCCCACCCCGGCCAGCCGCGGCCTGAATTTCTTCGACACGCTCTTCAAAGGCAACTCCGGCATCGACGGCTGCTACATCGACGGCTCCGGCGCCTGGACCTGCTGGTACCTCAGTCACCGGCCGGACCATTTCCGCTTCGTCAGCCACCCGCTGACTTACGAACCGACAACCTTCCGCGTCGCTCAGCACGGACGGTTCCAGATGTTCAAGTGGCTGCGCTGCATCCAGGACCGTTACCGCGCCCAAGGCCGGACCATCCTCGGCAACCAGGGCCCGTCCACAGACGCCTGGACCAGCTACACCGCGCTGGACATCATCGGCATCGAGAGCAGCATCTTCCAAGACCACGCCCTGATGGGCTACCACCGGTTCGGCGGGTACCAGAAGCCGGTGCTGCCCATGAACTTCGTCAACCTCCACAAACTCGACGACCGCGCGACCGCCGAGGAGTTCGTGTTGGCCAGTGCACAGTGGGGACATTTCCCCTCGACGGGCCGCCTCGTCCGCGAAGGCTACGCCAGCTTCGGCGACGTCTGCCACTCCTACTACCCCGCACTCGTCGAAATGTCGCAGGCCGGCTGGGAACCGGAACCGCTCGTTGACGGAGTCCACGCAGAACGGTTCGGCGGCGGCGAGCCCGTGTACCTGACCGTTCGCGCGCCCGAGACGCCGCGCAGAGGCAAGTTGGTCGTGCACCCGGACCTCTTCCGCGGCATCGACGCGCCTGTGGTCATGGACGCGGTCCAGTTGTCGCCCGTCCCGGCGCAGGTCACGCCGCAAGGCATCGAGATCGAGGTCGCTGATGGCGCGGCCGTGCTGACGATCCTGCGAGTCTCCTCGGCGGCGAACGCGCGGCAGTGGCAGCTCGAACGCGCCGCGCGGCACTGCGAGAACGCCGCCATCGTGCGCGGCAAGTCGGAGAACACCGACCGCCTCAAGGCCATCGCCAAGGACTTGCGCGGCCTGAAGCCCGAGGGCGACGCCGGGATCGGCGCCGTGCTGGCGCGTGTGCAGACAGAGAGAACGAAGGTCGCACAGGAACCCGACGGCCTCGAAAAGACGAGCCAGGCCCTTGAGCTTCTCGACGCCGAACGCACCGTCGCCGAATGGCTGCTGTTCACGGGCGGCGCGACGCTCGAACTTGCCGGGGCGAGAGTGGTTCCGGCCTCGCAGCCGGCGAGTCTCGCGGCGCAGTTCAACCCGGCCCAGACCGGCGCGACCCTGCTCGGGAGTTGGGCATTTCCGGACCGGAACATCCTGCGCCTGGCCAAGCCCGAGCTGCCGGGAACGCTGACGCCAGGCGCGCAGCCGGTTGTTGTGCAGCGCGACCTGCCCGGCGCCGGCCAGGTGCGGACCGCGCTGCGGGTCCCGGTCGCAGGCGCCGAGCCGGTGACTGTCGTGCGCGCCGCCAACGTCTTCTTCTCGCCCGTCGCCACGGCGCGGGTCGAACGCACCGCCGACCCAGCCGGAAAGGCATTCCTGTACAGAGTGATCGTCCAACGCCTGACGGAACCGTGCCCGCTGCTGGTCAAGGCGGCGGGTGCCGGCGCCGTGATCGAGCCGACACAAGTGGAACTCGCCCCGGACCAGACGATCGCCCAGTTCCGCGTCGCGGCCACGGAGAGCAAGACGGAGGTCGTGGGCCTGAAGTTCGGCGTGCACACGGCCCAGGGCAAGCTCGTGGCCGAAGCCGCCTCCGAGTTCCGCAGCCTGCCCATGCCGCCGGACGGCGACGTGGCACTGCTGAGCCTGGGCGCAACCGTGGCCGCCGACAGCAGCTACTCGGAGTACCAGCCGGAGACCGCCATCGACGGCGTCTGGGAGACCAGCGCCCTGCACTGGACCCGCAAGGCCTGGGCGTCGGCCGACCGCGCCGACAAGGACGGACACTGGCTCGAGATCCGCCTGCCCAAGCCCACGCCCATCTCGCAGGTCTGGCTCTACTGGTGCATCGACAACAATCACGTCTTCTCGTCGCGCAACTACGACGTCGACATCTGGGAGGGCAACGCCTGGAAAACTGTGGCGCAAGTGCGCGACAACCCGCTGAGCACGGTCTCCAAGCACACCTGGCCGAGCAGCGTCACCGAGAAAGTGCGCCTTCACCAACTCGACACCGGCGGCCCCGCCAGCCGCCCGCACATCATGTGGGTCACCGAAGTCTGCCTCTACAACCGCGGCACGCTGAATTGAGGCGCCAGGGTGCATCGCAGCGAAGGCGCCTGTCCGTTGATCCGGTTCAGTGCATTGCAGGCTCGCCCCGGCCCCCGCTGAATCCTTGCCAAGCACTTGCCTTGAACCTATTGTACGAGCCTCGAACGCAAGTGGCTGTGACGCGGGGCTCGCTTCGTGTTCGCCGAACCAGTCAGCCAGACGCAGAACAGGACGATGGGAAGAAGATGATCAAGGGTGCGACAGTCAGGGGACTCTCCGCGGTCTTGGTCGATGTCCAGATTGGCCTCCGCGCCGGGAACGCGTTCCGGGTTGTGGGGCTCGGCCAAGCCGCCGTACAGGAGGCAAGGGAACGCCTCATCCATGCTTTCGAGGCTTCCGGGTTCGAGTGGCCGGACGCCGCGGTGACTGTGAACCTGGCGCCAGGCGACGTTCCGAAAGAGGGCACAACCCTCGACTTGGCCATGGCGCTTGCGGTGCTTGAGAAGACAGACCAGATCCAGAGCTCGCACGATGCGGACGTCTTCGCGATTGGCGGAGCTGGGCTTTGACGGCGCGCTCCGCGGATGCGCCGGCGCGTTGGCGGTCGCCCGGCGCATGCCTGACAACGCAGTCCTGATCGCGCCGCTCCACAACCGCGCAGAACTCGGCCTGCTTCGGCAACTGGAGGAAGTCAGAAAGCCTTACTGCCCCTATGTCGTCTCGACACTCGCAGAAGCGGCAGCCGTTCTGTGTGGTCTGAGCGCACCGCTGGCCCGGGTTCATGAGGCGGAGTTCACCGCCGCGTCCGCCGCCGGTGTCGACTTCGCCTCGGTCAAGGGACAAAAGCAGGCGAAACGCGCCTTGGAGGTCGCTGCTGCCGGTGGACACAACGTCCTGATGGTGGGCCCCCCGGGACCTAATTCAAGTACATTATTGGTGCGAGATGGTGGTGTAACTGGTTAGTGGGGCATGGGTTATCTCGATAGTATACCGAGAAGGCAGTGCAGGTAACACGCGAAATCCCCCAGGTCCTTCCTGTCGTCACCGAGCTTCATCCGCCAGGAGTTGTCTTCGCCGGCCTTACCCATGTTTCGGCTCAAGATGTTACAGCAGTCGATGAAGGCAGTGTGGGCACGACTTCTCTCCCTGTCCATTTCCAAACGTTGGTCGGGTGTGGCAAGAGCCCAGTCGGTTCGGAGACGCGCGTATCGAACTGCGGATCTCACCAAGTCGTCTTTGAGGGACGTCCACCGTGTCTGTTTGATGGACTGGTATAAGTCTTTGGCTGAGTCAAGGTGCACGCAGTCTTCCTTCCGAATCGCGTTATAGGTATATCTATCCCCAGTCACTTTCGACTACCACCATCCGGGTCTGGATCCAAGAGAGTTGTCGCGTCAGGCCAAACGGCCTCCATCTTGAACTTCTTCACGTATCCCGACGTGAGGTTCCGCCAGTTGTCAATGCCTCTCTCCCATACATGGTAATCATCCTGAACTGCGAGGCCGTTGGCATGCTTCTCAACGATTCGCAGAGCATCAACAGCGGCCACGACATCGCTTCTTGTCCAAGGTACGTGGAGATCTACGCGAGACTCGTAGGAGCCACACGCCTTGACGGTGGCTGGCTGATTCATGAACTCAGCAATTTCTGAGATGGTATATACTCGCGTCGGGAGTCTGCCGCACTCATCAGCCTCACACGGATTTCCACCACGGCAGCTGTACTGGGCAAGTGTTCGTGCGTGGGTAACGTTCCAGTGAATATCCCACGATTGGTATGGGTGGGAGATCGTAATCCCTTGAAGGATTTCGCATTGGAACTGGCTCTTATACACCGTGAGAAATCGTGCCGACTCCCCTTCCTCTGTTGTTTCTATGGGCAGCCATTCGCGGCGAATGGGTTGGTCGTTCGGGAAGCGCGACGACTCCGGAGTGAGATCTCGGCAAAGCTCTAGCTCTACCATTTCGCCGCTCACCATTGCGTTTACAGGATACCAAGGTAGCTCCAATTGCATAGCTAATCGAGCCAGGTCCGACAAAAGCAAGACCTCATGGCCGACTTGCACTTGGCCCGCCGTAATAAGAAAGTTGTATCCCACTGTCTCGTGACTCCCTAAGGCGCATCAGCATCATCTCAGCTAACGCGTCGCTATGCAGAAAACGCCACCGGCACTCTTAACTGGCAGTAATATGACCTTCTTTCGTATGCGCTCTTCATATGCACTCGACCCATACCTGACCACCACCATGCCGGGAGTGCCGGGAATAGGGATTGCATCAATGGAAGAACACGCTTCCATCTCCGCGATCAGAGCCCTGGCCTTCTCCTCAAGCCCCGGCGCGAATGTTATTGATAGGTCAACCATGATTATGTATCGGGTCCGCGGCACATGACATCCGGTACTCGCTGTACTCAATCATCGTCTTTGTCCACATAGCCCACGACGTTGCCTTCTTTGTCATATATGCGCTTCTTGTCATCCATGGGGTCGTAGGACGAACAGCCGCCCACTCCGGCACAAACTCACGCCGCCGCTCTCATCCATGTTGAACTCCTTCACGTATCCCAACGCGAGGTCCCGCCAACTGCCACGGCCCAGCGTTCCCGCCTTGGCTGCGGCGTTTAGTTGGAAGCAGAATGATCAATGCATGTTTGTCTCGGCATCACCGGCAAGACGCTCAAGTTCTTTGACACTCTCCCGGAGGTCCGACAGCGAGGCAATCATTGAGGCGCTAAAATCCACCCAATAAGTCTGGTGGAAGGTGTTGGCGGCTTTGTCACGCCATCCAGCACTGAGAGAAACCCATTCTGCCGCCAAATGGTCCCACTGGGTCTCCAACATCCGAACAGATTCAGCAGCGTCTTGCATGGTTACTGACATCCTTCACCTGCGCCGGAACGGCTAACCAACCAAGGTCAGACGCCACTTTAATCCGGTGTCGCCCATTGGTCACTGTGTACTGGCCACCCTCTGGCCCCCGGCAAAGATAGATGGGAGACCAGCGCCCCAAAAACGCTTCAAACACGCGCTGAGTTCCATCGGCATAGGACACACCGGCCTTGCGATCCAATTCCGCGAAGTACTCGGATGTCGCCACAGATTTGTCTTTGTGAACAAACGGGAGCACATGCTCAATGAAGTGCTGCGCGCCAATTTTCATCTCGTCATATGCCACCTTACTGAAATCGCCAGCATCCCGGACATTCTTCAATTCGTCCTTCAAGGCGATCTCATTTAGGCGCACCCACACGAACCCACCCGGCAAAGCCACTTGCGTGATGTCCGCCCAAGAACTTAGGCCACGCCCTGAGCTCTTGGCGTCTCCTCGTGCTATTTGGGAAGGTGGATCTGTAGTACCATCAAGGTCGAGTCGAACAGCCTGATAGGAACGCAGCAAATTGACCTTGTCCATGAGAAACTTGCGGGCCATCGGGATATGGCCTTCTGACAGAGGACGGAGGCGGGAAATCGTCTGGGTCATCCGCGCGAACCGATCCTGAGCAACCATGAAGATATCCGCCACAGGTTCAAGTTCCGCGCGTGCGGCCTCAATCTCAGCAACTTGCACGGCCAAGGAGTCAGCCCCATCCTTGTCAACTAGTGTCGCCTCCAACTCTTCAACTCGGGCAGCGAAGTAATCTCGCCGCACCTTAGTGCGTTCAACCGCGTTAGCGCCATCCCGGTGAATCGTCGCCAGTTCCGCCGTCAGGGATACGGCGAAACTGCCAAGCGAATCCGCAAATTGCTCAATGGCGTCCTCTGATTGCGCATACGCGCCGGCACCCTCGTCGTTCATGAAGTGCTACTCCCAAGACGGCTAACCCAGGAACTCCGTCACGATGTCCGCCTTCTTGCGGAGATATGAGATATATGCTTCCACATGCTGCTTGAATTCCGCGAAAGACTTCGTACTTCCATCGAACGCTCGCAGATACTCGTCATACTTGGGGTCGTTCCAGTTGGCCCGCAGTTCGGTCATGATCTTCGTCGTATTGCGAAGGTCATCCATAACGACTCCGCTTTCCTCTTTAAGCCATGTGGCAAAACGGATCGCCTCAACCGGGTTGAATACAGTTTTCACTATTTTCTCCTATATCAATGGTTTGAGGTGTTGAGCGGCCCTAATTCTCTTTGCATCATCCCGCAGTCTTGGAAGGACAGCAGCAGTCTCATCCGCGAACTTCGCAGTCAATTTGCGCGTTGTTTGGAACGATGCGCAAAACCGATCATAGGCATCATCTTGAAACGTACTCCCAAGTTGGTTGAGTTGACTATTGAGTCTGTTGTCAAAATCCCGAACCCTCAGCATGAAGCCCTCCAACGTTTTGGCCGCTTCATCAATTGCATCCGGATCGACGGAAGCCTGATTCCTCTCCATTTCGGTCATCTCCCTTCGCGCAGTCGTACGCTTAACGATTCAAAATCTGAAAAAGCGGGCAAGTCGTATGGCCGGAACACTTGCACCACTCCTGGGGAAGCATCATCAAACAAAACTGCCCGATTCGCGCATCGCAAGCGTGCCCCCACCGGAGACCCAAAGACGTTCATCGAATCGGATTGCTCCATCTTCCCTGCCACACGAACTCCGAATTCATCCAACAAGCCCCGCCCGCATCTGGTTACATTGGACAACATGTCGCACCACGCCAGGATGTGCAAGCCATGTTCGGGCCCTTCCTTGAGCAAGTATAGCAGTGCCCCGGCCGGCGAGTTGATGTCCGGCTCTCCATACGTCTCCTTCGCCCTCAATTCACGCGCATACTGCAAGCCGATCACAACGGCGAAGTGCGGTACGCATAGCGCAGGCGATTGCATCCGGGACTTCAGTTCATCCACCAACGCCGACAGCATGCTACCAACGCCTTCCGGGTTAAAAACCTCAATCTGATGGTCAAACATCGGGCAGATCTTCTCTGGCCAATCCCGCATTTGGTGCGTCGCCTTCAGTAGATTCAGAATTGTGAAACTGCCATTCCCCGGTTTGTGCTGAACAAAGAGCGCGAGAAGAGAGTTGAGGAGCATACTGATTCCTTCGTCCGGATTCTGCATGATGGTCAGGAGACTCCTGCCACGTTGCGATTCGAGCAACACTTCCACGGATGGCTGAATCGAGACCGGTTCACCCAACCAGAGGCGCGACGCGGCCCCTCGTTCCAGCCACCTCCCGCGGGCAGTCATCTCGGCATAGGGGAGACATGTACCAATGGCCGGTTTGGCGTTCCCCTCGAACACGACCGCATGCCGTTTGATGTCTGAACTCCGCGTGGCAAGAGCGGAAAGCCGAATCCCGTTCTCTTCAGGCGGCAGGTAAGCCGCCTTGAATTGGATGTTTGCGCTCTTCTGGCCCTGTTGATCGTTGTAGATGCCGTGATACCTGGGCAAAGTCTTGGCTGCGGCGTTATCCTGTGCCAGCGCGTCGCGGGAATCCTCAGCACTGCATTGCAACACAACGCGCACAGCGATCTGCTCCAAAGACCCCCCGCGTAGCGTTACCCCCTTTAACGATTGAGTGCCCAAGAGACCATGTATCCCGAATCCACGTCCCTCCTTCAAGAGGCCATCCAGTGCGCTCTTAGCCCGTTCGGCGATATCATCGCCCTCGGCAAACAACTTCTGGAATTCGTCCATCACCAGGAGAATGCGCGGCAAAGAGCCTCCGGCCTTGCGGTACATGGCAATGCTGGTGATATCCGCAGTGCTTGCTCGGTACAGTTCCATACGCCGTCGCATCTCCGCACACAGGGCCTCAAGTGCGCTCACAGCAAACTCGCGTTCGCAATCAATTGCCACTACGGCAACATGCGGCAGGCGGCTTGTTGCATACCGCTTAAACTCAACACCGCCCTTGAGGTCAATCAAGTATAGTTGCAGTTCATCGGGCGAATAGGTTTCTGCCAAGGCCGTGATGATCACGTGCATCAGACTCGACTTGCCAGAACCGGTCCCTCCAATGATCAAACCGTGAGTCCCTTTGCCCTCACCAAACTCTAAGTGCACCAACTTCCCTGTTTCCGCAACACCCAATGGGGCACGGACACCCGTGGCAGAGGATTCCTTCCAAGCCCCCCCCTGACCAATGTCCTTGAGGGCTTCTTCAAAGTTCACCGTCTTTGCAGACTGGGCCTGCCACGCCTCAACGACAGGCAGCACAATTCGTCGCATAACATCCGGCGGTGGTAGTGCATCCAACTCCAAACGACAGTCGGCGAAAGCCTCTTCCTTCCATTGAAACTGGCCAGATGTATCTGGCACAACAACAACGCTACCGGCCGCCATCGCATTCAGTTTCGACTGCGCATATCCGTCAATGCTCTCTCCCCAGTGGATCAACGCAACAATGCCGTATCGCCCTCCATTTCGGGCAATGCCATGCAGCTTCTGCGCTGCGGTCGGGGAGAGTGCGCTCGGGCAATCATGCACAATCAAGACATGATAGGGGATGGTAGGCTCGCCATGAGGCGTCGCCCACGCATTGAATGCCGAAAGAGTCGCGTGCCCCTGCAGTTTCTCCACAGCAAGACGTTCCATCTGCGCGAAAACACCTGAAACCCGATCTTCAATCTTCTGTGGGTCGGTACACACGGCTTCCGGCCAGTGCGACCATGGGGGTTGCCCCAGACTGAAACCCAGCGGGTCCAACACGCTAACGCGCAACAGACCAGGCGGAACCGCGAGAAGAAGTCTGAGAGCAACACAGTGGAGCGAGTCGATAGCCATTTTCCGCATGGCGTCAGGACCAATGACGAACAGAGCTCGCCCATCATCAAAAGGCAGCATTGCCGGGACCGGCAAACTCGAGTCGAGGTCGGGCAACTCGGCCTTCAAGTCCTCGGCACCAAGCGCCAGGGCGCCAAGTCGAACCGTCAGGCATCCTGCTTGTTGTGGATGAAGGAAGTCCACGCCACCCCACGGCATACCCGCATTGCCCGCGTTTACGGCAAAGAGCATACCAGCCATTCTGGCCTCGTCCAGGATTGCCTCCAATTTTGCACATAGAGCGGCCAAGTCTCTTTGCTGTCCACTCTGCGCAAGACTGTCGAGCATGCGCGTTCCAGCCGTCTTGAGAAGAAAAGGCCCGAACCCGTCCGCCTTGCGACTCGCATCAGCGACTGGTTTACCGGGATCGTCCGCCAATTCCCTTTTCAATGCCACCCACGGATCAGGCCGGGCTGTTTGCCGGTCATTATACTTGGTCAACTCCATGCGGCAAACGTCATATGTGCCGTTCCGGATGCGTTGCAGCAACTCAACCATGAGATCATGAGGGGTCGGGTTCATGGTATGCACTCGCGTTGTGCTGCTTGGCGAATTGCAGTTAGCCAGCGATTCAATACCCGCGTTTGTCCAGTTGATCGATGATACGTCCGAACGCTGCGGACTTCGCATTACCCTCACTAAAGCCAGGCCCCGTTGCGGAAAGCTGAAATGACTCAACCAGTCGTCCGTCCACGGCATTGACGACGGCAAAACTCATTTTCACAGCGGAACTGTGGAGGTCGGCAATGGTTGTGCTGAGTTCATGCGTAGCGCTTTCACACTTGGCAAATAGCAGTTTGTCGCCGATGGCAGACAGCTGCAAAGCCTTGACGTCGGTGCCGCCTTGTCCCCGCATACAAGTTTCCATGGCTCCGGTTTTCACAAATGCGGCAGAGAAGATGGAGTCAGTTGCCGTCTTGCCACGCTTTTTCAACTGCTCAACCCAGGCGGAAGAAAATTCAGTCAACTCCGCCCTGTCGGAAGTTTGTGCACACACGACAAAATCTAACTTGGTCGGCACAGACGCAACCGCGATATAACTGGCCAGCCGATCTTTCTCCGCCTGAACACGCCTGGCCTCCGCCTCGATAGCAAGCCGTTCCTGCTCGGCCTTCTGTTGGGCCGCAGACCGTTCTTGGTCAGCTCTTTGTTGTGCCAATTGTTTGGCTTCTTTTTGCTGTTGCACCCGCGTTTGTTCGGCCGTCGTCTGATCAACCCAGGTGGAAATCTTCTCGCGGATGGCATCACTATCCGCTTTTCGCAACGCCCGTCCGTCCTTGGCGTAATATGGCCCAACCCCTTCGCACCGGAAAAGCTCGTACCCACCACCACGTGTTTCCGCGTACCAGATTCTGACTTCCCCGTCCTTGGTGGCAACAAAATCAATATCCCTGGACGAAGTGAACGTCACCGGCCTAGGATCATCCACCATTCTCAAGTCAATTGTCTTGGTCATTAGACTAATCTTACTCCGGAGATTGGGCATGCTCATCACTCCGAGCGTAACAACAAATACCGCCATCAACCCCAAGATTACCGGCGTGCGCAAGAATACCTCTGGATTAATCCGCACTACGCCTACGCCAACCCCAAGCGCGAGGGCAGTGACTGCCGGCACAATGAACAAGAACGCCACCGGGTTATGCGGTGGGAACAGAAGCAGCAATACGGAGAAGAACAGGAGCCCACAAAATGCACTCGCCAGCATCTGGAATGCCCGTACAAGCGTCCGATACCCTTCCGGGAACAGCTTGCGGAATATTTCAGCGGAGGACGTGATGGGCAGAAGCATGGCCACAATCGCCAACGTGGGCATACCCACGAGGAAAAAAATGGCCACGGCGAACACTGAATCCGCATAATTGGCGCCCGCCAGGAAGGCCAGTGTCGCCATCACTGCACTTCCGATTATCCCGGCAACGGTCAACCAACTCTGCTGTAACGCACGGCCAGCCAGAACCAACCCACCACATCCAAACAACAGCCCGATCAAAACACCAAACAGCGTCCACCGCCCACTGATCGCAGCCGTTGTGCAGGCGACAAGCGCCACACCCCACAAGACAGCACTCACCTTCAACACCCACAGCAGTGCCGCCAAGTATCGCATGAGCACGCTCAGGCTGAAATCATATGTCTTGGCGCTCCACGCCTTGAACACATGCCAGAAATCGCCGGCAAATGACTTGAATGCCCCCCACCAACCCCCACCGCCTTTCCCGCCACCGCCGGTAGCCGGTTGTAGGCTAAGCAACGACATCCGCTTATCTGGAGGCAGTGTCCCGAAGCGCTTTAGTTCATCCGCGCTCGCATCGGCCGCAAAGTTTTTGAATTTCTCGCGTGCAACATCATCCATCTCCTCAAGTGAAGTCAGAATGCCGAGGAGGGCAGTATCTTCTAATGCCAGCAACTTGGCGATGACTGGAGGCGGCGGTAATTGATGAGCGGCGGCGGTAGCAACATCAATCGTGGCAGCACCGCTCAAATCCTCACGGGCATCCTTCAGCAGGCGGCTGCTGATTTCAGGCGCGGCATCCATCAAGACTGCCTTGACCACCAACCCCAACGGTGACCTGTCGGACAGTCTTTGCTCGGCATACGCAGTCAGTGCATAAAGAATAGCTTCAATGGCATACTTCGTGCCGGGACTTGCCGCCCGTAGTTTGGCCACGGCAGGGAGATCCATGAGCGTATCATAGTGCCCCTCCAGCCAACGCTTGATGTAGCAGGAAGCAAATACTCCCACCCCACCCACCCACGTCTCTTTATCCATAGATGACCCCCTTCATGCAGAAATCTATGCGGTAGTTCGGAAAACCACAACGGTCCCCAATCAGATCTTGGTGACGCCGCGACTGCAGGCGAGTGAACCGCTCGGCCCGCAGAATAATGCCGACAGACTCAGGGATTACTTCTTCCCCTTTCAAAGGTCAGATTTTCAAGCCGTAAATCTCTAGCCTTTTCCGGAGTTTCCCCATTCATGACTGAACCAATCACCAGTTCCATGTCAAACTGGAAAGACTGTGGTTTTTGTGTTGCATTCTCTTGACGATTCCCTCGTCCGTCGATCGGGAGAAAATCTACTCTTACTCGAATGCTTTTCCCCGAAGGAATAGCTGAGAAGGATCCCGTCCAATATCTTCCCGCGCCAATAATCGCTGATTGGCGAGCATTCCCAAATTCACTACGTCTTCCATTTCTAACGTAGTCTGCGACTGCGCTCGGATTGTTTTGTGCGACAAATCCATGGCCTGTGTTCGGATCGCCTAGACATTCGAAACATAATACAGAAGACATTCCCGTCAGATAACCCTTTGGAATCCACCAGTTGACACCATTAGAATCGCGAATGTCCGCTCGATAACTGACTAATTTAATCCCATACGAATCGTCTTTCATCGTCCCGTTGGCTGCAATGACGATTGTCCTTTTCAAGTCTCTATTGAATAACTCAAACGAGCAACTGAGTCCGAGTAACTTTTGCCCGTCACTCATCGTTGCCGAACCGGTGTTGACCGTTTTCAGCACGACCTCCAAATTGCCAAACATCTTCTTTATAATCTGGCTGCTTGGGGTTGCACTCCCCACGTTGCCTCCGCCGGTAGCGACAGCGGCATCACCGGCAATGGATGTGCTGAACTGCTTCATCAAATCTGGCGTCATGTCAAATTTGCAGCGCCCCGCCGCGAGCAACTCAGCTGTCTCAATGGAAATGATCTTCAGGATGAGCTCACCTGACGTATCGCCACAGTTCACCGTTCCAATGGCGATAGCATCCAGCCCGGCAATTTTGCCAAGTTTCTTGACGTCATCCGGGTTCGCCAAGGTTCTCGCAAACTTGTTTTCAGCCATAATCCTGTCAATGTTTGCCCGATCTACAACCGCCACCTTGCCTGCCATGACAAATTCGACGGACAGTAGTTCAGCGAGGCTTCTCCCTAGTTCGTTCTGTTGTCCCTGAAGATTAAGCACATCCATGATGGTAATTTTGATTTTCTTTCCCTCAGCCACAGCAAGTTGCTGGCTGATCTTTTCGGCCAGGGTTGGAATTTCCTCGTCCACGGCCTTCGCGTAAGCCGCATCGGACATGCCCGCTAGCATCGAGGCATAGAGGAGGACAGTGAATAACAGGGGGACTCTCTTCATGGAGACCTCCAATACCTACGACAATCACTTTACTACCGTATCCGACATCTTCTCTAGCTCGGCAGAGTTGCTAAATACACACTTCTCACCCGCTACGACGTCTGCGGTTTCTGTGGAAATGGCCTTCAGCGTCAGGAAAAACTTGTCATCACGCAAGGTAATCGTACCCAATATTAGCGCATCTGTGCCGGAAATCTGTCCAAACTTCTTGGCATCTTCCGGATTGCACAAGCCAGCCCGCGACATCTTCTGCTCATTCAATATCGCGTCAATGTTGTTGCGGTCAATAACCTTGATCTTCTGCTCCACTAATGTGATCTGGAGCTTTTCCTCCAGGCTACGGCCAAGTTCACTCTTGTTGCCATGTAGGTCAAGGACGTCAAGCACGGCCACTTTGGCGATCTTGCTGCCACGTAGAGCGCCGGCAAACTTGCCAATCATTTTCTCTAACTCCGTATCTATGTCTAATGCTGCGCTTCCCGGTGGCAATGCTGCCAGTGTGGTCGACGGCGGTGGAGGAAGTCCTGTCGAGGGGGTGGCAGCTACTTGCACCTGCCCGGCTGAAACCGCGTCAATGGTCTCTGCGAAGTCACGAATGACATCGTCAGTGCGCGCGAAGAGACCTGGAGACATTGTGATTGTAATGCTGAGGACGACACCACTGCCGGCGCGACGCATCTCATACTGGCAGCGCGTCCCCCGGGAGGTTGATGAAGGAGATGACTTCTGAAAACCCTCAATGGTACCCTCATCTTCGCCGACATGAGAGCCAGTAATGCGGAACAAATCTTTCCACGCGGGGTCATTTTCTGCTTTCCGTACATGAGCATATAGTCTGGCATATGCGCTATCTACCGTGCAGTTGTCTATGGTTACGGCAACGGAATACGTCTTGCCCCCCATGAACGTACCATCCTCTTTCAAATTCGTAAGCGCTGGATGGTTCCCATACTGTGAGCGCACTGAACCGCTGACGGTTGTCCATTGAGATTCGTCCATGAACATACATCCGGAGCAGAAGACAAGCGCCGTGGCGATGGCAGTCGCGGTGTGCCGCCCGTCCCATCTTATCTTTAGCATTTCGGCGATCCTTATGTAAAAACGCCTGCTATTCCTATGGTTAAAACCGTTCGACGTTGCCCTCGCGCCCTACACTGCCTGCACTGAATCCGATTACCTTCATAGTGTCTCCTTATGATTTGCTGTGCCAACGACCGCGGATCACCTGCAGAACCGCGCACACTATTTCCTTAAGGTCAAGGAATCATGTTCATCAACGAACGCGCGCTCGGGGCCGGTGTTACGTGCACGGGAGATTTATCATTTCTGGGTCTTAGATTTCTCGCGTCTCCATTATCCCATGGCTTTGCAGGAACGTCAGAAAAGCTCACGCTTATGGAGCGGAGTGAGCCTCGACCATTTCCGACCACTAAAGGAACTCGGATTGTAAACAAATCACCCGCGATTCGGGGACCAGGAGCCAAAGTCCTAATGGAACAACTTGTCTCTGCCCCAGGAGCGACCGTGGCATCAGCCGTGGACAGCCATTCTGTATCATATCGGCGTTCGCCGTAAACATTGCCATTGTTGTCGGTGATCCCAATTTTGCCCCGATTATCCAATCCCACAATAATGGATTCCTGACTCTTGTTGTGGACTACAAACGTTATGAGTGCGCGAGGATTGTCGTCAACGTCGGGTTGGAGTCGCTGCATTGTTGTTAGCGTTGCGTCGAACGAATCGAAATGATTCACGAGACCGTTGTAGGTATTGGAGGGGAGCGTTCCGGGCGGAGTTTTCGGGTTCTTCGTGCTGCTTGTAGAGGGTTCTCCCAGAGTCTTCTGGTTGAACTTGGCTTTGGTGGCACCCATAATTTCGGATGTTTCAGTCGCGATGACTTTGACCCCCACGATGAATGAATCATTCACTGGCGTGATGTTACCAATGATGAGAGCATCTACATTGGCAAATTTCCCAAGCTGTTTTGCGTTCTCCGGAGCGATAAGCCCCGTCATGGTAAGTTTGTGTTCTTCCATAATCTTATTCAAATTGGATCGATCCATGATAGCGAAAGAACGCTTCTGCATTACCATTCCAACCGACACCTGCTCGGCAACAAATGTTCCCATATCGCTCGGGTTTCCATGTAGATCCATAAAGTCCAGGACGGCGACCTTCTTCAGCCCTGCATTACTTGTTAACGCCACAAGTTCTGTAGCCACTCTGCTGATTTCAGCCTCATAGTCCTCGCCCAGAGCTTCGTTGTTGGCAACATCAAGACAGAGCGCACTCAACGCCACAACGACCATTTGCCGAATAGTTGATTTCATAATTGTGTTCTCCTGATCTCTCTAAATCACGTACCACCGGCTGAGCCGGTGATATGTTAGACGCTTCGCTTGGGCCGCTCAAAGCGGCGATTCATTGCACTGTTGCCGCCTGAAGGCGGCGGGGCTGCCGGATCATTCCATGTCCGGCAGCTTCAGTTGCTGGTCCAGCCGGCGGTCCTGTTCCTCCTGCCGCCGGATGTAGTCCTGGACCACCTTCTCCTCCCGGCCAGCCGTCGATACGTAGTATCCCCTGGCCCAAAACGTCACACCGGTGAAGTTCCGCTTCACCTGACCGAACTCCCGTGGAGCGGGGTCGTACTTGTGTAAGACGCTGCTCCTTAACATGTTTGGTGCTACTCTTTGTGATATTACCACGTTAAATGGCGTTTCTGGTACCGATAATACCACCTACCGATTATGCCACCCGATCCGCCGGGCACCACCGTCGATGCTGCCTCTCCCGATCACGCCGACACCGCCCTTCCGCCCGAACACGGCCACGCGTCTGGCCCGCCTCAGAACCTGACTGACTTCCCGGTCACGTCCACTGCCCTCACCATACAGTACTTCCCGGCTTCCCGCAAGACCATTCTGCCCACTGCCTCACCGCCACTGACTCAATCGCTCCCTGGACTTCTCGGCACTCTTCATGGCGATCCGGGACAAGACCGCACATCCTCACCAACCAACCAGCCCAAGCACCTTCCTGCATTACTCCTCGCAGGTGGCTGCAGCAGACGGACACAACAGTATCCCGCGCATTCGATGAGGAGCTCATGAGGAGCTCTTTCCACTTCATCGCCGTCAACGGTTCAAACAGACCCACCGGGGGATCAGGCTCGGCACGTTGTCGATAGAAAACAACGAAGTGCTCGAATCCTCGCACGTAAAACCGAACGGCGAAATGCACGCTTCCCACCCCAGCCGCTACTACCAGGACATCGCCGTCGAGCGGGTGATGGAGGCCATCGCGGAAGAACGACAACGTATCCTGCTCACGCTCGCCACCGGTACGGGCAAGACCTTCATCGCCTTTCAGATTGCGTGGAAACTGTTCCATAGCCGCTGGAACTTGAGCCGCCAACCTTCCCGCCGCCCGCGCATCCTTTTCCTCGCTGACAGGAACATTCTCGCCAACCAGGCCTACAACGCCTTCTCTGCCTTCCCCGAAGACGCCATGGTGCGGATCGACCCGGCGGACATTCGCAAGAAGGGCAAGGTGCCGAAGAACGGCAGTCTGTTCTTCACGATCTTCCAGACATTCATGAGCGGTCCACCCAAGGACGGTAAGCCATCGCCCTATTTCGGCGAATACCCACCGGATTTCTTCGATTTCATCGTCATTGACGAGTGCCATCGCGGCGGCGCAAACGATGAGAGCAACTGGCGCGACATCTTGGACTACTTCGCTCCCGCCGTGCAGATGGGCATGACCGCCACGCCGAAGCGCAAGGACAACATCGACACCTACGCTTACTTCGGCGACCCGGTCTACATCTACTCGCTCAAGGAAGGCATCAATGACGGTTTCCTCACGCCGTTCAAAGTGAAGCAGATTTCCACGACGCTGGATGAGTACGTCTACACGCCCGACGACAAGTTGATCGAAGGCGAGATTGAAGCCGGGAAGCGCTACACGGAAACCGACTTCAACAGGATCATCGAGATCAAGGAACGGGAAGCCCACCGCGTTAAGCTCTTCATGGAGCAGATCAACCAGAACGAAAAGACGCTGGTGTTCTGCGCCACTCAGGATCACGCCTTGGCCGTGCGGGATCTCATCAACCAGATGAAGACGAGCAACGACCCGAACTACTGCCAACGGGTGACGGCCAGAGCTGCCCCGGATGGAGAAAACAGATTCGGCATCGTCCCGGGTGGTGGTGTGTCCCGCGGCACATGCGTTGCACTGCCGCCCCCAGACCGACATGCGGCACATGGTGTGACATTCGCCCGGTCCGCTGGCCAACAGAGACAACGCGGTTTATCCTTTGATGGGGCACGGCTGTTTGCGTGCGGACCATGGGCTGACAGCGAGGAGTCGCCATGATATCGGGCTTGAGTCTGCGCAATTTCACCGTTTTTGCGGATGAGATTTTCAACTTCTGCGACGGGATCAACGTCGTCATTGGCAGCAATGGCACTGGGAAGAGCCATCTGCTGAAGATGGCGTACGGCGCCGCCCGTTGGAGTCGCGAAATGGCGCTGCGCGAGAAGGGCCAGGGCCGCCCCGACCGTGCGACGCTGCAGAAGGAGCTTGGCGGCAAACTGCAGCGCCTCTACCGCCCCGAGTCCCTGGGACGCCTCAGCCGGCGCGGGGTGGGCGTGCGGCGGACCGAGGTCGGGGTTCAGTTCGTCGGCAAGGACGACAGGGATTTCGAATTCAGCTTCTCGACCAAGAGCACGACCGATGTTGGCCTGGACGAGACGCCGACGAAGTTCTCCGCCGCCGAGGAAGTCGAGCCCATCACGGCCCTGGACGCCGAGCTCGAACAGAGCCAGCGCTATCTGGACACGCAGAACGGGGGTGTCCAGGCATGAGTCAGACCTTTGTCGAGGGCAACCTGACTTTCATGTTCCCCGCTGCCTGGGAAGTTTGCCGGCTTCAGGATACGTCGTTCTACCGACGTCACTTCCAGAGTTGAGGGTCTGTCGCATTGCCCAGTGCAACACCAAGCCAGCCCCAAGCCGGCCCGCGAGGACGCGGGCGCTCCAGGAGATCGATACTGCGCGCGCCGTCCAGGTCTCCGACATCTCCGCGTGGCAAATCAGTCTCACGATTGCGCCAAGCCCCGACTCGGCAACCTCCCGAGCGGATGACCGCGGGTCGGCAACCTCCCGCAGTGGAACCGAATCTGGTGAAGCGTCAGTCACGGGTGGAGATAGAGTTGAAGGTTGACCGGGGCTGGCGCCCAAAGTGGTCGGAGCGGCTCGCTCCGACACCCGCGGGACCGAGCCGGTCCCGCCACTTTGGCAAGTCACCGTTAATCTGCACCCACGACTGACGCATCACCGAATCTGGACCGCTGACGCTTGCCATATACCAAAAACAGGTATACTGTGGGTCATGAAGTGGACGGTCACCATACGGACCAGGGCGCTGAAGCAGGTCCGGGATTTGCCAGAGCCGGTACGCCAGGCGCTGGTGGCGCTGGTCCGGGAGATTGAGGAGGCCGGCCCTGTGCGCGGGAACTGGCCAAACTACAGCGCGTTACCGCACGCCCGACACCATTGCCATCTGAAGAAGGGCAAGCCGACCTACGTTGCCGTGTGGGCTGTCAGGGACCGTGAAATCCGTCTCGTGGAGGTGACCTATGCCGGCACTCATGGAAAAGCACCGTACTAGACCCCGCACTGTCCGGTTGTCGTTCATCGGCCCCCCGTCGCGTCGCACGGAAGCCGTGCGGCGTCTCGAACCCCTTGGTTTCGTCGAGGCCCCGGCGGCAGAAGAACAGACCGTGCCCTGGCGCGCCGCCTTCCCCGAGTACACGGACGCGGCACTGCCCGGCGTCACCCTGGCCGGCCTGCTGGCCCGCGACGGCATCACGCAAGTGGAACTCTCGGAGAGGACTGGCATTCCGCAACCGCATATCTCCGCCATGGCCGCGGGCAAACGTCCCATCGGCAAAGCCACGGCATGCAAGTTGGCCGCCGTCTTCAACGTCTCCTACCGCCTCTTCCTGTAGGTCGCCCCGACAGTCCGCGCGGCGGCGGAGTTGGGCCCGCAAGGACCGTGCCGGCGCGGAGGGACAAGAGATCCATTCCGGATGACCGGGCGGTCGCCGCCCGGCAGCGGCTGACGCATTCCCCATGGATGGCCTGTCGCAAGGGACTCGAACAGCTATGACAACGCCCAAGACACCCCTGGCGCTGCTCGCCCTGCTCGGGCCGGGCATTCTCGTGGCCGCCACGGGCGTCGGGGCCGGGGACCTGGCCACCGCGAGCTTCACCGGCAACAAGCTGGGCGTGGCGGTGCTCTGGGCCGTGGTCGCCGGTGCGGGGCTGAAATTCGTGCTCAACGAAGGCCTGGCCCGCTGGCAGCTCGCGACTGGCTCGACCTTTCTCGAAGGCTGCGTCAAGCACCTGGGCCTGCCATTCCGCATCCTCTTCCCGCTGTATCTGCTGCCGTGGAGCTTCTTTGTGGGCGCGGCCCTGATCAGCGCCTGTGGCGTCACGGTCCACGCCATGATCCCGGTGTTCGACGACCCGCGACACGGCATGATCGTGTTCGGCATCATCCAGAGCATTCTCGGCGTCGTCCTGGTCCGGGCCGGCGGGTTCAAGCTGTTCGAGAGGGTCATGGACGTGTGCATCGGCATCATGTTCGTCACCGTGCTGACCACCACCGTCCTGCTCAAGCCGGACTGGTCGGCGGTCCTGGCTGGGCTCACGCTGCCGCGGATTCCGCAGATGGACTCGGGCGGCCTGGGCTGGACCGTGGCACTGATCGGGGGTGTCGGCGGCACGCTCACCATTCTGTGCTATGGCTACTGGATCCGGGAGAGCGGCCGCAACGGCCCGGAACACCTGCGCACCTGCCGCATCGACCTGGCCGTCGCCTACGCGGGCACGGCGCTGTTCGGGATATGCATGGTCATCATCGGCAGCCGGATCGTGGTCACCGGGAAAGGCGCCGGGTTGGTCGTGGCGCTGGCGGACTGCCTGGCCGGACCGCTCGGGCCGGTGGGCAAGTGGGCGTTCCTGCTCGGGGCCTGGGGCGCGGTCTTCAGCAGTCTGCTCGGCGTGTGGCAGAGCGTTCCGTACGTGTTCTGCGACTTCTGCAGCATGGCGCTCAAGGACTCGCCCGCGGCGCGTGCGGCGCGGCTGGCAACCACCTCGCGCTGCTACCGCTGGTACCTCTACGGCCTCGCCCTGGTGCCGATGCTGGCGCTGCAGTTCAGTTTCCGCGAGGTACAGAAGTACTACGCCGTGCTCGGCGCCGCGTTCATGCCGTGCCTCGCCTTCGCACTGCTGTACCTGAACGGCAGGTCCACGCTCGTCGGCAAGCCCTATCGCAACCGCCCGCTGACTGTTGCCGTGCTCAGCGCAACCCTGGTTTTTTTCGCCCTGGCCGGCTGGTTCGGGTTGAGCGATTAGCAGGGCCCGCCACGAAGAGGTGTCCGACCAGTGCGGGTAAGTCCTGTGAGGGAAGAGGCCCCGCCATGGACGCCAGGATACGCCGGTTGGTAGTGGGCTCGCAGTGCGCGGAACGAAGTGGAGCGCCAAGAGCCCATCCGGCACGTTGCGACAGTCTGGCGCGGGTATGGTGTCTTGCCCGGCGGACACCCCCCGGGCTTGCGACACCACTACGAGCGGCGCCGCGACCCCTGCTTGTTCACGCGCGGCTGGGTCTGCCCGCACAGGTCGGAAGTGTCGCGGCGTGCGGTCGGCAAGACCCGCGTCAGGTCCGCTCAGGTTCCCGGCGGGCCCAGGAAGCGCAGGGCCAGCACGGTCTTGTCGTCCGCCGCCGGCACGTTTTCCTCGAAACGCTTCACGACGGTCATGATCGCCGCGACCAGTTTCTCGGGCGAGAGCACGGGCAACAGCCCGGTCGCGGTCTGCAGCAGCGCCGCATCGGAGTAGAGCTGGCTGGCGGCGTTAGTCGCTTCAGTGATCCCGTCCGTATACACGAGCAGGACGTCGCCAGGGCGCAGTTGCATCTCGGCCGTACGGTACTCGGCCCCGGTGTCCACTCCCAGAACCACCCCCGGCGGCAAGGTCAGCCACTCCACCCCATTCGGTCGCATGATCAGCGGCGGATTGTGTCCGGCGTTGGAGAACTGGAGCAACCCGGTGCGGTAGTTCAGCAGACCGCAGAACACGGTCGTAAACATCATGCTGTCGTTGTCCACGGCCAACTCCTGGTTGACCTTGGCAAGGACGCCGGCCGGGGACAGCCTGGATTCGGCCACCCCTTTCATCAGGGTCTTCGTGACGGCCATGAACAGGGCCGCGGGCACGCCTTTGCCGGAAACGTCGCCCACGGTGAAAAAGAGGTGGTCTTCGTCCAGCAGGAAGAAGTCATACAGGTCGCCGCCGACCTCCTTGGCGGGTTCCAGGGTGGCATAGATCTCGAACTCGCTCTTTTCCGGGAAGGGCGGGAACTTCTTCGGCAAGAAGCTCATCTGGATGGTGTGCGCGATTTTCAGTTCGCTCTCGACGCGTTCCCGGGCCGCGGTTGCCTGCGCCAGGTTCGAGATGTACTCCTTGAGCGCCTCCTGCATGCCCCGGAACGAGGTCGAGAGTTGCCCGATCTCGTCCCCGGCGCCCGTGGTCGGAATGTCCACGTCCAGGTTGCCTTTGGCGATCTCCCGGGTGGTGCGCGCCAGGAACCGGAGCGGGCGGGTGATCGTCTCCGAGAAGAAGGCAATGACCAGCGCCAGCACGGAGAACCCGAGGACGCCGATCAGCAGCACCTGGCGGTTCAGCCGGCGCACATCCGCGAACAACTCGTCCTCGCTGAATTTCACCCCCAGAGACCACTTGATGGCCGGCAGCGGCGCGAAGTAAAGCCACGCCTTCTGTTCCGTGAGGAAATCGCGGAAACAGAGGAACCCCTGCGCGCCGTTGATCATCTGCCGGCCGATCTCGCGCAACTGCGGGTCGCCAGCGGACTCGGCGATGCTGAAGACGCTCTCGCGCATGATGAACTCGCGTCGAGGATGGGTCACGATCACGCCGCACTGCGAGATCAGAAACGCATACCCCGTCTCGTACACGCGCACCTCGGCGACGGTCCGTTGCAGCCAGGTCAGGGAGATGTCGGCGGTCACGACACCGGCGACCTCCCGCCTGCCGTCGACGTTGTGGAAGAACGGCACCGAGTACGTGCACATCAGAATGTCGCCACCGCCGTCGTCGTAATAGGGTTCACTCCACACCGGCTGCCGCATTTCGCGCGGGATCTGGTACCAATCCTTGGTGGCGTACTCGTAAAGCAGATCCGTCGTGGCCACCTGCTGCTGCTTGTCCCGGTAGGCGTAGTGCGCATACCGCGGAACGGCGGAGGTGAAAACACCCGGTTCACACGCGACGGCACAGCCGAACAGTTGCGGGTTGCGCGCCACCGCGTCCTTCAGCAGGTCATTGATCTCGTCGGTTGACGGCGTGCCGCGCTCCAGGATGCCGGCCAGGCCGGTGGGAACCTGCTCGACCGCACGCAACTCGGACTCGATGTGGTAGGCCATCGCCAGAGTGAGGTAGTGCGCCTGCGTTTCAACATTCTTCAGCACCGTCCGGCGCGAGCAGTAGTAATTGTACCCGAAGGCGGAGCCGAAGATCACGGCCGCGGCCGACAGGATGAAAAGCACGAGCTTGACCGCCAGGCGGAGGTCCTTAATCATGGCGCAGTTGAGCCCTATAGAAATCGGTGAATGCCGGGACTTGATCGATCAGGTCGTTTCGGCGGAGTTCTTCGGCCACGCGCTGGTAGTCCTCCTCTCGCAGCGCGCCGCTCGGGCAGGCCCCGCCGCCAGGCACAATGATGTCCTGCATGCGCGACAGCATCCAGCGCTGATGGCTGAGGTTGGTGCCGGTTGCGGCTTCATCGGCCCGCTTCATGACGATCGTCAACGCCTCTTCCGGATGCTGAAACGCATACTCCCACCCCGCCAGTGACGCACGGACAAACGCGGCGCAGGCGTCCGGTTGGCGCCGCAGAGTCTCCTCCTGGCAGTAGATCCCGTCTTCGGGGAAGTTCAGTCCGTGATCGGCAAGGAAGAAAACCGTCAGTTCGTCCAGGTCCAGGCCGGCATTGAGCACCAGGTGGTACTCATTGTACCACATGCCGGACGCGGCGTCGACGCCGCCGCGGAGGAACAGGTTCACGGTCGTGCCCTGCGGCACCGTGCACACCTGCAACTGATACTTGCTGAAGAACGCCTTAGGCTGCACTTCGAATTCGCCGCCCCACAGACTCACCCGCTTCCCCTGAAGGTCCTGCGGAACATTGATGCCGCTGCTCTTGCGGGCGATAAGGACCAGAGCGGACCGTTGCACGACCTGCGCAATGTTGACCAGCCTCACGCCCTTGGCTCGCCGCCGGATGGCATCCGAAAGGAAGAAGGTCCCAAACTGCGCTTTGCCTTCGGCCAGCAGGACCGAGGGCGGTGACTCCGGTCCGCCCTTCACGATTTGCACCCGCAGGCCCTCGTGTTCATACAACCCGCGCTCCGCCGCGACATAGTACCCGGCGAACTGCGCCTGGGGAATCCACTGGGGAACAAAGGTGACGGTCGACAGTTCCGGGCTGGCGTCGTCGCACAGGGCGACTCCGCCCCAGGCACAACCGAGAATAAACAACCAGAAAACGAGTTTCATCCACGTTGCTCCGCATGCGCAGGCGTCGCGGCAGGGCCGGCATCTCCCTGCTTCGGGGTCATCGCATCCGCCACCTTTCGGCCCAGCTCCGACTGGCGGTAGGGCTTGCCCACGAAGACCAGGACGCCCTCGTCCAGGATGGCCTGGGCTTCGCCGTCCAGACTGTAGCCCGAGGAGAGGATGGCACGAATGCCCGGGTTGATCCGGCGCATGGCCAGGAAGGCGTCGCGACCGCCCATGACGGGCATGACCATGTCCAGGATCACCAGGTCTATCTGCTGCCAGTTCTGACGGTAGTACTTGACCGCTTCCTGCCCGTCCACGCAGGTCACAACGTGGTAGCCCAGGCCCCGCAGCATATCTCCAGCCACGTCCCGGACCGACGCTTCGTCGTCCACGAGCAGCACCCGTCCAGTGGCCCGGACCGACGCTGCCGCGGGGCTGAACTCAACCATATCCGCCGCGTCCGGCGCCTCCGGCGCGAGCGGCAGAAGGATGCTGAACGTCGTGCCGCGCCCCAACGCGCTGTCCACGCTGATGGCGCCACGGTGATTGCGGACCGCGCCGTAGACGCTCGCCAGCCCCATCCCAGTGCCGCGACCGGGCTGCTTGGTGGTGAAGAACGGCTCGAACAGGTGTTTCTTGACCTCATCACTCATGCCACAGCCAGTGTCTGCGATACGGACGCGCAGGTACTCGCCGGGCACGACATCGTGCGGGCTGCCCTGGCAGTCTGCGTTCCCGAGCGTCACCACATCGGTCTCAAACGTCAGATCGCCGCCTTGCGGCATGGCATCGCGCGCGTTCAGGGCCAGATTCAGCAGCGCGTTCTGGAGTTGCGTCGGGTCGCCCAAGGTCACCGGTCGATCGGCCCGGAGGACGCGGCTGATCCGAATGCGCTTGTCGATCGAACGGTCCAGGATCGCCACGACCTCGGCCAGAAGGCGATGAATGTCCACGGGCACGGACAGGTACTTGCCCTTGCGGCCGAACGCCAGGAGTTGCTGCGTCAAGTCCGCGGCGCGCCGCGCCGAGACCGCGATGTTCTTCGCAAACCGCTTCAGCTCGTCGTCCGCACAGACTTCTGCGAGCATGTCCGCGTAGCCGAGAATGCCGGTGAGTTGGTTGTTGAAGTCGTGCGCAATACCGCCGGCGAGCTGGCCGATGGCGGTCATCTTCTCGGTCTGGCGGAGGTGGTCCTCCATGAGCTTGCGTTCGGTGACCTCGCGCGCCACAATGGTCGCGCCGTCGTACTGTCCGGCGCCGTCCCAGCGGGCGCTGAAATTGGCGCTCCACCAGGTGCGTCGCCCCTTGAGCTCCAACTCGTAGTCCACCGTCTGAACCGGCGATCCGGCCCGGACCGCATCGGTCGCCTTGGCCAGTAGGTCGGCCACGCTTGGCGGCAGGACGTCGGCGAACGGCTTGCCGAGAAACGTCGCCGGCGGCACGTACAGGTCAGACAATCTCGGCGCATGGCAGTCGGTGATCCGTCCGGCCCGGTCCAGGACGAACACCAGGTCGGTCATGGATGCCAGCGTGGCGCGGTACCGTTCCTCGCGCTCACGCAGCGCGACTTCAGCGCGTTTCCGATCGGTGATATCCGTGAAGATCGTCGCAAAGCCCTTCTCACCCCAAGGCGCAATAGAGATGTCAAAGTGCTTGCCCATAGGCGCGAACGGCGCGTCGAGCCGTTCCGCGCGACCGGACAGCGCAACGCGGCCGACCTCCGCCAGGTACGGCGGCTCCGCGGTCCCGTAGACATCAGTGCCCAGATGGCCGACCACGGTCTCGGACCGCAGACCCAGAATTCGCTCGTACTGCGGGTTGATGGCGATAATCCGATAGTTGGTCGGGCGCCCCGATGCGTCCACGAGCAGCTCGTGCAGCGCCACACCCTCGGCCATGTTCTGGAACAGCGCCTGTAGATGCTCCTCGCTTCGGTGCAACGCCTCCTCCGCATTCTTGCGTTCCGTGATGTCGCGCGCGGCAGCGTAGATGAGGTTCCCGACCGGCAACGACCGCCACTCGAGCCAGCGGTAGGAGCCGTCCTGGTGCCGGTAGCGGTTGACGAAATCCACGACGGCCTTCTGGGCCGAAAGGTCAGCCACGGCGCGGAGCGTACTCTCCACGTCATCCGGATGCACGAAGTCCAGGAACCGATAGGCGAGCAGTTCCCTCAGCGGATGCCCCAGCGTGTTCTCCCACTGCCGGCTGAGCCGGAGGAACTGGCCATCGGTGTTCGCGATGCACAGCAGGTCGAGATTGGTGTCGAAAAAGCGGTTCAGTTCGTCGGTCTTGGCACGCAGTGCCGCGTCGGCACGCTTCCGTTGCAGATTCAGGCGCAGGAGCAAGCCGATGATGACGCAAAGCGCGAGCACCACGTTGAGGACGATCAGGACGTCGTGGAGGTGCACAGGATAAGACGTCGGCGGCTGGTTGATCACCTCGCTGTCGGGCGGCAGGGCGGAGAGCGGAATACTGAAATGCTGCAGTTCCGTGTAGTCAAACATATACCGGTTCTCGACGTGAACCCGGGCGGCTTCATCCGTCAGGTGCTCGCCGCGCAGCAGACGCAACGCCGTGTTCGCCGCCGCACACCCTTGGGAATACCCGCTCACCAGCTTGCCGCCGACGATGCCGAGCCCCAGGCGCGAATCGGTCACGCTGTACATCGGGACTGGGCATGCCGAGCGCAACAGACGCATGGCATCGGGAAAGGTAAACGTCTGGCCGTCCCTATCCCGGTTGTGCCCAAGCACCAGCACCACACTGTCCTGGTGCAGGGCGGCCAGTTGCTGCCGCACTTCCGCCATCGGGTACCGGGCCAGGGACAGAATCTCGATCTCAGCGCGAGTCTCCAGTGCCGGCGCGAGCTTGAGCAACTCCGCCTCGTGGGTCAAGGCCGTCGGCGTGCCATCAACAACCACCACGATCCGGTGCGTCCGCGGGCGCAGTCGCAGTGCCAGTTCCAGTGTCGCCAGGTACTCTATTTCCTGCAAGACATTCACGGCGCCCGGCACGGAGACGGGCGGCGCGTGCAGCCCCGAGTAGACCAAGGGTACATTGGGCAGGAACTCCTGCCGGTGTTCAGCCAAGAGCGTCAGGGCCTCGTCGTCGCAGGCAAGCACCAGGTCCGGCGCGACCAAATCGTACTTGGACTTGTAGCAGCGATACAGGTTCTCCAGGTGATCCGGATTGCCGGCCCGCCGCACATCCATGTACTCGGAGAACACCTCAACCGGCACGTCCGAGTCGCGGAGTGTGTCCTGAATCGCCGCCCTGACCTTGCCGGTCCAGGGGTGCCCCGGGTGGTACGAATACAGGATGAGGATCTTTCTGGGCGGCGCCTCAGCGGCCGGAGCCAAGTACGACATCAGCGCCAGGACGGTAAGCAGCAGACACGGAAGCAGACGGGACGGTCGGATCAGGCAGGTCGTCCTCATCGTACCCCCTTGCTTCCGACCTGATCCCGCGTATGGCCGAGAGACACCTTGCACGTCCGCCCGGAACCTTTCCGCGTGCAAAACCATTCGGTCGCCACCATTCCCGAGGCAAATGATACTGTCATTCCCGCTGCATGTCAAGGGGCCTTGACACACGTGCGACACCCGAACTCGGTACGTGGGCGTCACCGGTCCGCCCAATGCTGCTAAGCGTGTCGGCAACGTTCCGATATGGAGCGCGCTGGCAAGCTTGCTGAAGGCAGGCGCGACACCGCTTTGGCTTGAGCGTGTCGCGCGGGCCATACGTCTCAGCCAAAGCGGCGGCGGCGGGCGCTCACTCGCCATCTGCCGCCGCACTCCACAGACGCCTGAGGATGGCCATGGCCTGCCGCGATGCCGACCGGTTTACCGCGCGCGACGGACACACAGGACATCTTGCTCCGTGCTCCGTGCTCCGTGCCACTACCGCTCGACGCCCGACACTCGTCCCTCGCCCGACTCACCGGTCGGCCACGTGACCACCTGCCGGTAGCCCTTGCCAAGTTTCTCGCGGATGAGTCTGCTGACTTGGGCCGCAGCAGCAGCGTCGCTGTGAAACGCCGCCTGCCGACTCTGGCCGGTCGTGCCGATGCGGCCGTAGCGGACAGTCGTGCTCGCACCGTCACGTCGGATCTCCCAGAACTTGCTCGCCCTGCCCGTCGTGCACTCAAGGTACAGCGATTCGCCGTCCGCGGGATCGGGCTGACCGGAGAGCGGCATCGTGAGCCGTCTCGAGCGCCCGGCGTCTGGCGCCGGCGAGGTGACCTCGGGATCGTCGGGATCATCGATGTCATCAGGATCATCGACATCCTCGGCGGCGGAGGCAACCGGTCCGTCGGCAGGCGGCGCCGACGCGGGTGCGGGGTCGTCCAAGTCCTCGCGCTCCAGCATGGCATCGAGGTCCGCCACCGGTGGCGGCGGCGCGGCGGCGGCGGGTGTGCCGGTGTTCGGGGCAAGGTTCAGCAGCGGTTCGAGGCGTTCGAGCACCGCCGGCCCGTCCTCGTACCAGTCCTTGGTCAGCACGCTGGTGATCCGCCAGCCAAACGCCTCGAGCAGGCGCGGCTTCATCAGGTCGCGCTCGATGATGTCGGTCTGCCGGTAGTACTCCTGCGTGTCGACCAGAATGCCGAGCCGGTAGACGCTGTCGCCCTCGCGCCGCACCGCCAGGTCACAGCGGAAATCGGACATGCCCACGCCGAGATCCACCGTGTAGCCGCGCCGACGCAACGCCTCGGCCAGTTGAGTGGTCGCCACACTCTGTTCCGCAGCGGCACGCACACTCTCCGCCAACTCGTCCCGGCCCGCCGCGAGGTCGCGCAGGACCCGGCGCGCACCCTCCGTGTCGCCCGTGCTGACGCAGGCGGCATAGCGCAGGTAACTCTTGAGGCAGTTGGCGCCGTCGTTGTAGTCGTTGCGGATGTCGCCCGCCTGCATGGAACTGATCACCGCCATGTGGTGCTTGGCGCGCGAGAACGCCACGTTCAGCCGCTTCTCACCGCCGCTCTGATTGATCGGGCCGAAGTTCATCAGGATACGCCCGTCAGGGCCGTGACCGTAGCAGACGCTGAGAATAATGATGTCGCGCTCGTCGCCTTGGATGTTCTCCAGGTTCTTGACCAGCAACCCGGTAAACTGACCGTTCTCCTCGCGCTCGTACTCCGCCTCGAGGCGCGCCGCGAACTCCGCATCGGTGCACGCCAGACGGTCCAGAGCCGATTCGATCTCGTCCTGCTGCGCCTCGGAGAAAGCCACAACGCCAAGCGTCGGCCGCTGCTCGGCGTTGCTGAGCAGGGCACGGACCAGGTGCGCGATGTAGTCCGCCTCCATTCGGTTGCGACGGTTGAGGTAGAGCGCCTTGGGCATGAAGTGGAAGCTGACCGGCCGGTTCAGCAGCTTGGCCGCGTTGGTCTGACCGTCCTCGGGCGCCGCCGCGACGAGCGCATCGCGCTCGCTGCCCGCCAATTCCTCCTCGGGCACGGTCAGCAGCCGACCCTGGTAGAACGCCCAGTTCGAGAAGCTGATGAGCGATTCACTGCGGCTGCGGTAGTGCCAGCCGAGCATCTGCGCCGGCATGTTCCGCGCCGCGTGGCTGAGGAAGCTGTTGGCGCTCAGATCGTACTCCGTGCCCTCCCCATCCTCGTCGCCGGCCCACAGCGCCTCGTTGTCACCGTCGCGCTTGGCGGAAAAGAAATTCGTGGGCGGGAGCTGCATTTCGTCGCCGACCACGATGGCCTGGGCGGCGCGGAAGATGGCCGGGACCGCCTCTTCGAGCGGGATCTGACTGGCCTCGTCGAAGATCACCACGTCAAACTTGCCGGAGGTCAGCGGCACCGTGTCCGAAACACTCAACGGACTCATCAGCCACACCGGCTTGAGATCGCGCAGCACCGTGCCCGCGTCGCCGGAAAACAGGTCGCGGATCGACTTGAAGCGCATGGTCTTGCCAAACTCGTGCTCGAGTTCCTTGCGGCCCTTCACGTACGCGCGCTTGAACTCGCGCTGCTCCGGCGGCAGGCCCGATGCCGGCGCGGCGCTGAGACGCACGTGATCGAGGAATGTCCGGCGCACCGTTTCGCGCACCACGGCCGCGTTAATGTCCTCCCAACGGCGACAGCAGGCGTCGAGGAAATGCAGGTGGTTCCGACGCACGCCGCCGGTGAAACGGTTGAGCCGCCGGTCGGTCCGGAACAGGTCTGTCAGGGTGCGGTCTGCAATGGCCGCCTCGAGTTGCACCGGGTTCAGCGGCAACTCCCGGAACGCGCGCGCCAGCGGCTCGGACAGCGCCGCCAATTCGGTCAGGCACTGCAGGAACTCCGGCAACTGGTCCGAGGCGTTCCTCAGATCGCCGAGCGCCGTGGCCAGGCCGTCGAGCGTCTTTTCCTCGGGCCGGTCCAGAATCGCCGCCAGCGCGGCGTGCAACTGGCGCACGGACTCGCCCGCCGCGGCCACGGCCTTCACCCGCGCTCCGGCGCCGACGCCGGCCGACATCAGGCAGGCGTGGAACTCACGCACCTCGGCCGCGAGCCCCGGCAACTCCTGAAGCAACCCGTCGATCGCGGCAGAGACTGTGGCCACCGGCGCGCCGAACCCGAACTCCTGCTGAAACGCGGTTTCCGAGTGCGCGATCACCGCCGCCGCCGCATACTCCTTCTCCAGCGCGTCCAGCACGTACGACCACGACGGCTTCACCGCGTGCGCACTGAAGTTGTAGGACTGGTTGAGCACTTTCCGCAACCGCCACCAGGCCGGCTTCAGAAGCGAGATCAGAGCGCCTTCCATCTGCCGTGCCTGCAGCAGCGCGATCGCAACCTCCTCGCGCGGCAGCCGGAACGTCCAGTTCCGGGTCAACTCTTGCGCCTTCCGCAACGCCTCCACCGAATGGCGTTGCGCCGCGGACTTCGCACGGAAAAGGCGCGCCGTCTCCGACGCCGGGTCCAGCGCCGCGAGCAGGTTCCAGTCCGCCACCGGCGCCAACCGCGCGGCGAACTCCGCCAACCGCATCGCCTGAGCCGGCGTCGCCCACAGCTCGGCGGGCACACCAGTTGCTGCGAAGACCGCACGCAGGCGTTGCAGAAGCGTTCCGGCCGCATCCAGGTTGGTCAGCAGCAGTTCCAGGGGGCGTTCGGCGCGGGTGACCGTCACGGCCAGATGCCGCAGCGGGTGTCCGGCGAGCACGCCGTCGCGCTGGATATCGTACAGCACATCGCGAAAGCGGCCGATGCGCTCCCGGTTTGTGGCCCACTGTTCGTAAGGCGGCAGGCGCTCGCGCAGCAACGGCGACAGTTCCGGGCGCTCGTCGCGCAGGGCCAGGGCGCGGTCGAGCAGCGCGCGCAGGGGCACGCCGGCGCTCGGAACCGGAACCGTCATGGCCGCGTGGTACTGCGCCAGCGGTGTCAGTTCCTGCCGGATGAGCCTGAGCAGGCGCTGACGCCGCCGCTGCCAGGCGGTGCGCGGCGCCTGGTCTTCGGCCAGGAACACCTCGTAGGTGCGCTTCAGGTCAGCGATGACGTCCTTCTTGTCGGCCTGCGAGTCGTGCACCAGGCAGCACAGGTCGCCCAGACCGCGCTGTTCGAGGCGGTGAAAAACCACATCGATGGCGGCGCGCTTCTCGCAGACGAACAGCACGCGCTGGCCGCGCACCATGTAGTCCGCGATCAGGTTGGTGATCGTCTGCGACTTGCCGGTGCCGGGCGGGCCCTGGATGATGTAGCTGAGCCCCACCCGGGCCATGCCGATGGCCGCGGCCTGCGTCGGGTCGCAGGACACGACGTGGTAGCGGTCCTCGGGCGCCGGCGCGGCTGGGCGCCCCGCGCCGACCGGACGCGGCGCCAGCGAGAACACGGTGTCGAACGCCGCGTTCTCCGGCTCGCTTTCCAGCAATTCGGCGTAGTCACGGACCAACGACATTTTGCGGTACTTGAAGTTGCCGAGCGTGACGCTGCAGAGGTCGAACTCCCAGGCGTACGGGTTGTCGCCGCCCTGGCGCAGACTGTAGAACCGCTTCTCCTTCTGCTGCGCGGCCGGGGCGGTCTCCGGCTGGAAGTACTGGGGCGGCGCCGGGGTCTCCTGCAGAATCTCCTTGAGCAGCACATCGGTGCGGCGGATGCGCGCCGCGAACAGGCGCAGGCCGAGCGGGTGAAAGTTGTCCGCGTCGTAACTGTAGTCCAGGTCCAGGAAGTTGCGGACACCGCAGCCGGCCAGGCACGCCTGGCGGTTGTACGCGTCGAGGCGGCGCCGGGCCAGGTCGTGCACCACGTCAATCCGCGGCCGGTCGACCTTGGTCACCGCGATGCCCGGTTCGCTCGCCTGGACGCGGCGGGTCAGGAGCTGGTGGAACGCGTCCAGCGCGTCGGTCGTCAGTTCCAGCGTCTCTGGCAACTCGATGCCGTAGAGCTGCTTGAACAGGTAGCGCACGCCCGGGTTGACTTCCGCCTCGTCCTCGAGCGGCTGCAACCAGAAGCTGTCGCGCACGCCCTTCTTCTTCAGCAGACGCACGGGCAACAGCACCAGCGGCGAGTTGTAGAGCACGGGCGGGTCGGACTTTACGTCCGCCCAACGCAGGAAGCAGAGCGCCAGCCGGAGCTGCTGGAACCCGAATTCGGCCTGGTCGCGCTGCGCTTCGGCGCGGATGTGGTCCAGCGAGCCGGAGAGATAGGGCACCTCGGTGAAGTTCAGGTACCGGTTCAGCAGCACGTCACGGCCGCCGACCACGTCCGCCTTGAACGGTCCCCCCCAAGTCAGGATCTGCTCGGGGCGGACGCGCCCGACATCCAGCGACAGCGGCACCGAGGCGTGGGTGAGGTTGATCGAGCTCAAGGTCGGCTTGAAATGCAGCAGGCGGTTACGCTGCGAGATTTCGAAAAGCCGTTCCTGGAGCCGCGCGAGCACGGCCGGGCGCCGGTTCGGCGCCGGGCCGGCACCGGCGCGGCTGGCCAGGTCGAAGTCCAGGTCCACGGCCTGGTCGCGGTAGTTCTCCAGCGAGTGCAGGACGGTACGCAGGTCGGGCGGGCGACGGTAGCGGCTCAGCTCCGTCATGCACACCACCGCCTTGGCCAGAACCGGGTGCAGCCGCGGGTTCAGACGGAACAGGTTGTCACGGTGGGCAACAAAGGTCTGCAACTGCTCAGGGTCGTTGAAATCCAACCCGCAACTCATGCTGCCCAGGATCATCCCGAGGCAGAAGACATCGGCCGGCGGATCGTGGTGCCCAACCAGGTGTTCCCAGCAGACGTAGCCCGGGAGATAGACCGGCCGCGTCAACGGTTCGTCGCGACGCCCGAGGTGAAGATCGATCACCTTCTCGCTGCCCTCGGTCACGTCGGTGGTGCGGCGCTGCTCGGACAGGACTTCGATCGCGCCGGTCGGCTTCGGATCCAGTTCGCGGACCCTGGCCGCGCTGCTCTGCGGCGGCTGGCGCGCGGCGTTCTCGAACCAGATGCAGGCATTCTCAACCCGCAGTGCCGCCAGGCCGTTCAGGGGCGCGACCAGGCCGGCCGCGTGCGCCTCGACCACCTGGCGCAGCAACGGCAGAAAGCCGGTCAGCGCGTCCTCGGTGGTGAACCCGCCGGCCGCGAACCGCTGCGTCAGGTATTCCAGGAAAGCCGTCATGAACTGCCTATGGCCTCCTGCTCCGTCGCCACACGTACCGGATGGGCTCTTGGCGCGCCACTTCGTTCTGCGCACTGCGAGCCCACTACGAACGGCCACACCCCGCGCTCGTAGTGGTGTCGCAGACCCGGCGGCCGACCCGCCGGGCAAGACACCATCCCCCGCGCCGCACCGACACGCCTCCGCACCCAGCATGGGCTCTTGGCGCGCCACTACCGTTCCGCGCACCGCGAGCCCACTGCGAACGGACGCCGGCCGCGAGCCGTTGCTGGGGAAAATACCGTCCCTGCAGGCGTTCGCAAACGCATCGGCCGCACGTGGCGGCGGCATTCCGGGTGGTTTCGACTCCCCTCGGTCGCCCGGTCTCGCCGTCCGCAACGAACCGTTGGCGGCGAGTGTCGCGTCAGTCGCGGGTGGAGATGAGTTCGAAGGTTGACCGGGGCTGGCGTCTAGAGTGGTCGGAGCGGTCGTGGATCCTGAGCTTGTCGAAGGGCTCGCTCCGACACCCGCGGGACCGAGCCGGTCCCGCCACTTTGGAAAACCACCCGCCAACCCTGCACCCTTGACTGACGCACCACGGCGGCGATGATCAGGAACTTGGTATATAGACGGCGCGTACCAAACACGCATCAACGCCGTGTTGCGAACCTACGTGCGGGCACAGAACCACTGATCGGCGAACGACTCCGCCAACCAGTGCATGCACGCGGACGGACGCGATTGTCGTTGTCATAGCCTGGCAGAGAACGAACGTCATACGGTTGCCGCCTTCTCCAGGAGTTCCGCGGCGGACGCCGACAGCTTCTCGAACTGCTTCTTCTTCAACCCGAGCTCCTTGGTGGCGATCGGCCCGAACAGTTCCCCAAGACCAAGTTTGCGACTGAACTCCAGCGCCGCGGCCAACGGCGCGTCCTCAAGGCTGCGGTCGACGGTGGCGAAGTCCAACAGCACGTAGCAGAAGTATTCTTTCAGGCTCTTCTCCATGCCCTGGATTTCCGCCGCCAGCGCCGGTACGGGCTCAGCCGCGGCGGCGGGCGTGAAGTCGTCAAAGAACCGCCGGGCGTGCGCCAGCGTCGAATCCGTCCGCAGCCACGTGTGCGCCAGTAGACCGCCGATCACGCGCCGGGTCAGGTCGGAGACACGCATCTTGCCGAGCAGATCCAGGCTCTCCAAGGACGGCGGGCCCTCGAGCATGCGTGCGATCTCCGCCGCCGCCGCGTCGCCCTGTGCGCTCCAGAGCTGCAGCGCCCGGGCCCGGATGAAGCTCTCCGGGTGCGTCAGTTCCTCCGTTCTGGGCTTCTCCAACCGAAAGATCTCGTCCGCCTGGCGCAGATAATCCGTCGCGCTGACCTCACGCAGGCCGGTTTCGATTTTGACCTGCATGGCCACGGCCGCGGCCAGGTCGCCGCCGACCCGCAGCGCGCCGCGGTCGCAGAACACCTCGGTGTAGAGCTGGTAAAGCCGCGCGGACTCCGCATGCGGCGGTTCCGCCTTGCGGTCGCGAGTCATGGCGGCCAGGACTTCGGCGGCCGTGTGGAACTGGCGGTCGCGATACTCGTAGAACAGGAAGTGCGCAAACTCGTGTCCGAGCAGTGATCGGAGTTCGACGGCATTCAGGGTCGCCAGCACTGGCCCTTGCAGCACGACGTGGATCTCACCGGGAATGTAGGCCAGCGAGGCATTCATGCCCAGTCCGCCCTGGAGCTGGTACACGGTTGCCGGGACGGACAGGCCGAGAGCGGCCGCCGCCGCATCCGCGGCCGCGTACAGGTCCGGCTGCGTGTCACGCCCCATCCGGTAGGCGTTCTTCAAGAGGTCCAGCCGCACCGCGTCCGCCTGCTCCGTCCGCACCTTGGCCGACGAGAACCAGGTCCAGAGATCGTCCTCGTACGTCCGCAGGTACGCCACCATCGCGTCGTGGTACGGCAAGGGCTGGAGCGGCAGGGCCGCGTTGTCAGGCAAACTGTTCATCAATCCTCTGTGCACTTCGAGCCTGGGCGAAACTACCGGGAAAGATAGGATGCTGGGGCCGCAGTGTCAACGGCGCAACCGAAGCGGGGGGTGTTGCGTCAGCCGCGGGTGGAGATAGGGTCGAAGGTTGGCCGGGGCTGGCGCCTAAAGTGGTCGGAGCGGCTCGCTCCGACACCCGCGGGAGCGAGCCGCTCCCGCCACTCTGACCAGCCACCACCAAACCTGCACCCGCGACTGACACAGCACAGCGGGTGCCCGCAGAAGGGCGTAGCGAGGGACACGAGCTCGATCGGCGCGAGCCGCGGTAAAGTGGCCGCGCCTACTTCTTCGGGCGCCAGAAGCCGCAAGAGATTTCCCTGTTGACGACCTCGTCGGGCATCTTGTGCCCGTAGCACTTGCCGTCGCCGTCGAGGCTCGCGCATTCGACGCACTTGACCTTCCACTTCCCGGTCAGAAACCCGAGAATCATGCAGACGTAGCGCATGCCGCCTCCTTACCAGGCTGGACCTGCCACGAACGGAGGCATGGTTCACGGTTCAGAGGTTCAAGGTTATGAGGCTATCTGATGTAAGCGCAGATTCGACCAACCGTGAACCATGCCTCAGTCCATGGCGCCGATCTCGCAGAGGTACGCGACGCACTGTTTCAGGAACTCGGTGCGGCCGGCGTCGTCGCACTTGCCGACAATGCTGCCCTCGATCTCCATCGTGTACGGGCCCGTGAAGCCCTGTTCCTTGAGCAGCGCAAAGACGGTCGGGAAATCCACCACTCCCTTGCCCAGGGCCGGGAAGTTCCCGGACTTGAAGCCGCCGTCCGTGTCCTTGAGGTGAACAGAGGCGACGAGATCCTTGACCTTCTTGAGTTCCTTCACGGAGTCGGTGTTCTCGTTGTAGTAGTAGATATTGGCTGTGTCAAAGTTGTAACGCAGCCCCGGGTGCTTCACGGCCGCGATCGTGTTGCGGGCCACGGTGCCGTTGGTGCCGAATGGGGGGTGCGTTTCCATGCACAACGTGACGTGGCGGTCGGCGGCATACTGCGCCAGGGCCTGCAGCCGTCCGATCGCCTGCTCGCGCGGCAGCTCAGCCGCCGCCTTGACACTGACGAAGATCTTCGCGACGCCGATCGCGGCTGCACCGTCGATGACCGGGTGCAGCACGGCGGCTTTCTCGTCAGTGTCCAGGTCGACGCCGGTGGCCAGAGTGGCGATCACAATACCCGATGCCGATGCCTTTTCCGCGAGAGCCTGGTAGTCCCCATCCGCCGGCGGCGGCACTTCGGCATGGTAGATGCCCGCTTCGAGGAAGTTCTCGAATGCGACCTGCAACGTCTTGAAGATGCCGACCCTGCACGAGATGATGTTACCCATGGATACTGACCTCCTAGCCGTTCTGCAGTCGGGAAACGGATCGAGCGACGCCCGCTGGCAGATGCACCTGCCCCTGTTCTCGCTTAGTCCTTGGTTGGCGTGCTGTGCGCCCGCGCACCTGCGCCGGCACAGTCATCGCCCCGCGCTGACCAGGCCGAAATCCCTGCAATATACAACCACCCACGGCAAGGGGAAGCGGCGCGGGTCGCAGGCGACCGCCGCGATGATCCAGAACCCGACCATCAGCAGGGGAATGCGAGCGCGAAGCGCGGGTGGCAGCTCCCCCGCGCTCGGTTGCCATGTAATGCGCCAGTCGTGGGGGGAAAACGCATGGCAACGGACTCCCATGTTGCACCCGCGGGAGCGAGCCGCTCCCGCCACGTTGCCAGAACGACCCGGACAAACCAGTGAGTAACGCCCACACATGATCGGGCGCATCCGCCCGGGGGGCGCTGACGCATTACGTTGCCATCCCGCGCCTCTACCTCAGGCGCTGCCGCGCGGAGTTCGCGGCGTTGCGGAGCCGGACGTCGGGGCTCCGGCTCAGTCGCTCAAGGCACGGCAGGTCGGACGCGTCACCGAGTGCGCTGAGCGCGGCCGGCACCGGGCGCACTGGGTTGCACATCGGCCAGCGCACTTGGAAACGGCACGGGACGGTACCCCGTCGCGCGCCGTTTCCAAGTGCCCGAGGGGGGCACGGGGGGAGTCAACGACGCCCCCCGGCGGGGTCCGGGGCAGAGCCCCGGCATCGCTGCCGTGCAGATGTCGCCGCATTGCGGAGCCGGACGTCGGGGCTCTGGCTCAGTCGCTCGAGGCACGCCAGGTCGGACGCGTCACCGAGCATGCCGATGGCGGCCACGGCGGACATCTTCAGGCACGCGCCGCTGTTGCCGTTCACGATCTCCCGGGCCAGCGCCAGGGCCGGTGCGTGACCGAGTCCGGCACAGACCTGCAGGGCCGTCACCCGCACCGGCTCACAGACCTTGGCGTCCGCGGCCAGCTCGCAGGCGCGCCGCGCCAGCCGGTCCTTGTCAATGTCGCCCTGAGCCACATTGTCGCGCAGCGCGATCAACGCCGTGCCCGCGACCTGCGTGTCCGTCTCGGCTGTCGCCTGCCAGAGCACGTCACGGATTTGCACGCGTTCGTCGCCGCTCGTCCGCGGATACCAACGGCCCAGGAACTGCGCGCAGAAGTCGCGCCACAGCGTGTCATGCGTCCTGTCGCTGAACATACGGACCAGGCACGGCCCGAACTCGCGCGGCGGCCGGGTCTGGTTCAGCAGCGCGTTCGCCACGTCGTTCTTGATGACCGCGAGCTTGTCCACCGGCAACGCATCCTCGCCCGCCTTGCGGGCCATGAACGCGTACAGCGCCGCGAGCTCGACCGGCTGCAGCTCGTTCCCCAACGCCTGCGCCGCCGTCAGCCGCGCCGTGAGATCGGTCCCCGCCCCGTCACGCCCCAGCACCGCCGCAACCCGCGACGTGGGCGCCGGTACCTCAGTCGTCGCGGGTGCGGCAGGCGCAGGCGTCGGCTGCGGCGCCTGCGCCCACAGTCGGCCAGGGACCACCACCGCGCACGCCAACACGCCCAGTCCGAAGACCTCACGAATCCTCACCGCAGCCCTCCTGCCCTGACGCCCAACCGCTCACGCCCCGCCCGCGAACCGCCAAAACGTGCTCACCAAGGCAGATACCACCACACTGCGCCTGCCCCCAGTCGCCCGGTGACGCAACGCGGCATGCCTGATCCCCACCAGAAGAACCTTAAACTGATTCCGCTATGCTCAGACCAAATGATCTAAGAACGCCTTCAAGCATACCTACAAAATCTAATATGCTTATCATTAGTCACTT